>JACCWH010000120.1 GCA_013697735.1 Trueperaceae bacterium | reverse complement strand
GGGTTGCTCGAGCTCGCCTTCCCGCTCGCCGTCACGCTCTTCGTGGACCGGCTGCTACCGAGCGAGAACTGGGGCGCCATCGTGCTCGCGGCGCTCGGACTGCTCGTGGTCTACATCGTCAATACCGGCCTGCTCGCCACGGTCACGTATTGGGGTCACATGCTCGGCATCAACATCGAGACCGACATGCGCCGCAAGGCGTTCGACCACCTGCAGCGTCTGTCGTTCGGGTACTTCGACGATCAGAAGACCGGCCACCTCGTCGGCCGCCTCACGAAGGACCTCGAGGAGATCGGCGAGGTGGCCCATCACGGCCCCGAGGACGCCTTCCTGGCGGTGATGACGCTGATCGGTGCGCTCGTGCTGATGTTCGCCATCAACGCGCACCTCGCCCTCATCACGATGTTCGTGCTTCCGCCCACCGTGTGGCTCACGCTCCGTTACGGCGGGCGCATGACCATCACCTGGCGGCAGCTCTTCCAGCGCGTCGGCGACTTCAATGCCCGCATCGAGGAGAACGTCGGCGGCATCCGTGTGGTGCAGGCGTTCGCCAACGAAGAGCACGAGCGGCGGCTCTTCGCCCGCGACAACGTCGCGTACCGGGCCACCAAGCTGCGCGCCTACGGCTACATGGCGGCGTCCGTCTCGCTCTCGTACCTCGGCATGCGCCTCACGCACGTGGTGGTGCTGGTCGCGGGCTCGTACTTCGTGATGTCGGGCGCCCTGACGGCCGGCGGGTTCGTGGGCTTCCTGTTACTCGTGAACGTCTTCTACCGCCCGATCGAGAAGATCAACTCGGTGATCGAAACCTACCCGAAGGGCATCGCCGGCTTCCGTCGCTACCTCGAGTTCCTCGACACCGAACCCGACGTGCACGACGCGCCCGGCGCGACCGAGGCGCCGGAACTCCGGGGCGAGATCCGCTACCACGGGGTCGAATTCGCCTACAGCGACGGTCGCGCGGTGCTCCGCGGCGTCGACCTCACGCTCCGCGTCGGCGAGACGGTCGCGTTCGTCGGCCCCTCGGGTGCAGGCAAGACCAGTCTCTGCTCGCTCCTCCCGCGATTCTACGACGTCACGGGCGGCCGCATCACCATCGATGGCATCGACATCCGCCAACTCACCCTCGCGTCGCTCCGGCGCCAGATCGGCCTCGTCCAGCAAGACGTCTTCCTCTTCGGCGGCAGCCTGCGTGAGAACGTCGCCTATGGCAAGCTCGATGCGAGCGACGACGAGATCCGTGAGGCCGTGCGCCGCGCCCGCCTCGACGACATGGTCGAGGCGCTACCCGAGGGCCTCGAGACGGTGATCGGCGAGCGCGGCGTCAAGCTCTCGGGCGGACAACAACAGCGACTCGCGATCGCGCGGATGTTCCTCAAGAACCCGCCGATCCTGATCCTCGACGAAGCGACGTCGGCGCTCGACACGGAGACCGAGCGCGCCATCCAACGCTCCCTCGCCGAACTCGCGGTGGGCCGCACCACGCTCGTGATCGCCCACCGCCTCGCCACCGTCCATCACGCCGATCGGATCGTGGTGGTCGAGGACGGACGGATCGTGGAGCAGGGGCGCCACGAGGAGCTGCTCACGGGGGGCGGGATCTACCGGCGGCTGCACGACGCGCAATTCCTCGGCGCCTGAGGGCGTCCCGGGGTCAACGAGGCCCCGACACCCTCAGCGACTCCCCCGCGAGGTCCGTTCCCTGATGGTAGAGGACCGCCACGTCGTTCGAGTGCCAGTTCGCAGTCACCACGTCGAGGCGCCCGTCGCCATCGAGATCGGCGACGGCAACGGAGAATGGTGTGCCAGCTACGGCGAAGTGAACGGGTGGCGCGAACGTCCCGTCGCCTCGCCCGGCGAGCACGCTGACGTCGGTCGCAAGCGTGCCGTCGGGGTAGTTGCCGTGCGTATTGGCGGTGACGAGGTCGAGATTCCCGTCGCCGTCGAGATCGCCGATCGCCACGTCCTTCGGAACCGATCCGGCGGCGAAGTGCGCCACGGTATAGTCGCGACCACCGGAACCGAGCAAGACGCTGACTTCGTCGCTGCCTTGGTTGGCGGTCACGAGATCGAGTACGCCACTCCCGCGCAGGTCGGCCACTTGGATGCTGTGTGGCGAGGCGCCGACCGGATGGAGCACCACCGCTTCGAACGTCCCGTCGCCGTTGCCATACGAGATGCCCACGCTGCTGCCACCGAGGTTGGCGACCGCGATGTCCTCGAAACCGTCTCCGTCGAGATCGGCCACGATCAACGAGTGCGGCGCCCCGCCGGAGAGGTGCAGTTCGTACGGACCGAAGGCACCGCCTCCGACACCCTGGAGCATGGCGATCTCCGCCTGGCCCCAACAGGCGACGGCGATATCGAGGTAGGGTCCACCATCGAAATTCCCGACGGCGACGTGGTGGGGGTTCGCGCACGCTTCGAAGTGGACTGCCGGTGCGAACGTACCGTCTCCGAGACCGAGCAGCACCGACACGTCCTCACCCGCGCCACTCTCCTGATTGGCCGTCACGATGTCGAGGACGCCGTCGCCGTCGACATCGACTGCAATGGCGTGCTTCGGGAAGGCGCCCGTCGAGTAGAGGGTGGGACTGCCGAAGCTTCGGCCACCCGATCCGCGGAGGACGGCGACCGAACTCTGCCCAGGCACCGCTACGACGAGATCGAGCCGGGCGTCGCCGCTCACATCGGCGACGAAGACGGAATGCGCGAGGGACCCAGCCGCGAACGCTGACGCCGGTCCATACATCGCGTCGGGGGTCGGGGGGAGCACTGTCACGGTGGGCGTACCACACGCGACGAGGGCTACGACCGTCACGAGAGCCGACGTCAAGGGAGTACGGCGGCGCCAGGCTCGGTCAGCGTAGGTTTCGAAGTGGTTGATGGTGTGCATGATTCCGGGACTCTACCGCTTCCCTACATAGCGAGAAACTCACAATTTCGTCAGACGGCCCGTGTCACCATTCCACTCAAAGGCCGCACCTCAGGAGGTGGTGGAAGGGCAGGAAGAGCCTCGAGGTACCGGGCACGCTGGCAGGAGCACGATCGAGGCGAACGAAGGTATGGAACCGACACTGCAACGGCCCGATGCGAGCACATCGCTGGTGACGGCGCCGCAGCACCCGCTCAAGAAGTAGAGGAACCACATGATCACACGCCACACCGTCAAGTCCATTGCCGCAATCGCCGTCGCACTCATCGTGCTGGTGGCGTGCGGGACCACGCCCCCCGTGACTCCGGCCGTCGATCACACACTCTCCGTCACCGTCGTCGGTGGGGGCAGCGTCACCAGCGCCCCGGCCGGCATCAACGTCGCCTCGGGCACCGCTACGGCCGACTTCGCCGCTGGCACCGACGTCACCCTCACGCCCGTCGCCGCCACCGGCTTCGCCTTCAGCGGCTGGACCGGCGCCTGCATCGGCGCCGGCATGGGCGCCTGCATCGTCGACATGAACGCCGACAAGCGCGCCACCGCGACGTTCACCGCGATCGTGGCCGCAGGAGACTTCACGCTGAGCGTCAGCGTCACCGGCACCGGCGAAGGCACCGTCACGAGCGCTCCCGCGGGCATCGACGTCGCGATCGACGAATCCGACGCCGCCGATTTCGCCGACGGCACCGCGGTGACTCTCACCGCCAACCCCGCCAATGGCACCGGCTTCGTCGGCTGGGGCGAGGCCTGCACGGATGCGGGAGACGACCTGACCTGCTCCCTCACACTCACGGCCGACACCATGGTCACGGCCGAGTTCGTCGAGCTCGTCGGCGTAGCGATCACCGTCGACTTCCTCATCGTGGAAGGCGCGGACGACGCCGAGGAGTTCAAGAGCGACGTCAACGCATTCTTCCCCGCCGGCGGCGTGCAGGTCACGAGCAGCGACATCGACCTCACCTACGACGCCGCCTTCGGTGCAGGCGTGGTCGTCGGCCTCCGCTACCAGGGCGTTTCGATCCCCGCCGGTGCCGTCATCGACGCCGCGACCATCACCTTCACGCGCCACGCCGGCGGAAACGGTGCCCCGGTCCTGACGGTCCAGGGCGAAGCCAGTGACTCCGCCGCCCCCATCGTGGGCGACGGCGACGGCACCGCGAGCTTCGGCATCTCGGGACGCGAGCACACGGTCGCATCGACCGAGTGGGCAAACCCCACCCCCTGGGACGAAACCTCCGTCTCCCCCGACCTCGCAGACATCGTGCAGGAGATCGTCGACCGCGACGGTTGGGCGTCAGGCAACGCCCTCGCCTTCATCATCACCAGCGAGAACAGCGACTCTGCCAACTTCCGCCGGGCGCAGTCATTCGAAGGGGGCAACCCCGCCGTCCTGAGCGTCACCTATACCGTCCTCGCGTTGCCCGATCCCGAGGCCGAACTCAGCAGCCGGTAAGGCACGCGCACGCCGGCGCCCGTTCACGCGGCGCTCGGAGCAGGAGAAGCCCCCGATCTCACGACCGGGGGCTTCTCTCGTGCGCGCGGGCGACTCGATCAGGTCGCCCCGCGCACCACGCTCCCGATCTCCACCCACGCCCGCTCCCGCCCGCGGAACGTTGCGAGCCGCGAGACACCGAGGTCGGCGAGTGTGCGCACCGCTTCACTCCAGCCCGCACCGAGCTGCCGTCGGCTGTGAGAATCCGATCCAAAGGTGATCGGCACGTCGCGTCGCACGAGCCCTTCGAGGAGTGCGCGCCGCGGGAAGACCTCGCCGTCGCGCCGCAGGCCCGAACCGTTGACCTCGACCGCCACGCCGGCGTCGGCGATGGCGTCGAGCGTCGCCTCGATGGCGGGGCCGTGGTCGTCCTCCGGCGGCGGCACCTTCGCACGAATCGCATCGAGGTGGGCGATCACGTCGAAGAGCCCACTCGTGGCCGACGCCTGCTGCAGCCGCCAATACCCTGCGTGGAACTCGTCGGCGTCGACGCCGTCGAAGGTCTCGGCCTTGTAGACGTGCCAGGAGCCGACCTCGTGCACGGAACCGAGCACGTAGTCGAGTTCGGGGCGCGCGAGCGCCTCGCGATAGACGTCCTCCGTACCGGGGAGGTAATCGGCTTCCGTACCGATCCTGAGGTCTATCCGGCCGCGGTGCGCGTCGCGCAGCGCGACCCCCTCGGCGAGGTAGGCGTCCCACTGCGAGCGCGCCATCTGCGTGCCGGGGAGGGGGTGGTCGAGCGGGTCGGCGAAGCGTGGTGCGTGATCCGAGAGTCCGAGCACGGCGATACCGTGCGCGAGCGCCCAGCGCACCACGTCGGCGAGCGTTCCGTCGGCGTGACCGCAGCGTTCGTGGTGGGTGTGGAGATCGATCATCGGCACCAGCCTCGCACGCTCGCAGCGCCGGACGGGCCGCGCGGTGTGACCGTTTGGCCGTTCACGCTGCCGCCACGCTCCCGGCAGCGTCGGGGACGTGGCGCTCCGTGCGCGCCACCTCACGCACGCGCGTGCCGGCCAGGCGTAGGCGCGCGCGCCATACGTCCGGGAGTGGACCGTCGACGATCACGTCGTCGACCTCTTCGAGGCGCGCAACGAGCGCGGGGTTGTGATTGTCGAGCTTGCCCTGGTCGAGCAGCAGCACGGTCCGCTCCGAGACGGATCGAAAGGTTCGGACTACGGCGGCTTCGGCGTGATCGCGGCGCGAGAAGCCCGCCTCCGAGACGCCCGAGCAGGAGAAGAAGAAGAGGTCGAGGTGGTACGAGCGGATGATGCCGTCGGCCGCGGCGCCGACGAGTTCGTACGAGTTCGCCTTGAGCGCCCCGCCGGTGAGGATCACCTTCGTCGGGCGGGCGCCATACAGCTCGGTTGCGACGTTGACCGCGTTGGTGACGATGTTGATGGCGCGACCACGGAGCATGCGCGCCAGCACGGTACAGGTGGTGCCGCCCGAGAGTCCGACCACCATGTTCGGCTCCACGAGTTGCGCGGCGGCGAGCGCCACCGCGTGTTTCGCGGCCGCCCCCGCCGCAGCTCGCCGCACGAACGCGTCGCCGTATCGCAGCGAGACGTGCGCGCGCGCAGCGCCCCAGGTGCGGTCGACGAGTCCCTGGCGTTCGAGCGCCGCGAGGTCACGGCGGACCGTGGCGTCGGAGACCGCGAGCTCGGTCGCCAGGCGTTCGACCCCGCACTCCCCCGTTTGGTGGATGAGCGCGAGCACCGCGGCGCGGCGGGCACGGATGCCGCGGGTCCCACCACGTACCTCCCCATCGGCGGCGTCGCGAGGGCGTTCAGCCATCATCCTTCTCGGCGACGGGCACGCGGCGCTCCACGGTGGTGACCCGAAGGTCGCGGTGATGCGTGCCGACCGCGTCGGAGAGGTCGCCGAGCTGCGCGGCGATGTACTCCGCGATCGCCACGGACCGATGCCGTCCGCCCGTGCACCCAATCGCCACGGTGAGTCGCGATCGGCCACTGCGCGCGTAGTGCGGGATCCAACGCCGCAGCATCCCGACCACGTCGGCAATGAAGTCCTGCGCCTCCGGGCGATCGAGGACGTACGTCGCCACGTCGGCGTCGAGCCCGCTCTGCGGACGGAGGACCACGTCGTAGTAGGGATTGGGCAGGAAGCGGACGTCGAAGACGTTGTCGGCGTCGAGCGGCACGCCGTGCTTGAAGCCGAAGCTCATGACGTCGATGGTCATGCTCCGCTCGACGTCGCGCCCGACCACCATCCGCGAGAGCCGCCCCTTGAGGTCGTGCGCGGTCATGAACGAGGTATCGAGCACGAGGTCGGCTCGGTCGCGCACCTCGGCGAGCATGCGCCGCTCGAGCGCGATCTGCTCGAATAGCGTCCGGCCCTCGTGGAGGGGGTGGCGCCGGCGCGTCTCGGAG
Source organism: Trueperaceae bacterium (assembly GCA_013697735.1). Classification (GTDB taxonomy): domain Bacteria; phylum Deinococcota; class Deinococci; order Deinococcales; family Trueperaceae; genus SKWV01. Next base: position 21,713 of record JACCWH010000120.1, on the reverse strand, counting down.
TAGCGTCGCACCAGGATGTCGTCGGCGCTGTCGAGGAAGAGGATCTGGTGCGGCGTCCCGTCCGCCTGCAGCGTGTCGAGCGCGCTGAAGAGGTCCTGGAAGAGCTTCCCGCCCCGTACGTCCATCGCGACCGCCACCCGCTGCCCTTGATCGACGGCGAGGTCGTGAAGGGTCGTGAGTTGCGGCAGGAACGACGGGGGGAGGTTGTCGATACAGAAGAAGTCGAGGTCCTCGAGCGCCTTCATCGCCTGTGTCTTGCCGGCGCCGGAGAGCCCGGTGACGATGAGCAGGTGCGGGGCGCTCACCAGGCCACCTCGGCCACGGTGGTGCGCGGCGCCGCTGCCGGCGCCGCTTTCCCTCCGGTCGCGGTCACGGAGCGGCCCTCGCGATCGAACGCCTTGAGTGGCGACGGCGCCGCCTCCACCCAGACGTCGTCACCCTCGCGGAGGGTCGCGGCATCATTGTCGCGCACGGTCACGATCGGGCGCCGTTCGCCTGCGAGCCGGACCCGGAAGTACCAGTCCGAACCCGTCGGCAGTACCGATTCCACGCGCCCGGGCGCTGCCATCGCGGTAGCCGTCGTCCCGAGGCGCACCTCCTCCGCACGCAGGCCGACCGTGAGCGCCTCACCTCGCGCCGCCGAGACCGGCCCGAGCGGCACACGCAGGCCGGAGCATACGATCGCGCCGTCGTCCACCACGCCGTCGAGCAGGTTGATGCGGGGGTTGCCGAGGAAGTCGGCGGCGAAGCGGTTCGCGGGCTGCGCGTAGATCTCGAGCGGCGGCCCGAACTGCTGCAGCACGCCTTCACGCATGAGGGCGATATGGGTCGACATGGTGAGGGCCTCGAGCTGATCGTGGGTCACGTAGATGATGGTAGCGCCGGTCTCGGCGTGCAGACGCTTGAGCTCTGCGCGCATGTCCATGCGCAAGGTGGCGTCGAGGTTCGAGAGCGGCTCGTCGAGGAGCAGCACGGAGGGGCGCATCACGAGCACGCGCGCGATCGCCACGCGCTGCTGCTGCCCGCCGGAGAGCTCGCTCGTGAAGCGCTCGAGCAGGGCGTCGATCTGGAGTGCCGAGGCGACCTCCTCGACGCGCGTGGCGAGTTCTACTCGGCCGACGTGCTGCACCTCGAGTCCGAAGGCGATGTTCTGCCGCACCGTGAGGTGAGGCCAGAGCGCGTACGACTGGAAGACCAGCCCGAGGCCGCGCTTCGACGGCGGCAGCGCGCGTCCGCGCTCGAGCGAGAAGGCGAGCGTGTCTCCGATGTGGATCTCGCCGTCGGTCGGCATCTCGAGACCGGCTATCATCCGCAGCGTGGTCGTCTTCCCGCAGCCCGATGGGCCGAGCAGAGTGGTGAACGAGCCGTCGGGTATCTCCAGGTCGAGCGAGTCGACGGCGCGTACGTCGCCGACGAAGTGCTTGGCGACTCCTCGTAGGCGGATCAGCGGCATGTCATCCTCCCAAACCCTTCGCGAGGTCGGTCTTCATCAGGCGTCGACTGAGCATCGTAGCTGAGATCACGATGACGATCAGGAGCAGCACCATTCCGTTCGTGTAGGGGTACCAGCCGCGGTCGGTGTAGCGGAGGGTGATGGTGGCGGCGAGCTGCGTGGCGGGCGTCACGAGCAGGATGAGGAGCGACAGCTCACGCGTGACGCTGATGAACGGCAGTAGCATCCCCGAAAAGTAGGACGACTTCTGCACGGGGAAGATGATGCGGCGCATCCGCGTCCACCACGACGCGCCCGCCATGATTGCGGCCTCTTCGAGTTCGGGCCCGATCTGCATCATCGCGCCGATGCCGGCCTTCACCGCGTACGGCAGGTAGCTCACGACGCAGGCGATCATGAGCAGCCAGAAGGTGCCGTAGAGCGATGGGATCGGTCCGCGCGAGACGGCGAAGAGCGCCAGGAAGATCGATCCGAGGGCGATCGACGGCATGAGGTAGGGCAGGAACGAGAGCTGGTCGAGGAGCTTGGCGATCACGGTGCCGCGCAGGCGCACCACCGTGTAGCCGATGAGTACACCGAGCACGCCGCAGATCAGCGCCACCACCGACGCGAGCTGCAACGTGTTGCCGAGCGCGCCCATCAGCTGCGAGTTGCGCAGGATGCCGTACTCGCCCGTCGCCAGGCCGATCCGATCGGCTGCGTCACCGATCCAGTAGTGGAGCGTGAAGTTCTCCAGCGAGTATTGGCCGGGGCGGAGCATCACGGTGTCGATTGCGAGCGCGCCGATCGGCACGGCGATCACGCTGAAGAGGAAGACCAAGACGCCGATGCCCAGGGGGAGTCGCCAGCGCCCGAGGTCGACGGCGCCGGCGCGCGCGCCCTTGCCGGAGATCGTCACGAACGATCTGCGCGCGCCGATGATCCGATGGTCCATGTAGAGCACCAGTACCCCGAGCGCGATCATCACCACTGCGGCGAGGTATCCGATCCCGGGGCGCTGACCGATGAGGTTGGCGTAGAGCGACGTGGAGAGCACGAACTCCCGCACGGGACCGCCGAGGAAGTGCGGCGTGCCGAACGTGCCGAGGCCGCGCGAGAAGGTGAGCAGGAAGGTGCTGAAGATCGCGGGCAGCACCAGCGGGAAGACGATGCGCCGCAAGATGGTCATGCGTCCGGCACCGAGCAGCTCGGCCGACTCCTCGAGCTGGGCGTCGATGTTGCGTATGGCGCCGCCGATCAGCATGAAGCCGAACGGGAAGTAGTGAAGCGCCAACGTGATGATGATCGGGAAGAGGCCATAGGCGAACCAGTCGGGCGTGGCGACGCCGGTGAGGCTCTCGAAGATCCCTCGCTGACCGCCGAGGCGTTGGTTCTTGAAGAGCGCGATCCAGGCTAGCGCGAGCGTCCACGACGGCATGACGTAGGGGATGATCGCGGTGTTGGAGATGAGGCCCTTGAACGGCAGGTTGGTGCGCACCACGAGCCAGGCGAGGCTTCCGCCGATCACGAGCGCGAGCAGCGAGAGCCCCACGGCAACGATGAGCGTGTTGATGAGCGGGCGATAGAAGAAGGCGTAGGAGTCGGGGCCGAAGAAGGTCCGTTCCCAGTGCGCGGTGGTGAGGTCGCCCGGCATGGAGCCGGGAATCTGGAAGCGCTCCATGGGGTGGACCGTGAACGTCTCCTGTAGCATCACGAAGAGCGGCACCAACACCAGGTACGCGAGCACGATCAGGAACATGACGGCGAGCACGCGCTGGGGCGTGAGTGTCAAGCGGAAGCGTTGGACGGCGGTACGCACGGTGCGGATCCTTCGAGGGGCGAGCCGGGTGGTGGCACGCGAGCGTGCGTCGTGGGGCGAACCCATGTAGGGGCCACCGTGGGGGTGGAGCCGCTACCGCACGGCGGCTCGGCTCCCACGGACCGGGCAGGTCAGCGCGACCCGATCACACCACGTCGCGCAGCGGGTCGATCAGCGTTCAGCGCTGTGCGTAGCGCAACCAGGTGTCGAGCACCTGACCGCGGTGCTGCACCGCGAAGTCGATGTCATATCCCCACAGCCGCTCCTCCCACCAGGCCCACGGCATGTCGCCTTCGAACGGCACCTGATCGGGATTGGGCGTGTAGACGCCGGGCGAATCGGCCCACGGTCCGAACCCCTCGATGGTGGTGAGGTACTCCATGAAGAGCTTGGCGGCGTTCGGGTTGCGAGCGTTCGCCGAGAGTTGCAGCACGATCGGGAAGTAGTAGCCGAGGGTCGGCGTCATGGCGTGCGACTCCCGGATCGCCAGGTCGAGCGTGGGGATGTCGCGGTGCTTCGAGAAGACGTAGAACATTCCGTACGGGGGGTCGCTCTGCCCGCGTGCACCGACGGCCTCGCCGATGCGGGTGTCGCTCGTCATGATGATCGGATCGTTCTGCAAGAAGCGTCGGATCCACTCGAGGCCCGCGTTCGGTTCGGTCATCTCGAGCGGCTCACCCGTCAGTTCGGTGTAGGCGGCCTCGATCTCGTCGGAGCGACGGATCCACTCCGTGAACGCATTCTGGTGTTCACCCGTGATGCCAACGTCGCGGATCATCACGCGGCCCGAGTATTCGGGCATGGTGAGTTCCCAGACGTTCGTGAAGGGATCGGTGTCGTGCTTCTCGGTGTTGAATCCGAAGATCCGGTTGATGAACCCGAGCACCAGCGGATCCTGGTAGCGAGGCTCGAAGCGCTCGGCGGCGTTCGGTGGCACGTAGTTGACGAAGTAGCCGGTGTTGGCGAGGAGCTCCTTGGCGGCGGGCCAGTCCTCCACCACGATCATGTCGACGTTGCGCACGCCGGCGCGGCCCTCCTGGTAGGCCCGCTCGATGAGGTCCTGCTCGCCCAGGCGCACCACCTCGACCTGGATGCCGGTCATCGCCTGGAAGGCCTCGGCGGCGGTCACGGTGCGACTGGTGGTGCTGTAGACGGTGAGGTTGCCCTCGTCGAGAGCGGCGGCTTCGATGGCTGCCCAATCTTCGTCGGCAAGGGCCTGCCCCCCCGCGAGGGCGACGCACGTCGCGAGCGCGACGAGCCACGGTCGGTGGATGCTGCGGCGATTGCGCATGTTGTCTCTCCTTTCGCCCCGCGCCGCCGCGAACCCCGCAGGGTCGTACGATCGGACGCGAGCGACCACGCCGGGGCTGGACCTCGACGATGGCGGTACTGACGGTACGAGCACGATACGCAACGCGCGGCGGGCGCACCAGGGTCTCGTTGCGCATTTGATGACCTTTCGCGCATGTGAATGCCGCCGTTTGGCTGCATGCATGCCTTGCGCGCGCAGCGTGGGCCGAGTCGTTCAGCACGTGGACGAGACGAACGGCGCACGATCGCGCCGAGTGACGCTATCTCGGCGTACGTGCGCAGGCGAAAGGAGCACCATGAGCAACATCGGCGGCACATTCGACCTCAAAGGACAGGTCACGTTCCTCCCCACCGACGACCATCAGAAGTCCATCGACTTCTACGAGGGCATCCTGGGACTCACGCTCGTGCGCGACCAGGGGCTGTGCCGCATCTATCGGACCGGCCCGAGCTCCTACATCGGATTCTGCGACCATGGCTACGCCATACCGAGCGAGTTCCGCGTGGTGATCACCCTGCTGATCGACGACGTCGACGGCGTCTTCGAGCGCCTTCAGCGCGACGGCGTGGCGACCGAGAGTATGCCCTGCCTGAGCGAGCGCTTCGACGTCTACCAATTCTTCGTCCGCGATCCGAACGGGTACCTCGTCGAAATCCAACGCTTCAACGACCCACTGGAGCGTTGAGCGGGGCCGAAACCCAGAGGCTCGGCTGCGTGGCCGAGCGTCACCCCGGCGTGTGAACGGCCGCAGCGCTCCGACCGCAGCCGCGGGTACAATCGCGCATCCATGGCGACCACGACTCCTCGCGCCGCCACCACCCCCGCGCCCCCTCGCGTCGGCGCCCGTAGGGTGGCGGCCTGGCGCGTGTGGAATCGTTGGCTCTACTGGCTCTACGAGCGACGTCTCCTGAGTCAGGTCGCGACCGCCGGACGCCTCCCGCGCCACCTCGGACTGATCATGGACGGCAACCGCCGCTTCGCGAAGGCGCTCAACCTCGACGTGACGGCCGGGCACGACTACGGCGCCGGTAAGGCGCGCGACGTGCTCGACTGGTGCCTCGAGCTCGGTATCGCGCACGTGACGCTCTGGGGCTTCTCGAGCGACAACAAGAGCCGCAGCGCAGCGGAGATCTCGCACCTGCACGAGCTCTTCGCGGCGCAGGCGAGGGAATTCCTCAGCGACGAACGGCTTCGCAAGCACGAAGTGCGTGTGCGCGTGATCGGCGACATCGACGACTTCCCCCAGAGCGCCAAGGAGGCGCTCGGTGCGCTCGAAGCGAGTACGGCCGGCTACGAGAAGCTCCATCTGAACATCGCACTCGGCTACGGCGGACGCGAGGAGATCGTGGCCGCGGTGCGCCGCCTCCTGCTCGAGGAGTCGGCGACGGGCGCCGATCTCGCGGAAGTCGCCGGATCCCTCGACGCCGAGGGCATCGGTCGGCACCTCTACACGGCGGGGACGCCCGACCCCGACTTCGTGATCCGCACCTCCGGCGAGGTGCGGCTCTCGGGGTTCCTGCTGTGGCAGACCGCGTACAGCGAGTTCTACTTCTGCGACGCCTTCTGGCCCGAGTTCCGCAAGATCGACTTCCTCCGCGCGATTCGCGCGTTCCAGGCACGCGAGCGACGCTTCGGGCGCTAAGGGCGCCGGCGGCGGCGGAGGGTTCACCGCTGCTCAGGGAAACGCCAGGTGCCGCAAGATTCCATCGAGCCCGAGGTTCGTGCGCACGGCGCCGAGCACCGACACGGCGGTGCCCACGCCGATGCTCGGCCCCTCGATGCTCACCGATATCATGTCGAGGCCGTCGAGAGCGGCGTCGTCGAAGCGGAACGCCTCGACCACGCGCTCGGCCGGGATCACCAACGGCCAGGTATCGCGCGGCGGATCGCTCGCGAGGACGCGCATCATCGACTCGCCTTGCTGCACGAAGATGCGCAACGCGACGTCTTCGCCGGCGTAGACGAACGACTCGAAGCGGATCGCGCACGTGCTCATCTCCTCGAGCACGCTTCGCGCGCGCGCCTCACTATTGCCACCCGGAACGAGCGCCAACCCTTCGTGGGGCCGCACGATCAGGAGACGCGGCGCCGGCGTCCAGTTCCAGATCACCGCGAAGAAGCTGACTTCGTCGTTCGGGTCGGTCGCGAAGACGGCGAGCGGGCGGAGCGAGTCCGACACCACCGCGAGGGTACGCGCGGCGTCGCCGACCATGCCACTGTGGTTCGCCCCCACCATCGTAGGCGCCGAGGCGCGATAGCGCCCTGCGAAGTCGCCGAGCATGCGGCGCCAAGCGTCGTCGTCGTGCGTCGACGGGCTCCAGCCGTCCGGCAGCAGGTAGCGGCGGTGCAAGAAGCGCGCGGCCGCGGCCCCCAACGCTCCCGCCTCGATCGGCCCCTGCCCACCGCGCAGCGCCGGGAACGCCGGCTCGGCGAGCGTCACCATCCGCGCGAGGAGCTCGACGGCGGCGACGGCGTTGCTGGCCTCGGGCGCCGGGAGTGCTCGGCGTAGCTCGGTCAGACAGACGCGCACGGGGTCGGAGGCGCGCGCCTCCACCCCCACCGCGGCGGCCGTGATCACGAGCACGAACACGCCGACGAGCAGCGCGAACAGCCTGCGGAGGCGCAATCGGGGCTCCATGCGAGACGCTAACACGCTGTTCCGGAAGCGGGCGGGCCCTTCGACGAGCGGGCGCTAGTCGAACAGCGCCCCCACGTCGATCGGCGCTCCCGGCTCCACGTACGCCGTCTCGAGCTGCGCGAGCTGAAGACGTCCGGAGACGTCGTCGTTCACGGCGTGCCAGTACGTGTAGGCGTCGATCACCCAGATGCCGGACTCGCGCGTGCCGTTCCCGGATCCTTTGACGCCGCCGAACGGCAGGTGCGCCTCGGCGCCCACCGTGGTGTTGTTGATCGAGCTCATGCCCGCCTCGATCCGCACCTTGAACTGGTGCGCCCACTCGCGATCGTTCGTGTAGATCGCGCTCGAGAGGCCGTACTCGACCGCGTTCGCAGCCGCGAGCGCCTCGTCGATGCCGTCGACTCGCACGATGTTGATCGTGGGCCCGAACACCTCTTCTTGGAAGAGCCTCATGCCGGGCCGGACGTCGGTCCAGACCGTCGGCCAACCGTAGTGACCGCTCTCGGGATCGTCTCCCGCCCAGCCCGAGGGCGTGTTCCCTGCTGCGATGCGCCCCTTGCCGTACGCGAGCGTGGCGCCGTCCTCCGCGCCCCACTCGAGGTGCTCCTGCCACCGTTCGAAGAAGCGCCGGTTGATGAACGGACCGTAGAGGACGTCGTCGTGCTTCGTGGGGTCGCCGATGCGGATCTTCTCGACCTCCTCGAGGAAGCGCGTCACGAAGGCGTCGTGGAGAGGCGCATCCACGATCACGTTCCCGGCCGACGTGCACCGCTGCCCACCGGTGCCGAAGGCGCTGAAGAGGGCGCCCTGCACGGCGTTCTCCAGGTCGGCGTCGCGCATCACCACGAGCGGGTTCTTGCCACCGAGCTCGAGCGTGGGGTGCAGTAGGTTGCGGCCGGCGATCTCGCCGATCCGCCGCCCCACCGCCGTCGAGCCGGTGAAGGCGAACTTCTCGAGCAGGCCCTCGTCCATCATGTCGACGAGGAACTCACCCGCGGCGCCGGCGCCACCACCGAACACCACGTTCAGCACGCCGCCGGGGAGTCCCGCCTCCTCGAACGTCTTCGCGAACGCCAGCGCCACCGCCGGCGCGTCCTCGGAGGGCTTCCATACGATGGTGTTGCCCGTCACGAGTGCCGGGATGATCTTCCACGACGGCACCGCGATGGGGAAGTTCCCGGCCGTGACCATGCCGACCACGCCCAAGGGCCGCCGGTACGTGGTCAGTTCCTTGTTCGGCATCTCGGAAGGGACCGTCTGTCCGTAGAGTCGGCGCCCTTCGCTCTGGAAGAACCGGCAGGTGTCGATCGCCTCCTGCACGCTGCCTCTCGCTTCGCGGAGCGTCTTGCCCATCTCGCGCGTCACGAGCTTCGAGAGCGACTCCTTCTCGCGCTCGAGGGCGTCGCCGACCTTGCCGATCACCTCGCCGCGGATGGGCGCCGGCGTGGTCGACCAGGTGGCGAACGCCTTCCTGGCGACGCTGCACGCTTCGCGCACCTGCTCCTTCGTCGCTTCCGGAAAGACACCGAGCACGTCGGCGTGCACGGACGAGCTACGGCTCTCGAACGTGCTGGGGCTGGCGACACTCTTGCCGCCGATCAGGTTGTCGTATGTTCTCGGCACGCTGTTCCTCCCAGGCTCACCGCCCACCACGCCTCATGGACGCTCAGACGACGCGATCGCATCGGGCGTGGCCACCACGTCGGAGGCTAGCATGCAGTGACGGCTCGGGCCGAGCCCGTGACGCCCCGCAGGCCCTGCGTGCGAGTGACGTAGGTCGCGAGATCGGTCCGTCGGTCGGAATAGGGTTGGGCCTGATGTCCCCTCTTGCAGCTGCCACGCGAGTGCTCGTTACGGGCGGAGCCGGTTTCATCGGTTCACACGTCGTCGAGGCACTCCTGGCCAGGAACGTGGCGGTGACGGTGCTCGACGACTTCTCGTCGGGACACGAAACGAACGTGCCCGACGATCCTCGTGTGCGCGTCGTCCGCGGCGACGCCGCCGATCACGATCCCGTCGCCGACGCCATGGACGGGTGCACCCACGTGGTCCATCTGGCCGCGATCGCTTCGGTCGAACGCTCCATGAACGATCCGATCGGCACGCATCGCAGCAATCTCGTCGCCACGCTCCAGGTGCTCGAACGGTGTCGGGTCGTCGGCATCGAGCGCCTCGTGTACGCCAGCAGCGCCGCCGTGTATGGCAATGCGCAGCTCCCCCCGGTGACCGAGTCGGGACCCCTCTCGCCGAGCACGCCCTACGCCATCGACAAGCTCGCCGGCGAGTCGTACCTTCGGTTCTACGAACACACCTACGGAGTACCGTCGATCGCGCTGCGCTTCTTCAACGTGTACGGCCCGCGTCAGGTGAGCGACTCACCGTATTCGGGCGTCATCAGTCTCTTCATGCGCCGCGCCGCCGAAGGAGCTGCCGTCACGATCCACGGGGACGGCCTACAGACCCGCGACTTCGTGTACGTTGGCGACGTGGCGGCCACGATCACTGCGTGCATCGAGCTCGAGGGGACGCCGACGTCGACGATCATGAACCTCGGCAGCGGCACGCCCACGAACCTCCTGGAGCTGCTCGACGCGATCGAAGATGTGTGCGGAACCCGCGTCGAGCGCACCTTCGCCGCGCCGCGCCCGGGCGACGTCCGACACTCCGTCGCCGACGTGACCCGGCTTCGTGAGAACGTTCGTCAGATTCCTGTTACGACTCTCATGACAGGATTGCGGAGCCTCGAGTCGGTACACCGCCGCGTCGAATGACACGGGGCTCCCACCCGACGATCGACCAGGCGAAGGATGAGGGTCACGTGATAAATTCGAACAGCGGACATAGGGCGACCATCGAGCGGGAGCGGGGCGACGCGAAGGGCGGCCCCTCGGCGCCGAAGCGGTCCGGAGTCCGCGAAAGCGTGAAGGCAGTACCTGCGCGCCCCTCGCTCCGCAGCTTCATCACTCGCCGCACGGATGACTGGCGCGGCGTCGCTGCGCGCAGCACGACGTCGACGGAGAGTCGGCCCAACGCAGCACCGTGGCTCACGATGATCGACGCGCTCGGACTGCTGTTCGCGCTCGTGACGATCACGGCCGGCATCGACGCCACGGGTCCCGGAGAGCGCGTCTTCATCGCGCTCCTGGCCGCGAGCAGCCTCTACGTCTGGTTCCTCTTCTCGCAGTTCAGATCGCTCGATACCATCTTGCGCCGGCAGCGCTCGAACGCGTACTTCATCCCGAGCATTGCGGCACTCTCCACGTTCGCCATCCTCGCGAGCGCGCAGTCGTTCGTGTCGGTGTTCGGACTCGTGATCTTCGTCGGGATCTGGACGGGGTTCCAGGTGCTCGGGAGGCTCATCGTCTCGCGCCACCACAAGCGCCTCAAGATCTTGCTCGTCGGCGACCCGAGCTTCACCAACGAACTTCAGTCGGTGCCAGGCCTCAGCATCGTGACCCGCTCCGAACCCCCCGAACGGATCCAGGGCTGGGACATCGTCATCTCCGATCCGGCCGAGCCCTACGAACCAGAGTGGTTGCAGTGGATGGGGCACGCCGACATGTACGGCGTGAAAGTGCTCTCAGCGCCGCTCGTGCTCGAAACGCTCACGCGCCGCGTGCCGATCGAGATGCTGAGCGGGCGCTGGGCGTTCGAGGTATTGCACGGCCGCTCGAACTACCTCTTCTGGAAGCGACTCTTCGATCTCGTCGCCGTGCTGCTCGCCGCGCCGCTCATCATCATCGTCGGCCTCATCGTGGCGATCATCGTGTTCATCGACACCGGCCGACCCATCCTCTTCTGGCAGGAGCGCGTCGGCGTGGGCGGGCGCCCCTTTCGGATGGTCAAGTTCCGCACGATGCGGACCGACGCCGAGGAGCACGGCAACGCATTCGCGACGGTCACCGACGATCGCGTTACGAAGACCGGGCGCTTCTTGCGCCACTTCCGCCTCGACGAGATCCCGCAACTCTGGAACGTGCTCCTCGGCGAGATGAGCATCATCGGACCGCGCCCCGAGCAGAAGGGCTTCGCTGAGCAGTTCGCCGACGAGATCCCGCTCTACGCCCTGCGCTCGAACCTTCGCCCGGGCATCACGGGCTGGGCGCAGGTCATGCACGGCTACGCCGCCGACACGATCGAGACGGAGACGAAGCTCCGCTACGACTTCTACTACGTGAAGCACTGCTCGTTCGGGCTCGACGCCCGCATCGTCTGGAAGACGATCCTCACGATCCTGACCGGCTTCGGCTCCCGCTGAAGCGAGCTTCGCTCGGACGCGCTGGAGCATGAGCGCGTGCGGTAGCATCGTAGCGACGCCACCCACTCGGGCGGCGCACCACATCCTTTTAAGCCGGTCCGGAGAGACCGGGAAGGGAACGCACATGCACCCACCGATCCACGGCTCCCTCACGCCGCTCCGCTCTGGAGCGGCGTCTTGACGCTCACTCCCAAGGCCGAACTCATGGACGAGCAGGAGATCGGCCGCGCCCTCACCCGCATCGCCCACGAGATCGTCGAGCGGAGCAAGGGGACCGACGCGCTCGCGCTCGTAGGGGTCCACACGCGCGGCGTGCCGATCGCCGAGCGGATCGCCGACCTCATCGAACGCTTCGAGGGGGTGCGCCCCGTGACGGGCAAGCTCGACATCACCCTCTACCGCGACGACCTCACCGAGATCGCGCTGCAGCCGGTGGTGCGCAGGACCGAGGTGCCGTTCAACGTGCACGGCATGAAGATCGTGCTCTGCGACGACGTCCTCTTCACCGGCCGGACCGCGCGAGCCGCGCTCGACGCGCTCGTCGACATGGGACGTCCGGCGGTGATCCAGTACGCCGTGCTCGTCGATCGTGGGCACCGCGAGCTCCCGATACGGGCCGATTACGTCGGCAAGAACGTCCCCACGAGCCGCGCCGAGATCATCAAGGTGAAGCTACGCGAGGTCGACGGCGAGGACGCCGTCGCGCTCTACGAAGTCGGCGGGGGCGCATGACGCTGGTGGGTACCACCGTGCAGGTCGCCGCCGCCCCGCGCGGGCCGCGCGCGCGACACCTGCTCGACCTGCGCGACTGGAGCGCCTCGGAGATCCACGCCCTCTTCGACACCACCGACGTGATGGCGCAGGTGATGGAGCGCACCATCAAGAAGGTCCCCGCGCTCCAGGGGTTCACGGTCGGCACGCTCTTCTTCGAGAACTCGACGCGCACGCGCCTCTCGTTCGAGCGCGCGGCGCGCGCCCAGTCCGCCGACGTGATCTCGTTCGCCGCCGGCGCCAGCAGCCTCTCGAAGGGCGAGTCGCTGCGCGACACCCTCCTCACCATCGACGCGATGCAGGCCGATCTCTACGTGGTGCGCCACGCCGCCGCCGGCGCGGCGCACCAGCTCACCAACTGGACGAACGCCGCGGTCGTGAACGCCGGCGACGGACGGCGCGCGCACCCGACGCAGGCGCTGCTCGACGCCTACACCTTCAAGACCCGCTTCGAGGGTTTCACGGGGTTCGAGGGCGCACGGCTCGCCATCGTCGGCGACGTGCTCCATTCGCGGGTCGCGCGCTCGAACGTCGAGCTCTGGACCAAGCTCGGTGCCGACGTCGTCCTGTGTGGCCCGCGAACCCTGCTACCGAGCGAGTTCGCCGAACACCCGAACGTGACCCTCACGCACCGCGTGGAGGAGGCGACGGAGGGAGCGCACGCCGTGATGGCGCTGCGGTTGCAGCGTGAACGCATGCACGGCGCGCTGCTGCCGTCGCTCGCGGAGTACCGGAGCCGCTACCAGGTCACGCGCGCCAGCATGCGGCACGCGCGGCCGGGCGCCTTGGTGATGCACCCCGGGCCGATGAACCGAGACGTGGAGATCGAGGGGGCGCTCGCGGACGGCCCCTCGAGTGTGATCCAGGCACAGGTCGCCAACGGTGTGCCGGTGCGCATGGCCGTGCTCTACACGTTGCTGGTGGGGAAGCGATGAGCACGCCACGCGCTGCGCGGACCGTGATCCGGAGGGCGCACCTCGTCGACGCGCGCGGTGACCACGGTGTCGCCGACCTCTACCTCGTGGGCGGCACGATCGAGGGCATCGGCCTCGGCGGCGCCGTGGATATGGAGTTCGACGCCGCCGGCGCCCTCGTCACGCCGGCGTTCCTCGACCTCCACGCGCACCTCCGCGAACCCGGTGGGGAGATGAAGGAGGATCTCGCCTCCGGGCTCGCCGCCGCGGCGGCGGGCGGGTACGGCACGGTGGTGTCGATGGCGAATACCGATCCGGTGGTCGACGATCCCGCGATCGTAGCCGCGCTCGTCGCCAAGGCGGAACGCCTCGGTCTCGCGCGGCTGCGGCCGGCGGCTGCGCTCTCCGTCGGCCTCGCCGGGCGACAGCTCGCCGACTACGCGGCGCTGCAGCGCGCCGGGGCGGTGATGATCACCGACGACGGCATTCCCGTGGTCGACAGCCACCTCATGCGTCGCGCGTGCGAGTACGCCGCGGAGCTCGGTCTGGTCGTGCAGACGCATTCGGAGGACCCCTCGCTCCGCCAGGAGGGCGTGATGCACGAGGGGAGCGTGTCGCAGCGGCTCGGGCTCCCCGGGAACCCGGCCGAAGCCGAAGCGATCATGATCTTCCGCGACTGCGAGATCGCGCGCATGACCGGCGCTCGGGTTCACATCGCGCACGTCTCGAGTGAACGCGGCATGCGCGTGATCGAGTGGTGCAAGGCGCAGGGGGCGCCGGTGACGTGTGAGGTCACGCCCCACCACCTGACCCTCGATCACGGCGTGTGGGAGCGCTTCGATCCGATCTTCAAGGTGGCGCCGCCACTCCGCGCCCCCGCCGACGTCGCCTACCTGATCGACGCCGTGGCGCGCGGCGTGGTCGACGCGATCGGCACTGATCACGCGCCGCACACGCGCGCCGAGAAGGACGCCGACGTGCAGAGCGCACCGTTCGGTCTCCCCAACATCGAGGTCGCGTTCCCACTGCTCTACACGCGCCTCGTGGCCACCGGCACGCTCCCGCTCGCCACGCTGCTCGAACTCCTCCAGGGGGGTCCGGCACGGGTGATGGGGTGGCGCGAACCGACGCTCGAGGTGGGCGAACCTGCCGACGTGACGGTCCTCGACGTCGAGCGCGCGGCGCCGGTGGACGCCGAGCGCTTCGCGAGCAAGGCGCGCTTCTCGCCGTGGGAGGGAGAGGTGCTCCGGGGCTGGCCGACGCTCACGCTCGTGGCGGGTCAGGTCGCCTTCCGGCGCGTGGCCTCCTCGCCGACGTGAGCGACGCGCGCCAGGTCGAGTCGTGGCGCGCGGATCGGCGTCGTGGCCGCTGGCGCTCCGGGAGGGCGTGAGCGGCGTTCGATCGTCCCGAGCCACGTCAGGAAGAGCCACGCCCCCACCGCCAGGAAGACCAGCCCCGACACCGTCCCCATCACGAGCCCGGCGAGTTGCTGGTCCTGCATGAGCGTCATGCCCCACACGGCTGCGCTCCCCTCGTAGACCGGGTAGAGGGGGGCGGGCACGAACGTGATGAGCGCGCCGAGCGTGGCGCTCTGTACCTTCGTCGCGAAGACCAGCAGCACCGCGGTGCCGCCGTCGATGCGGCGCGGGCCAACGGGTTGGAGCACCACCCACCAGAACAGGAACGACGCCGTGAGCATGCTCGCGTGCTCGAACACGTGCACGGTGCGATCGGTCACCGCCACCTGGTAGAACGCTGGCAGGTGCCAGAGCCAGAGCGTGGTGGCGAGCACGGACCACACCACCACCGGACCCGTGCACGCGTGCCACCCCGCCCGTAGCGCGGGTCGCGCGCTCCAGGCGCCGATCACGGCGAGGCGTGCGCCGCGCGGCAGCGCCCACAGCAGCGGCAGGAGCGGGGCACCGAGCACCAGCAGGGGCGCCGCGACCAGCATGAGCAGCACGTGCTGCACCATGTGCGCTGAGAAGAGCAGGTGCGCCAGGGCGTCGAGCGGCGACACGAGCGCGAGCGCCAGCACGTAGAGGCCGAGCGCGAACGAGGCGACGCGGAGGCGGCTCACCAGCGCGCCGGTACCGCCGCGGCGCCACACCACGGCGACGCCGCGCGCGTAGCACGCCGCCGCCAGGAGCAGACCCCCGATCAGCAACGGGTCGAGGTTCCAGGCGCTGAGCGACGTCACCCGCAGGAACGGAGGAACATGAATGGGAGTCCGGTGGCGAGGATCGTGATCAGGAACATGCCGTTCATGATCACGCCGGCGTACGCCATGAAGCGGCGGCGCCCGGGTGTCTCGTGCGCTCCCGTCTCGTCGACCGGATCGGCGCGGACGCCGTTCGGGAAGGCCCGGAACGACATGACGGCGGCCGCGACCGCCGTGAGTCCTGCCAGGAGCGTGAGCGCGAAGGCGAAGAAGGCGGGGCCGGGGAGGCCGAGGAGCACCACGTCGAGTCGCTCCGTCTGGCAGCCGATCTCGGAGATGGAGTAGAGGACCACGAACTGGAGCACCCACGCCGCCGCGCCACCGAGGAATCCGAACCACGGTGCCACCACGGACGTGGTGGTCGGAAGGCGCCGCTGCGGATCCACGCCGCGACGAGGATCGCGCGCGGGTTCGTGGTGCGCCCCCTCGGGCGTCGTCGGTTGGGCCATGGCGTCCTCGTCCTCCTCCGCCGCGCCTCAGAGCCTCGGCGAGATGTACATCGTGAAGTAGAGCGGCAGCCAGATCACGACCACGAACACCCAATAGAGGGTGCTGACTTCGAACGCCAAATGCCGATCCGGTCTGAACATCCCCCGCAACGACATCAGCAGCACGATGATTCCCTTGAACACCACCGAGATCACGTGCGCGGCGTGGAAGCCGGTCATCGTCCAGGTGATCGAACCGTACGCGTGCGTCGACCAGTCGTAGTCGTAGCCCGAATACTCCACGATCTTCAGCGTGAAGAAGACGAGCCCGAGGATGAGCGCTACCACCTGGCCGAGCTTGAGCACGAGCTGGTTCCCGCGCACGATCGCGCGCTTCGCGACGATCATGGCGACGCCGCTCGCGATGAGGATCACGGTGTTGATCGTCGGCAGCAGCAGCGGCTTGACGGCGATCCCTTCGGGTGGCCACGAGGGATTCGCGAGCTTGAGCCAGAAGTACATCGCGATGAGCCCACCGAAGACCACGATCTCGATGGCGATGAGGCCGATCATGCCCCACCAGGTGGGCGAGCGCGACCCCAGCACGTAGAGCGGCAGCAGCGGCGTGGCGGGAGGTTCCGTGTGGACGCTCACGTTGCGATCTCCTTCGAGAAGGGCCAGTGCCAGCCGATCATGGTGCCGTAGAAGAGCAACGCGCCGATCGGAAAGAACCAGAGGCTGAACATCGACCCGACGAACGCGAATCCGACCGCCAGCGCGGCGAAGAACGGCCAGAGCGAGTTGTCGCGCAGGTTGACGCGGCTCTCGGGCTCACCGTCCATGATCGACGTGCCGAACGTCTCCCGAACGTCCTGCCGGATCTGCGGCCGCATCCGCTCGCCGCGGTCGGCGGCGGTGTCGAATTCGGGATCTGGCGCGCCGGGATCCCAGAGCGGGTAGAGGCTCCGGACCACCGGAGGCTCCAGGAACGTGTACTGCGGGGGTGGTGAGGGCACCGACCACTCGAGCGTGGGCGCGAGCCACGGGTCCTGACCGGCGTCGCGGCCACGCCAGAGGCTCCAGAAGACGTTGAACACGAACACGAGGATTCCCGCGGCGAGGACGAACGAACCGACCGTGGAGACCATGTTGAACGTCCCCCAGCCGAGGTCGGCGTCGTAGGTGTAGACGCGCCGCGCCATCCCCTGGAAACCGAGGATGTGCTGGATGAAGAAGGTGACGTTGAACCCCACGAACATGATCGCGAACTGCCACTTGCCGAGCGTCTCGTCGAGAAGCTTCCCCGTCCATTTCGGGAACCAGTAGTAGAGGCCCGCGAAGAGTGGGAAGAGCGCGCCCCCGATGAGCACGTAGTGGAGGTGCGCCACCACGAAGTACGAGTCGTGCACCTGCCAGTTGAAGGGGACTGCGGCGAGCATCACCCCCGTCACCCCGCCGAGCACGAAGATGACCACGAAGCCGATCAGGAACAAGAAGGGCGTGTTCACGATCGGCCGCCCGGTCCACACGGTGCCGATGAAGGCGAACATCTGAATGCCCGACGGGATCGACACCATCATGCTGGCGACGGCGAAGAACGAGAGCCCGATCGGTGGGATGCCCACCGCGAAGAAGTGGTGGACCCATACCCCGAACGACAAGATTCCCATGGCGATGAACGAGAGCGCCACGATGCTGTATGCCACCATCGGCCGCCGCGCGAACGTGACCAGCACCGCCGACACCACGCCGAGCGCGGGCGTGAAGATGATGTAGACCTCGGGGTGCCCGAAGAACCAGAAGACGTGCTGATAGAGGGTCGGGTCGCCACCCATGGCGGCGTTGAAGAAGTGCGTCCCCGCCATCCGGTCGAGCCCGACCGCCACGGTCACGAGCAGCACCGCCGGCATGGCGAAGATGATCATCATCGCCATCACCAGCATCGCCCACACGAAGATCGGAATGCGCGCCATCGACATCCCCGGCGCCTTGAGCTTGAAGATCGTGACCACGATCTCGATGGCCGCGACGAGCGCCGAGATCTCCAGCATGCCGATGGCGCTGACCCATAGGTCCATCCCCATCGCCGGCGTGAAATTACGGTCCGACGAGAGCGGCGCGTGCGCGAACCAGCCCGCATCTGGCCCGAGGCCGAGGAAGAACCCGGTATAGAGGGTGATGCCCGCGATGAGGTAGATCCAGTACCCGAACGCACCGAGGCGCGGCATGGCCATGTCGCGCGAGCCGATCATGAGCGGCAGCAGGTACATCGCGAGCCCCTCGAATATCGGCACTGCGAAGAAGAACATCATGGTCACGCCGTGCATGGTGAAGAGCTGCTGGTAGAGCTCGGAGGAGACGAGATCGAGGTTCGGTTGCGCCAACTGCGTGCGCATCACCAGCGCCTGTATCCCCCCGAGCAACAGGAAGATGAACCCGGTGACGATGAAGCGCATCCCCACCACCTGGTAGTTCACGACCGCGAAGAAGCCGCGGATACCCGGGAGTGGCCCCCACGTCCGCGTCAGCAGGTCGGGGTCGGGCCGGTAGTCCTCCGGTGGCGGCGAGAACTGTGGTCCGTAGCCGTCGTAGCGCGATTCGGCCATCGCTACCGTCCTCCGAGGGTGTAGAGGTAGGCGACCATGTTGCGGGCCTCGGCGTCGACCACGCGCAGGTCGGGCATGGCGGAGCCGGGACTCACGCCCTGCGGATCGAGGATGAACCGCACGACGTTGTCGGGCGTATTCGGGAGCCGCCCGGCGATGTAGCGCTGCTGGCGCAGATCGTTGAGTGCGGGGCCCACGCGACCGCCGCCCACACGCACTCCGTCGATGGCGTGGCACGATCCGCAGCCGATGCGCTCGAGCGCGATGCGCCCCGCAACCGGGTCGCCGGGCACGTTGCGAAATGGTGCCGGATCTGGGTCACCCGTACCGACGAAGTAGAAGCCGACCGCCAGTCCCGCCGCGGCGAGGAACACGATCACCGCGATCAGGAAGCCGTTGCGATCGAGGCTCACCGGAGACCGTCCAGGTACTCGAGCAGCGCCAGGAACTCGTCGGAGGAGAGATTCACGGCCGGCATCCGGCTACCCGGCTTGATCCCTTGCGGGTCGAGGATCCAGCCGCCGAGGTTGCCGCGGACGTTGGGGAGCGTGCGAGCCGCGAGCGTGCGTCGCGTCGCGAGGTGCGTGAGATCGGGCGCCACGCCCGGCGCCGCTTGGTTGACACCGCGGATCGTGTGGCAGAGTGCGCACTGCGAATCCACGAAGACGTCGCGGCCGCGCTGCGCCAGCTCGTCGGTCGGCTCGGGGGCGTCGGCTGCCTGCGCCTCGAGCCACGACTCGAACTCCGCCTCCTCCTGCGCGATCACCAGGAACTCCATGTTCGCGTGCTGCTGTCCGCAAAATTCGGCGCACTTCCCGAAGTAGGTACCGGCTTCGTCGGCCTGGATGTGGATCACGTTCGTCTTGCCCGGGATCATCTCGATCTTGCCGTGCAGTTGCGGTACCCAGAAGGAGTGGATGACGTCGGCCGACTCGAGCTCGACGCGGACGCTGCGGCCGACCGGCACGTGCATCTCGTTCGCGGTGACCACGCCGTGGTCGGGGTATTCGAACTGCCACCAGAACATGTGGCCGCGCGCAGTCACGCTGTAGGCGACGTCCTCGGGCGCGGTGTCGAACACGGCGAGCCCTTGCAGCGTCATCACCGTCGTGAAGATCAAGATGAGGGTGGGGATCACGCCACCACCGATGATCACGAACCCAGTGGTGCGGCCTTCGAGCCACGACACGCGAGCGGGCCGCGACGCTTCCGGCAGGCCGACGTCGGCCCCGGTCTCCCTGAGCCGCTCGGCGACACGAACATCGTGCTCGTCGTGCTCGTCTTGCTCGCGCGCGATCGCTCGCGCCCGCACGATCGCGATGCCCAGGAGCGAGAACACGATCACACTCACCGGCACCGCGATCCAGAAGAGGATCCACCAGATGCTCGCGATCTCGGCCGCGGCTGGACCACGCGGCGCGAGCGCGAGCGGCATCTCGCACCCCGCCAGCAGCGCAGCCACCACGACCGTGACGGGAACCCAGCGGCGTGCGTTGGGGACGTGAGACAAGACGGGCACCCCTTCCGAGTAGCTTAACCGTAGAGTCGCCCGTAGAAGAGCGTCAGTGACCGATGTGGCGCGGCAGAGACGCGAACGTCGCGTGCGAAGTGCGTTCCCGTCGCCCGCCAGGGTTGCGCCTGAAACGGTTGCAGCCTCGGTCATCAGTCACCGACACCTGCCGCAGGCTCGGTCCAGCATGGACAGACCCGGTGCGACGTTCGCGCGGTGCCTCATGCTCGGCAGGCTGCCTCGGGATCGCCTCCGATCCCGGGACCCGTCTCCCCCTGGGGCTCGCGCTTACTCCCGAACTGTTTCGAGCCCCACCACATGTCGCTCCAAGCGACCACACCTCTGAACGGAGTGACGATGGCACGCACACAACGCACCGCGAAGAGTTGGCTCTTCATCCTCGGCATGCTCTGGCTCGCCTTCTTCGGCGCCGTGGTGATCGTGATGATCACGCAAGGGACCGGCCCGCTCGGCGTGTTCGGCTTCGCGGCCGACGACGAGGATCCGAACGACGCGGACGTGATGGTGTCCGCCACGAACGGTTGGTTCTCCGAGGACCAGGCCAACAGGGGCTCGAGCGAATACGACCAGCACTGCGCCGTCTGCCACGGCGCTGCGCTCGATGGTGGTACCGGACCCGCGCTCGCCGGCGACCAGTTCTGGAACCGCTGGGGAGGCGAGAGCGTCCATACGCTCTACCAGGTGAGCAGCCAGACGATGCCACCGGACAACCCCGGGTCGCTCGATGACCAGACCTACATCGACATCGTCGCCTTCATCCTCCACACCAATTCGTTCCCAGCCGGCGACCAAGAGCTCCCGCCCGGCGACGAGGAGCACCTGCAAGGGCTCACGATCGAGGAGGCGACGACGGAGGACGTGACCGACGACCCCGACGAGCCTGGTGTGGGACTGGCCGAGGATGGCGTCGAAGAGCCCGAGGCCGATCCCGACGATCCGGGTGAGCCGGCCGTCGACGCGGAAGCGCGCGCCGAGGAGCGGACCGAGGAGCCGGACGAAGCAGCGGCCGACGAGACCGAGGCCGAGGAAGCGCCCGCCGACACCGACGCCGACGCGACCGACGAGGACGAGCCGACGGAACCCGAGGAGCCCGCCGACGCGGCCGAGCAGCCCGCCGAGGTCGAGGCGCCGGGCGGCCCACGCAGCGAGGACGATGAGGAGGGCTGGTTCACCGAGACGCAGGTGAACGCCGGCGAAGACGCCTACGCACAGCACTGCGCTCGCTGCCACGGTGTCGACCTCCAGGGCAACCCCCCCCTTGTCGGCGGCGGATTCCCCGAGCGCTACACCACGGTGCTCGAACTCTACGAGTACACCCGCGCGGCCATGCCGCTCGACGCTCCTGGATCGCTCGATCGCCAGACGTACGCCGACGTGATTGCATACGTGCTGCACGAGAACGGGTATCCGACGGGTGAGGAGCGCCTCGAGCCCGTGCGCGCCCAGATGCGGGAGTTGCGACTCGATCGCGAGCTCGCCGACGATCCGCCCGCCGAGGAGGCGGAGGAGGAAGCGCCGGAGGAGGAAGCGCCCGAAGAGGAAGCGCCGGAAGACGCCGACGAGAACGCGAACGACGAGAACGGCGCAGCCGAATCCGATGACGCCGACACCGAGAACGACGAGGCCGAGAACGACGAGGCGGCGAACGACGAGGCGGCGAACGACGAGGCCGCGGCCGACGCAACTCAAGCCTGGTTCAGCGACGAACAAGCCGACCGCGGCGCGGACGAGTACGCACAGCACTGCGCCCAATGCCACGGCGACGACCTCCAAGGCAACCCGC
>JACCWH010000118.1 GCA_013697735.1 Trueperaceae bacterium | reverse complement strand
CGTGCGCTCCTCGCCGGTGCCGACCTGGTGCTCACGTTCGCCCACCGCGCCGCTGAGCTCGAGCCCCTGGTGGCGGAGGGCGTGCCGATCGCTACCCTGAAGTTGGTGCCGTCGCGCGCTTCGCGCGTGGCGCTCGCCGAGATCGAGCCCACCGCGGTGCTGTTGCTCGTCTCGGCCGTCCCCGAGTTCCTGCCGACCTTCCGCCACGCTGCGGAGCGCTACGCCGGGCACATCAGGGAGATGCGCGCCGTGGTGCTCGACGACCCGTCGCTCGACCGCCTCGTGCGCGAGGCCGACGTCGTCGTCTACGGCTCCGGCTCCGAGGCAGTGCGGGAACGCATCCCGCTCAACGTCGCGTCCTTCGAGTACCGCCACGAGCCCGACCCCGTCCAGGTCGAGCGCAGCCTCCGCCCCACCATCGAGCACCTCCGGGTCCGCAAGCAGGGAACCGGAAGGGAACAGGAGACACCATGACGATTCGCGCCATGAACTGGATGCAGGTCGAGGCGTACCTCACGCACGACGACCGCTGCGTCCTCCCCCTCGGATCCGTCGAACAGCACGGCTACCTGAGCCTCGCCGTCGACGAGACGCTGGCGGAGCGCGTGGCGCAGGACGCCGCCGCGCCCCTCGGCATCCCCGTCTTTCCGGCGCTCCCCTACGGGCTCGCCCCCTACTTCGCCGGCTACCCGGGCAGCATGACGCTGCGCGTCGACACCTACGTGCGCGTGATCCGCGAGCTGCTCGACGGCCTGCGTCGCTCCGGGTTCCGCCGCGTGCTGATCGTCAACGGTCACGGCGGCAACCAGCCCGCCGCCGCGCTGGCGATCGAGTACGGCATGGACCACCCCGAGATGCGCGTGCGCTTCCACAACTGGTGGGCGGCCCCGAAGACGATGGCCGCCGTCACCGCGGTCGACCCGATCGGCACCCACGCGTCGTGGATGGAGAACTTCCCCTGGACGCGCCTCGAGGGCGTCGATGCGCCGGAGGGCGCCAAGCAGAGCGTCGACATGGAGATGCTCAAGCTCCTCCCCCCGGACGCTGTGCGCCGCTACCTCGGCGACGGCAACTGCGGCGGCGCCTACGCGCACCCCGACGAGGCGATGCTGCGCATCTGGGAGGTCGCCGTCGACGAGACGCGCGCCCTTCTCGAAGGGCCGTGGGACGCATGAGGCTGGCGGTGGTCGGCGCCGGCGCCATCGGCGGCACGATCGGCGCCCACCTCGTGCGGGCCGGCCACGACGTCACCTTCGTCGACACGGTCGAGGAGCACGTGCGCGCCATCCGCGAGCGCGGTCTGCGCATCGAGGGCCCGATCGACACGTTCGAAGTGCGCGCTCCCGCCTTCTCGCCCGACGAGGTCCCCGACGCGTTCGAGACCGTCCTGCTCTGCGTGAAGGCGCACGCCACGCCGCAAGCGACGCGCGGCCTCCTCCCGTTCCTCGCCGAGGACGGCTGCGTCGTCTCGCTCCAGAACGGCCTCAACGAGGTCGTCATCGAGGCGATCGTCGGCGCTCGGCGCACGGTCGGGAGCTTCGTGAACTTCGGCGCCGACTACCTGGAGCCTGGCGTGATCCACTTCGGCGGCCGCGGCACCCTCGTGCTCGGTGAGCTCGACGGCCGCTCCACGCCCCGGCTCGACTCGCTCGTGACGCTGCTCCGCGACTTCGATCCCGATGCCCGCGCCACCGACAACGTGTGGGGCTTCCTGTGGGCGAAGCTCGCGGTCGGCGCGATGATCTTCGCCACCGCGCTCACCGACGACGGCATCGCGGACTGCTACGCCGACCCCGCGTACCGCCGGCTCTTCGCCGCCATCGCACGTGAGGTGCTGAGCGTGGCGGCCGCCCACGACGTGCGGGCGGAGGCCTTCGACGGCTTCGATCCGGCAGGCTTCCTCCCCGGTGCCGCGCACGCGCACACGGAGCGCTCCCTCGACGCGATGGTCGCGTTCAACCGCCGCTCCGCCAAGACCCACAGCGGCGTCTGGCGCGACCTCGCCATCCGCAAGCGCAAGACGGAGGGCGAGGCGCAACTCGGCCCGATCGTCGAGAACGCCGCCTCGGCTGGCCTCGAGGCGCCGCTCGTGGCCGCCATCCTCCGTTTCATCTCCGAGGTGGAGAGCGGGGCTCGGGAGCGCTCGCGCGCGAACCTCGACGCGCTCGACGCCATCGCGGCGCAGGAGGCACCCCAGTGAACGACACGCGTTCCGTCCGCACCGTCATCGTCACCGGAGCCGCGCACGGCATCGGCCGCGGCATCGCCCACGCCTTCGCGGCGAGCGGCGCTCATGTCTGGGCCTGCGACGTGCGTGAGGAGGCGCTCGCCGAGACCGCCAGGGGAGCTGCCGACGCCCAGGGCCGGCTCGACACCCGGCTCGTCGACGTCACCGACCGCGACGCGGTACTCGCCTTCGTGGCGGAGGCCGAGGCCGAGGCGGGGCGAGTACACGTGCTCGTCAACAACGCCGGCGGCGTCGGTGGGCAGGTGGGTCGGCCGCTCGAGGATGTGCCCCTCGAGGACTGGCGCGCGCTCTTCGCCATCAACGTCGACGCTACCTTCACCTTCTGCCAGGCGGTCGCGCCCGCCATGAAACGCGCCGGCGACGGGAGGATCGTCAACGTGTCGAGCGGCGCCGGCCTCGGCGTCAGCCTGACGGGCATCCAGGCGTACGCGAGCGCCAAGGCCGCCCAGATCGGTCTCACCCGCCAACTCGCACACGAGCTCGGGCCGTGGGGCATCACCGTCAACAACGTCGCTCCCGGCTTCGTCCTCTCGAACCCCACCACGCAGCGGCAGTGGGAGTCGTACGGAGAGGAGGGGCAGCGCTCTCTCGTCGAGCGCATCGCGCTCCGCCGCCTCGGCACGCCGGAGGACATCGCCGCCGGCGTACTCTTCTTCGCCTCCCCCGGCGCCGCCTGGGTGACCGGGCAGGTCCTGTCCGTGGACGGTGGACGGTGACGCGACCGGCCGAAGCGAGCACGGCGCCCGCCTCGCTCGCGCCCGCGGAGGTGATCGCCGACCTCGAGGCACGCTACGACGACGACGTGGACGCGCTGCTCACGTTCGTGCGCATCCCCAGCGTCTCCACCGATCCCAGTCACGCCGCCGACGTGCGCGCCGCGGCCGAGCACCTCGCGGAGCGGCTCACGGTGGCCGGACTCGACGACGCCGAGGTGCTCGAGACGGACGGGCATCCGCTGGTGAGCGCCGCGTGGCGCCGCGCCCCCGACGCGCCGACGGTGCTCGTCTACGGGCACTACGACGTGCAGCCGCCCGAACCGCTCGCGCGCTGGACGACGCCGCCCTTCGAGCCGAGCGTGCGCGACGGCCGCATCTACGCGCGTGGCGTGAGCGACGACAAGGCGCCGCTCCATCGCCATCGACGTCGAATTCTTCCGGCTCGCACGGTTCGCGGAGGGTCGCACGGCTTGGCCTGACCTGCTCGCCCGTCGCCCCGGCGAGCTCGCCCGTGGCTGACACCGCGCTCGCCCAGCTCCGGCGCCTCGCCGCCGACCACGAGGGCCTCGGCTGCCTCGTCTCCGACGCGCTCGGGCGCGACGGCGCCATGCGCAGCGAGATCCGCCCGATGTGGAGCGGCGCCCGCTGCGTCGGCGTGGCCGTGACCGCGCGACCCCACGGCCACGACCTGAGCGCCGTCTTCCGTGCGATCGACCTCGCGGGGCCCGGCGACGTCGTCGTGATCGAGGGATCGGGCGCGGGGGCGTTCTCCTTCTGGGGCGAGAACGCCAGCCTGCTCGCACTGCGCCGCGGCGCGGCGGGCACGGTGGTCGGCGCCCCCTGCCGCGACGTAGCGGCGCACGCGCGGCTCGGCTATCCGCTCTTCGCGGTGGGCGCCACCCCGGCCGGCGGCGTGTTCGGCGAGCGTGGCGCGGTGCAGGTTCCAGTCTGCGTCGGCGGTATCGCGGTCCTGCCGGGCGACGTGGTAGTGGGGGATGAAAACGGCGTCGTGGTCGTTCCTTCCGCGCGTATCGAGAGCGTGGTGGGGATGCTGCCCGATCTGCTCGAGCGCGAGCGCGCGGTGCAGGCCGACATCGCTGCCGGGCATGGGCTCACGCGTCGGAGGCCGTGACTGGGCTGCGGCAGCCTACGCCTTCCCCCGTTCCGCCAGCTGGGCGAGCGCCTCCCGCGCGGCGCCATATTCGGGGTCGTCGAGCCGCTTCTGGGCCGCGTAGAACTCGCCGGCGGCGCAATGTCCGATGGCGTCGTCCGGGAAGCTCTGAGGATCCGCCAATCGAACATCCGGCAACGGCTGGTCCTCTTCCTCAGGCAGCGGGCAGCTGGCGATCCCGGCGCCGCGAGACAAGTGCGCGAGGAGCAGCGCGTTGATCTCGTCGGCGCGCTGCACCCCTGACCTTCATCGTCCACCCGCCTGGTCCACCCGATCGCGAAAAGTTCGATCGACACCCGCGCGCCTCGAACTGTAGCCTCGACCCGTGCACGGCCATCGCATCGCGCGGACGCTCGCTGCGCTCACACTCGCACTCCTGCTCGGCCTCACCGCGGCGCTCGAGATCCACTTCGT
>JACCWH010000106.1 GCA_013697735.1 Trueperaceae bacterium | reverse complement strand
TCGTCGGGAACGCGCCCAGCATCGAGTGGACACCGAACGAGACGTACTCCTTCAACCAGGAGGGCACGTATACCGTGCAGGTTCGCCTGAACGTCACCGACCCGGGCGGCAACGTCGGCACGGATTTGGTGGTGCTGGAGTGGGTCTTCATCTTCTGAGGCGGCCGCACGCCACCACCACCGCCATGGAGGAGGGATACGAATTGCCCTCAGGTCGAGGACCTGATTGGGCGCATCGAGAACGGCGTCTTGGGTCCGACTTCAACCACCGGGAACCGATCGGCGGCGGACCCAAGGCGCCGAGAGTCGACCACACCAACCGGCACGAGGTAACGGTGAGGGGCACTCCTTCCGCGTGAGGCGCCAGGACGGTGCGACGGGCGGTGGGGATCCAGGCACTGACGGGTCCCGATCGCCAGCCTGTCCCGATGCGCCACGGTCGACTCCACCACGAGGCTCGAGGATCGCAGGCACTTCGACGATCGCTCGGACGAACGCGCGAGGAAGCTCCGAGAGCGCTCCTCCCCTACGAGCGCGACGGCGTCTCGCCCGCTACTTCGGCTGGAGGCGCGGTCGGAGTCGGGGCGACGGTCACCGAGCACCGTCCAAAGGCTTGAATCGATTCAGACGAGGGCGCTGGGACACCGCGGTCTCGCCCGTGGAGCGCCACGCTGACGGTGATGAGCGCCGCCGGCACTTGACGCCAGACTTGAATCGTTTTAACGTGCGTCATCGCCAAGCTCGCCCCCGGCTCCTAGTGCCGGTCAACGTGCCCACGCCGCTCATGCGGTCAAGGAGCCCGAAACGGATGTCGGTCCCCGCGAAGCCCGTCACGATTCTCGACGTCGCCAAGCGCGCCGGCGTGTCGGCGGGCACCGTGTCGCGGGTGCTCAACCGGGCGAACGTACCCCTCGACACACGGCGCCGCGTCAGCACGGCGGTCAGCGAGCTCGGCTACGTGCCCAACCATGCCGCACGCAGCCTCAAGCGCCGCACCACCGAGCAGATCGCCCTCGTGATCCCCGACGTCGGCAACCCGGTGTACGTGCAGATGGCGAAGAGCGTGCAGCGCGTTGCTGCGGAGCGTGGCTACCGCCTCTCGCTCATCAGCACCGAGAACGGTGTCGTCGATGAGCGTCAGCTCCTCCGTGGCCTGCACGAGCGCCAGCTCGACGGCATGGTGCTCGTGTCACTGCGTCCGGGCCCGAGCCTCCTGCGGCAGATCCGCGAGGCCGCCCCGCGCGTCTGCCTCATCGGGAGCTTCCCCGACGACCTGCCGGTCGACGCCGTCCGCGTCGACTCCGCGCATGGTGTGCGGCAGGGCGTCGCGCATCTCCTCGCCGGTGGGCGGCGCCGGATCGCCATGGTCCACGGGACACGTGGCACGGTGCCGGCCGAGACGCGTGCCCGGGGCTATCGCGACGCCCTCCTGGAGGCCGGCGTCCCCTTCCGCCCGGAGCTCTCGGTCGACGGCGACTTCACGATGGGCAGTGGCTACCGCGCCGTCGATGCCCTCGAGGGAGCTCGCCCCGACGCGGTATTCCCCGACGCGGTGTTCTGCGCAAACGACATGATGGCCCTCGGCGTCATGCGTCGACTTCGTGAGTTGGGACGAGACGTGCCGGGCGACGTCGCGGTCGTCGGCATGGACGATATCGACATGGCGGGCATGAGTGCGCCCACGCTCACGTCGGTGTCGCTCCGCGCCGAGGAGCGGGGGAGGCTGGCCACGGAGATGCTCCTCGAGCGCCTCGCCCACGGGGGGCCGCTCGCCCCACGCGTGGTGCACGTGCTGCCCGCGCTCGTCGTGCGCGAGTCGAGCACGGCGCACGTCGTGCTGGCCGGAGGTCCGTCGTGATCGCCGCGCGCCGCCGCGGGCGCGGCGCCGGGCTCGCCATCCCGCTTTGGCTGCTCGTTCCTGCACTGCTCCCCGTGTTCCTGCTGTCGATCCTGCCGCTGCTGCAGGGTGTCGCGATGGGCTTCACCGACTACGAGCTCGGGGCGCGAGAGACGAATTTCATCGGGTTCGACAACTACCGCTACATGCTCGGCGATCGCCAGTTCTGGCGCTCCTTTCAGGTCGGCGGCATCTGGACGGTAGCGGTCACGGTCGGGGAGGTCGTCCTCGGACTCATGCTCGCAATGCTCCTCAACGCCAAACTCCCGGGGCAGACCCTGGCTCGCATCCTGGTGCTCGCGCCGTGGGCGATCCCGCCCGTCATCAAGGGCCTCATGTGGCGGCTCATCTACCACCCCGACGCCGGCGCGCTCAACGGCGCCCTGCTGGCCGTGGGCCTGATCGACCGGCCCATCCACTGGCTCACGAGCTTTACGTGGGCGCTGCCCGCGGTGATCGTCGTCGGCATCTGGGCGTCGCTGCCGACGACCACGGTCGTGCTCCTCGCCGGTCTGCAGTCGATCCCCGGCGAGGTGCGCGAGGCTGCGGCGATCGATGGCGCCGGCGCCTGGGGCCAATTCCGCCACGTCACGCTACCGCTCATGAAGCCGGTGATCCTCTCCATCGCCGCGCTCCAGTTCATGTGGAACTTCAACTCGTTCGGCCTCGTGTTCATCCTCACCGAGGGCGGGCCGGCGGGGAGCACGCGCCTGCCGATGCTCTTCGCCTACGAGGAGGCGTTCGCGTTCGGCAACCTCGCGTATGCCTCGGCGCTCGGCACGGTCATGGTGTTGGTGATCGGCTTCGCGCTGGTCGCCTACATGCGCACCCAGTTCCGGGAAGCGCAAGGAGTCTGACGTGACGCCGCAGCGGCCCATCGCGCGCTTCCTCATGACCGTAGCCCTCTGGACGTTCGTCTTCTTCTTGGCGTTTCCGCTCGTCTGGCTCGTCCTGACGTCGCTCAAGCCCTCCGCCGAGATCATGCGCAGCGGGGCGCAGTTCTGGCCGGAGACGTTCACGCTCGAGAACTTCCGCAACGCGATCCTCCAGGAGCGCATCCTGCAGACGGCGTTCAACACCTTCAGGGTCGCGGTCGCGTCGTCGCTCCTGACGCTCGCCATCGCCACGCCCGCCGCGTACGTCCTCGCGCGTCGACCCGGTGGCGTCAACAAGCCCGTGGTCGGCTGGATCCTCCTGTCGCAAACGTTCCCGGTCATTCTGATAATCGTGCCGCTCTTCACCATCCTGGCGCGAGCCGGCCTCGGCAACACGCATCTCGGCCTCGTGCTCGTGTACACCGTCTGGAGTCTGCCCTTCGTGCTCTGGATGCTGCGCGGTTACATCCGCAACGTGCCGGTGGAGATCGAGCACGCGGCCGCGATGGATGGGGCCAACCACTTCCAGATCCTGACGCGGGTGCTCATACCACTCATCCTCCCCGGCCTCGTCGCCACCGGCCTCTACGGATTCATCAACGCCTGGAACGAGTTCTTCTTTGCCCTCGTTCTCCTGAAGTCCCCCGAACTCCAGACGATCCAGGTCAACCTCGCGCGCTTCCGGGGCGTCGAAGGCTTGGCACGCTGGGGGCCCCTCGCGGCCGGCAGCGTGCTCGCCACGATCCCCACTCTCATCCTCTTCGGGTTCCTCCAGAAGGGCCTCGTCTCCGGCCTGCACTCAGGGGGGGTGAAAGGGTGACGTGATCCTCCGCCTCTCGCCGGCCCCTCCTCGACCCTCACCCGAAAGGACCTCCTCATGCCTTCCATCCGCCTTCCGCACGCTCTCGGCGTGCTGTTCGTGCTCTCCGCACTCTTCGTCGGCGCCGCCCAGGCCCAGGCACCGGTGCAGCTCCGCTTCGTCAGCCTCGCCTGGCAACCTCAGGCGATCGAGGCCGCCCAGAGCGTCGTCGCCGACTGGAACGCCCAGAACCCCGACGTCCAGGTCGAGTTCCAACAGGTCGACTGGGGCTCGATCCACGACTACCTCGTCACGTCGTTCGAGACACGCTCCGTCCCCGACGTCTTCCACTACGAGTCGAGCGCCATCCTCGACTTCGGCGCACGTGGCTACCTCACCGAGCTCTCGTCGATCCTCTCGGACGACCTCCGCAGCGACGTCGTCCCGGGAGCCTGGGAGTCGGTCACCGACGCCGACGGCAACGTCTGGGGCGTCCCCTTCCTGTGGGAGAGCCTCATCGTCCTGTACAACCGTGACCTGTTCGAGGAGGCCGGCGTCGAGGCGCCGACGATCGACGATCCATGGACGTGGGACGAGATGCGTGCCGCCGCGGCCGAACTCACCCGTGACACCGACGGCGACGGCCAGATCGACCAGTACGGTGCGGCCTTCGGCCTGCGCTCGCCCGTCAACCGGATCCTCAACCTCGCCGTCGGCTTCGGCGGCGACTTCTTCTATAGGCGCGACGACGGCTCTTGGGAGGTCCGCGTCGGCGACGCCGAGCGCGAGATCCTGACGATCATCACCGAGATGATGTTCGAGGAGGCGACGGCCTCCCCCGACGGCGTCGGCCTCTCCGGTCCAGAGCTCTTCCCGGGCTTCTTCGAAGGCCGCTACGCGATGCTTCCTGGAATCGGTGTGTGGGCGCGCCAGCAGATCGTCGAGAACGCGCCGGAGGGATTCCACTGGGGCGTCCTGCCGCCGCTCGTGGCCGAGACGCAGGAGCAAGGCTCCGCGACGCAGACGTTGAGCATCTCCGCGGCGTCCACGAACCAGGAGGAGGCGCTCGCGTTCATGGAGTTCTTCCTGAACTCGCAGAACATGGCGACGCTCGCCCAGGGCGACTGGCTCTTCCCGACGCGTGCCTCGAGCTTCGACCTGCCGGAGTTCCAGACCGAGGAGGCCGGCTGGGACGTCGCCACGGAGTCCGCCCGGCACCTGCGCCTCGCAGCCTTCCAGCGCGTACCGAACTTCGCCGAGTTCCGTAGCCGCGTCGCCACTCCCATCCTGCAGGAGCTCTTTGCGGGACGCATCACCGTCGATCAGGCGGCGGAGCGACTCGAGCAAGAGGGAACGAGCACGATCAATCGTTGACGTGACGTCCTCCGCCCGCGGGTGCCTCGTGGGATTGGCCGTGGGCGACGCCCTCGGCCAGCCCACGGAGGGCATGACGCCGAACGCCGTCCGCGCGCGCTGGGGCCGGATCGAGGGACTCCTCGATCCGGCCGCGGCCGTGAGCGACGACACCGAGTTCGCCCTCTTCTCGGCGCGGGTCCTACTCGACCACGGCGGCGACCCCACGAGCGACGACGTCGCCGACGCCTGGCTGCAGCACGTCGTGCCGCAGACGGGGCCCTTCAGGGGCGCCGGCTTCAGCGAGATGGCCGCCATCGACAACCTCCGCCACGGGCTCCGGCCACCCACATCGGGGCGCCACCATCACGCGTGGTCCGACGGACTCGCCATGCGCGTCGCCCCCTACGGCATCTACGCCGCCGGCGACCCGAGCGAGGCGGCGCGCCTCACCCGCGTCGACGGCAGCGTCAGCCATGCCGGAGAAGGAATCCACGCCGGCGTCGCCGTCGCCGCAGCACTGGCTCTCGCGATGACCGCTGGGGTCGAGGCACTCGAGGACGTCCTGGCCGAGGCTCCGTCGCACGTACCCACCGACTCCTGGACAGCGCGCGCGCTGCGCCGCGGCGTCGCCGTCGGGGCGGCCGCCGCCGATCCTTGGAGCGCGATCGACCCCCTCCACGACGACCTCGCGGTGCGCCACTTCCCCTGGATGGACCTCGGCCCGGAGGCGGTGGGCCTCGCCTGGGGCCTCCTCGCGGCCGGGCGCGGCGATTTCGAGGCGACGCTCCTCGCCGCCGTCAACCTCGGCCGCGACGCCGACACGGTCGCCGCCATCGCCGGTGCCGTCCTCGGTGCACTGCACGGTCTACCCGTCGTGCCGGAGGCGTGGCTGGGCGTGCTCCGGCCCGCCGAAGGGCTCTGCCTCGCGTGCGTGCGGGGGATGGAGCTCCTCGATACTGCCGATCGCCTCGTCGCCCTCCGCGCGAGCGGGGCGGCGGCGTGAGACACCTGGCGACTAGGGTCGTCGCCGGCGCCGCCATCGCCGAGGCGACGCTCTGGACCGGCCTCTTCGACCGCGCGCACCTACTCCCCCCCTGGACGCGCCGGAAGCGGCGCGAGATCGAGCACGACCACGACGTCGCGGGGCTGCTCGACCTGCCGGTCCCCTTCGCCCTCAACGTGCCGGCCACGCCCCTGTATGCGGCCCCAGGGCCCCGAAGCGAGTGGCTGGCGTTCCAGGTCGGCCTCGTCGCGAGCACCCGTCGCCGGTACGACCTCGCGGCTACGACCGCCGCTTGGCGCGGCCTCGCGGACGACGCCGAAGCCCCACGACTGTCGATCTCGCAGCGTGCCGCGCTCGACGGGCTCCTCGCCGGTGTCGCACCGCCCTTGACGGGTCACGACCACGCCCGCCACGCCGACGATGCCGCCTGCGTGCGGGCGCTCGCCCTCGCCACCCTCCTCCCCGACGACGGCGCCCTGCTGTGCGCCGTGCGCGACGACGCCACGATCACGAACGCCGAGGACGGTGTCTGGTGTGCGGAGGCCGTTGCGGTGGCCCTCACCGCCACCGCGCGGGGCGACACCCCCGAGCGGGCCGTCGCCGCCGCAGCCGCTCACCTGCCACCTCGGTCGTGGAGCGCAGAGCGCCTGCATCGCGCGCTGCGCATCGGCGCGGAGACGACCTCCAGCGTCGAGCTCGCCCTGAGGCTCGATCACGACGTCGCGAACGCCGCCTACAGCTACGGCGACGCGGCCCCCGACGTCGTCGCGATCGCCCTTACTATCTTC
Source organism: Trueperaceae bacterium (assembly GCA_013697735.1). Classification (GTDB taxonomy): domain Bacteria; phylum Deinococcota; class Deinococci; order Deinococcales; family Trueperaceae; genus SKWV01. The sequence goes on along the minus strand of JACCWH010000106.1, from coordinate 6,961 downwards.
CGCACGTGTCACCCACGGGTCGACGCCGCGCTCTTCGCGGCCCTGGCCGTACCCCGCCACGCCGCCGCCGTCGCGCCGCTCGTCGGGGCGATGTGTGCGGCCGGGGGGGCCTTGCCGTTCCCGCTCGGCAGGACGAGGGAGCTGATACCGTCGTTCCTCGGCGTATCGCTCCCGCGGCTCCGTGGCGTCCACCCGCTCGACGTTCTCGACACCACCACGCACGACGAAGGGGCCTGAGCGCATGCACGATCTCCTCATCGACAAGTCCCGGGGCTGCATCGCCGGCCTCGCGGTCGGCGACGCCCTCGGCGGCTCGACGGAGGGCTACTCGCCCGAGGCCATCCGCGAGCGCTTCGGGGGGTGGGTCACCGACATCGTCGGTCCGTTCCTGCCCGACTGGCGCACCGCGCGGCCGATCTCTCCGTACCACAAGGGCGACGGGCACGTCACCGACGACACGCTCATGACGATCGCGCTCGCGAACGTCTACGGCGTCGTCCGCGATCACCTCACGCCCTTCGACTTGGCCGAGCACCTCGTGGCCGAGATGGCCGACCGTGTCATCTACGTTCCCGAGCTCGAGCGCGACACGGTCCTTCTCAATCGCGTCTTCCTCGCCGAGAAGTACCTCGTGCTGCGCCTGCGCACCGCCCACGTCGATCCGCGCGAGGCGGGCGTCGGGAACGTCGTGAACTGCGGCGCCGCCATGTACATGGCGCCCGTGGGGATCGTCAACGCGGGCGACCCGGCCGGCGCCTACCGCGAGGCGATCGACCTCGCCGGCGCCCACCAGTCGAGCTACGGCCGCGAGGCGGCGGGTGTGATGGCGGCGGCCGTCGCTGCGGCGTTCCGCCCTGGGGCGAGCGTCGCGAGCGTGGTCGACGCGTGTCTCGGCCTCGCCCGCGACGGCACGCGCGAGGCGATCCGCGAGGTCGTCGAGGCCGCGCGCGGCGTCGACTCGTGGCAGGAGGCGATACCGGTCCTGCGCGACGCCGTGCGGCCCTTCGACACCGTCGGTGAGGCGTACCGCGATCCCGACGTCGACGCCCGCAAGCCGAGCCGGCGGGCGAGCATCGAGGAGCTGCCGGTGGCCCTGGGCATGCTCGTCGCCTGTGGGGGTCGCTACGTCGATGCCGTTCTCGGCGGTGTCAACTACGGACGCGACAGCGACTCGATCGCGCAGATGGCGGGCGCGATCGCCGGTGCCCTGCACGGCGTCGACACCGTGCCCCGTCGCTGGCTCGAGCGGGTCGAGCGCGCGAGCCGCCGTGACTTCGCGGTGGTGGCCGACGATCTCGCCCACGTCGCCCGCGAGGTGCTGACGAAGGACCGCGCCCGCTGGGACGACCGCCTCGAAGGATTCCCGACCGTGGCCGTCACCAGGGGCGGCTGACGTGGTCCGGATCACCTGGCTCGCGCCGGAGGAGCGTCTCGAGCACGAGCTGCGGCAGTTGCGGGAGGAGGGCGCCGAGGTCGGCGCGATCGCCGAAGCCTGGGCGTCGGCGCGTGGGGCACACGACGACGACCTCGAGGCGCTCCGGCGCCGCGCCCTCGAGCTGCTCGACGTGGCGGCCGCGCTGAGTCGGCAGGAGGCGTCGTACGACCTGCCAGCGCCACTGGCCCGCGCGGTCGGCGCGACCGTACCGCCGCCGACGTTCGCGACGGGCGACCTCCGCGACCGCATCCTTGGGGCCTGGACGGGGCGCCTGGCCGGCTGCCTCCTCGGCAAGCCGGTCGAGAAGATCCCACGCGAGGGCATCCGGGAGCTCCTCGAGAGCATCGACGAGTGGCCGCTCCGGCAGTACTTCACCGCCGAGGGCGTTCCCGAGGCGGTGAGCGCGCGCTGGCCGTGGAACCGGGCGAGCCGTCCGACGAGCCTGCGCGAGTCGATCGTCGGCATGCCCGAGGACGACGACATCAATTTCACGATGCTCGCCATGCACGTGCTCGAGACGTATGGCGATGGGTTCACGAGCGACGACGTCGCCACGCTCTGGTTGGCGTCGATGCCGCCGCTCACCGTGTTCACGGCGGAGCGCGTGGCGATGCAGAACCTCCTCGCCTTCGTACGGCCGCCCGAGACGGCGCGCCATCGCAACCCCTATCGCGAGTGGATCGGCGCGCAGATCCGCGCCGATCTCTGGGGGTACGTCCGTCCGGGCGATCCCACCGCCGCCGCCGAGCTCGCCTGGCGCGATGCGCGCGTGAGCCACGTCGACAATGGCCTCAATGCGGCCCTGCTGGCGGCGGCGCTGGTCGCGCTCGCCTTCGTCGAGGACGACCCCGAGCGTCTCGTGCGGCGGGCGCTCGAGGTGGTGCCCGCCGACGGCCGCCTCGCCGGCGCGGTCGCCTGGGCGATCGACCTCGCGCGCGCTACCGACGAATGGGAGGACGTGCTCGACGCCCTCCACGCCCGCCTCGGCCACTACCACTGGGTCCACGCAGTGAACAACGCCGCCCTCGTGAGCGCTGCGCTCGTCCACGGCCGCGGCGACTACGTGGCGAGCGTCACTCGCGCCGTCATGGGCGGCTGGGACACCGACTCGAACGGCGCCACCGTCGGCTCGATCGTCGGGGCGATGCGCGAGCGCTCGGGTGTGCCCGAGGCGTGGGTCGCGCCGCTCCACGGGCATGTGCGCACGAGCCTCAAGGGCTTCGACCGCATCTCGATCGACGAGCTCGTGCGCCGCACCGTGGCCCTCGTACCCCGTGACCGCGTGCGGGAGCGGGCGGCGTGAGCGCCCGGCCCGGCGCGGCTCGCGAGGGAGCCCGCGCGCCGCGCGCCGGCGACGGCCCGCTCGTGGGAATCCGCGTGCTCGACCTCGCCACGATGATGGCGGCGCCATGGTCGGCTGCCTTCCTGGCCGACTACGGCGCCGACGTGATCAAGGTCGAACGACCCGGATCCGGCGATCACGCCCGCTCCTTCGGCCTGCAGAAGGACGGCGAGAGCGTGTTCTGGAAGACGCTCGCGCGCAACAAGCGGTCGCTGGCCGTCGACCTCAAGCACCCCGACGGGCGCGACGTGGTGCTCCGCCTCGCGCGCGACGCCGACGTGGTGATCGAGAACTTCCGGCCGGGCGTGATGGACCGGCTCGGGCTCGGCTACGCGCGCTTGCGGGAGACGAACGGGCGCCTGGTGATGCTCAGCGTGACGGGCTATGGCCAGGACGGACCCTACGCCGGGCGCGCGGGCTTCGGTACGCTCATCGAAGCCATGAGCGGCTTCGCGGCGTCGAACGGCCATCCCGACGGGCCCCCGACCCTGCCGGCGATCCCCCTTGCGGACGGCGTCGCGGGGGTGTTCGGCGCCCTCGGCGTGATGATCGCGCTCTTCGAGCGCGACCGCCCGGGCGGGAGCGGCGAGGGACAGCGGCTCGACGTTTCCCTGCTCGAGCCGCTCGTGCGGCTCCTCGAGGGGCAGGTGCTCGAGTACGAGGCGCTGGGCATCGTCCGGCCCCGTCTCGGCAACCGCAGCCTCACCTCGGCGCCTCGCAACGCCTACGTCGCCGCGGACGGCCGTTGGGTCGCCCTCTCCGCGAGCGCCCAGCCCGTCTTCGAGAGACTCATGAGCGCGATCGGGCGCCCCGAGTTGGTGCAGGATCGGCGCTTCGCGACGAACCACCACCGGATCGTCCACGCCGATGTCCTCGACGCAATCGTCGGCGGCTGGATCGCGGAAAGGCCGCGCGACGCGGCGATCGACGAACTCGCCGCCCTCGGCGCCGCCGTGGGTCCCATCTACGACATCGAGGAGCTCCTCGCCGACCCGCACGTGATCGCGCGCGGCACCTTCGAGCGCCACGACGACCCGGTGCTCGGTCCCCTGCGGGTACCGGGCGTCACCATTCGCTTCTCGCGCACGCCCGGCCGCGTCCGCCATCTCGGGCCCGCGCTCGGCGCCGAGACCGACGCCGTGCTCGCCGAGGCGGGGTTCGACGGGGCCGCAGCGCGTCGGTTGCGCGCCGACGGGGTGGTGTCGTGAAGGGCCCACGCTGGCGTTCGCTCCTGTACGTGCCCGCCCACGAGGCGCGCTTCGTGGCGAAGGCGCACGAGCGCGGCGCCGACGCGATCATCCTCGACCTCGAGGACGGCGTACCCGACGCCGCCAAGGACGGCGCCCGCGCCAACCTCGCCGACGCAGTGGCGCGCTGCGCGAGCGGCGGGGCGACCGTGCTCGTCCGTATCGACAGCACCTGGCGGCGCGCGTGGCGCGACGTCGAGGCGGCGGTCGCCGCCCGTGCGCACGGCCTACTCGTGCCGAAGGTCACGGACGCCGGCGCGATCGGCGTGCTCTCCGCCTTCCTCGGTGAGCTCGAGCAGACGGCAGGGCGCGACGGGCCCACCACGCCGATCGTGGCCGTGATCGAGGACGCCCGCGGCGTGCTCGCCGCTCGTGCGGTGGCCGCCTGCCCGCGCGTCGTGGCGCTCGTCCCCGGGAACGAGGACCTCGCCCGCGACCTCCGCCTCGACGGCGACGCCGAGCCATTCCTGGCGACCCACACCGCCTTGCTGCTCGCGGCGCGCGCCGAGGGGAAGGAGGTGTTCGGCAGCGTCGGCAGCAGCGCTGCCTTCGGCGATCTCGACGCCTTCCGTTCGCGGGCGGAGCGCGCCCGGCGCTTCGGCTTCCGGGGCGTGACCTGCATCCACCCGAGTCAGATCCGCGTGGTCCACGAGGTGTTCGCGCCGAGCGCCGACGAGGTCACGCGCGCCGAACGCATCGTGGCCGCCTACGACGCCGCGGGTGGCGGCGCCGTGGCGGTCGAAGGCGCAATGGTCGACCGTCCGGTGGCCGACCGGGCGCGGGAGGTGCTCGAGCGTGCCGGCGAGGTGCGCGAGCGCGAGGGGGGACGGTCGTGAGCGGCATGCGGCCGCCCGGCGTGACATCGCCCTACGTGCCGCGCCTACTCGACCGGCCGACCGAGGTTCCGCTCGATGCCGACGCCGATCTTCGGGCGCTCGACGAGGCGAAGATCTTCTCCGCGCCCGACGACCCGTGCGCCTGGCCGGCGTGGCGGGCGCAGCTGGGACGTTGGCGCGACGAGGCACGGGTGCGCGTCGGCTACGACGGGACGCGGTACGACCGGGCGGGCCCGACTCCATTCGTGCTCGGCCTGGCGCCGCTCTGGGATCGGACGCTCTACGACCATGCGGCGGGCCGCTTCACGGTCGACGCCTATTTGGAGGCGGCGGAAGCCGACTTCGGTGGCTTCGACGCCGTCCTCCTCTGGCACGGTTACCCAGTCGTCGGTATCGACGAGCGGCCGCAGCTCGATTTCTTTCGTGACCTGCCCGATCTGTCGGCCGTGTGCGGCGCGTTCGCTTCGGCGGGCCTGCAGGTCTACCTCCCCTACGCCCCCTGGAGCGACGGGGACGACGCCGACGCGGCCATGAACGTCGCGGCGCTCGTGGCGCGCGTCGGTGCCGATGGCGTCTTCCTCGACACCTTGAGAGAGGGTTCCGAGGCGCTCCGCCGCGCCCTCGATGCCGTCGGGGCGGGGCTCGTCATGGGCGGCGAGTCGCGCGTCCCCTTGGCGCGCATCCACGACCACCACCTCTCGTGGGGCCAATGGTTCGCCGACTCCGACGTCCCGGGCGTGGTCCGCGCGAAGTGGTTCGAGCGGCGGCACATGGTCCACCACACGCGCCGCTGGCACCGGAGCCACCTCGCCGAACTGCACTCGGCGTGGCTGAACGGGAGCGGTATCGTCGTCTGGCAGAACGTGTTCGGGGCCCGGATGGCGTGGAGCGAGCGCGACGCCTCGCTGCTGCGCTCCATGCGGGCCGTGCACGGCGCCTATGCGGCCCATCTCACGGCGGAGGACTGGACGCCGCTCGCCGATCACCACGGCGGCGATCAGCGAATCTACGCCTCAAGATGGCGGAACGGCGACGAGACGCTGTGGACGATCGTGAACCGTGGCGACGCCTTCGACGGCGCGTGGATCGTGACCGACGAGCGTCCTTGGGCGACCTGGACGGAGCTCACGACGGGCCGAACGCTCGTGCCGCTCGCCGCCGGACCCGGCCGCGTCGCGCTCGGGGGTCGACTCGAGGCGGGAGGCATCGCGGCCGTGGTGGCGTCTCGGCCGCCGCGCACCGTGCGCGTCGACACGGCGCGGGTGGCGGCGGTGCGCGGGCGCGTACGGCCGCGTGACGTTCCGCGGTCGACGTACCTCGGCGCCGGCCGCCGGCCGGCGCCAGCCGTCTCGATCGCCACCGTGCCACCCGGCCTCGTCGCCCACGACGGTCACGCGGGCGACCTCGAGGTGCGCTACCGCGTCCGCGAGTGCGGCCTCTACTTCGAGACGCCCTTCGTCGACGTGTGGAAGCCAGCGCCGGGCGAGCGGCTCCACACCTGGGCCACGATCGTGCGGCGCGTCGCGGTCCCGCCGTTCGCCATCGCCGAGCGGGAGGTCACGAACGCTGCGTACGCCCGGTTCCTTAGCGTGACAGGCTACGCGCCCCTGCGCGCCGATCGGTTCCTGGCGCACTGGCGGGGCGGCCGACCGGCGGTCCATGCGCTCGACGCCCCCGTCGTCAACGTCGACCTCGCCGACGCGCGCGCCTACGCCGCCTGGGCGGGGTTGCGGCTGCCGACGGAGGACGAGTGGCAGCTGAGCGGCGCGGCGGGCATGCTCCGGCGTGGGCGGCCCGAGGTCTGGAACCTGACCGAGAGCGAGCACGACGACGGATGGACGTGCTTCTGCATCCTCAAGGGTGGTGCTGCCATGCCTGCGACGGCGTCTCCGTGGCAGTTCGACCGCGGGCTCCAGGATCACGACGTGTCGGCGAAGCTCATCGAGCTCGCCGGCGGGCTGGCGCGGTCGCCGTCGATCGGGTTCCGATGCGCGGTGGGGCTCGCGGACGGGACGTGATGTCGGGCCACGATGCGTGCGCGACCGCGCACCCAGGCTAGGTGCAGGGGAGGCACGCACTGGCGGGCGTGCCTCGAGGCGCC
>JACCWH010000183.1 GCA_013697735.1 Trueperaceae bacterium | reverse complement strand
CGACGCACTTCGATCACGTCATCATCGGTTCCGGTCAGGCTCTGGGCACCCTCATCGGCGGCCTGCCCGAGGGAGAGACGGTCGCCGTCATCGAAGGGGGGCTCGTCGGGGGCACCTGCGTGAACGTCGGGTGCACGCCTACGAAGACGCTCGTCGCCAGTGCGAAGGTCGCCCACATGGCGCGCCGAGCGAGCGAGTACGGCGTCACCACCGGCCCCGTAGGAATCGATTTTGCGCGGGTGATGGAGCGCATGGACGTTCCGAGGGTGAAGGCCACGACCAGCATGGAGGCGTGGCTCTCAGGCCTCGATCACGTCACGCTCTACCGCGACTGGGCCCGCTTCGTGGCGGCGAAGACGGTTCAGGTCGGAGACACGACCGTCAGCGGCGAGCGCGTGTACATCAACGTCGGCGCCCGACCGCGCGTTCCCGACCTCGCCGGGCTCGAAGACGTGCCCTGGCTCGACAACGCACGCCTGCTCGATCTCCGGACGTTGCCCGAGCACCTCGTGATCATCGGCGGTTCGTACATCGGCCTGGAGTTCGCGCAAATGTTCCGTCGCTTCGGAGCCCGCGTGACCGTCCTCGAGGCGGGCGACCAGATCGCCCCACGGGAGGACGTCGACGTCGCGAACGCGCTGCGAGGCATCCTGGAGGAGGAGGGGATCGTGATTCGCACCGGCGCGCGCGTCGAGCGTGTCGAGGCAACGTCCGAAGGTGGCGTGCGGGTGCTGATGGACGATGGCGACGTCACCGGCTCCCACCTCCTCGTCGCCGTCGGCCGCGAGCCGAACAGTGACCGCCTGAACCTGCCTGCGGCCGGCATCGAGACCGATGCGCGCGGCTTCATCGAGGTGGACGATCACCTCATGACGAGCGCACCGGACGTGTTCGCCCTCGGGGACGTCAACGGCCAAGGAGCCTTCACGCACACCTCCGTGAACGACGCCGAGATCGTGCTCGACACCCTTCGTGGTGGCTCGCGGCGACTCTCCGACCGCATCCCCGTCTTCGCCCTCTTCACCGACCCGCCCCTCGGTCGCGTCGGCCTCAGCGAGCGCGAGGCGATCGACCAGGGGCACCGCGTGTTGAAGGCGACGCGGAGCATGGATCGGATCGCGCGCGCCAAGGAGATGGGCGAGACGAAGGGATTCGTCAAGCTGCTCGTGGACGCCGACACCGATCTCATCCTCGGCGCCGCCATCCTCGGCGTGAGCGGCGACGAAGTCATCAACATGTTCGCAGCCTTCATGTACAGCGGCCGCCCGTGCCGCGAGTATCGCCGCGCCGTTCTCGTCCACCCGACGATCTCGGAGCTGATGCCGTGGATCCTCGACGATCTCGCGCCGATCGAGTCGGCGCCGGTACCGTCGCAAGCGGCGTGATGCGGGCTCGAGCGCGGCAGCGGCGAGGCGACGGGAACGACGCAGACGCCTCGCCGCGCGTTCACGCCTAGTCTGCGTATGGTACCGACCAGGTCCGGTGAGCCGGACAGGCTTGCATGTGTATGATGTGCGTGATGCACATCATAGGGATGATGAGGTGAATGCTCCCCAGGCGGTGTCCGTGCGGATCCGTACGCACGTCGCCGCCCATCTCCTCGAGTTCGTCCACTTCGTGCTCATCAACGCACGCGCCTGCCTCTTCCCCGTCTTCATCTTCGTGATGCTCGCGCTCTCCCAGGTGGTACCCCTTCCCGTCGCCCGCTACGACTTCCTGCTCTTCGCGTGCCTCGGCATGCAGGCGATCATGCTCGCCACCGCTCTGGAGACACGGGACGAACTCACGGTGATCACCCTATTCCACCTGCTCGGCCTCGGGCTCGAAGTGTTCAAGGTGCACGTGGGCTCGTGGTCGTACCCGGAAGCTGCCCTCTTCAAGGTGTGGGGCGTGCCGCTCTATAGCGGCTTCATGTACGCGAGCGTCGCGAGCTACATGATCCAGGCGTGGCGCCTGTTCGATCTACGGTTCCTGCGGTGGCCGCCGGCGTACGTGGTCGTGCCGCTGGGGGTACTGATCTACCTAAACTTCTTCACCAACAACGTCCTGCCGGACATCCGTTTCATCCTCATCGGCGCGGTGCTGCTCGTCTTCGGACGGTCCTGGGTGGGCTTCACGCCACGGTCGATCGAACGCCGCCTGCCACTCGTGCTGGCCTTCCTGCTCATCGGGGTCTTCGTCTGGTTCGCCGAGAACATCGCGACGTACTTCGGTGCGTGGCAGTACCCGGACCAACACGAAGGCTGGCGGATGGTCAGCCCACACAAGCTCTCCTCGTGGGCGCTCCTGGTGATCGTGAGCCTCATGACCGTCGTGCAGCTCAAGCGCGTGAAGAGCGCGCGAGGGCAGGCTTCGCACGACGTGGCGGTGGCAGGTCCTCATGCCTCATCGGCCAGCGGTTTGGACCGGTGCGAGCGCTGCTCGAGTCGCTCCGGATCCTCAGCGAGGTCGACGATGTCATCCTCGAGTTCCTGATCGAACGGGAATGCGAAGGGATCGTCCGCTTCTGGGTCGTGTAGTAATGCATCGGCCGCCAGCAGTCCCGCCGCCGACCATGTCTGCCGCAGGCGCGCTTGCCGACCGAGCAATCCGCCGTTCGGGCCGTCGTAGTACTCTGGCCAGTCGTCTCGATGCAACCGCGTCGCAGACGAGGCGAGAGCCGATCTCGCCAGCTCCAGATCGTCGTTGCCGCCGTGACGGGCGGCGCCGGCAAGCAGCCACGTCAACCAGGGCCAGTTCCCACCGTTGTGATACGACCAGGCGACGTTCTTGGGATCCGATCCTGTCGTCCATCGCCATAGCTTGCCCTTCACCGCCGGGAACACCAACTTCATCGGCACCTGGCCCAACAGGTCGTCCCGGTGTGCTCGGATCGTGTCCAGCAGCGTGCGGGTCTGAGCCGCTGTGGCGAGCCCCGTCGTGACCGACAAGAGGTTGCCGATGGAAAAGAAGCGGAAGTCCATCCGGGCCGGGCCCAGGTTGCCGATGAAGTACCCGCGGCTCTCCTGCATCCACTTCATCACCCAGGTCGGAATCGTGTCGGCGTAGATGTTGAAGCGGTTCGCACGACCGCTGCCGAACTCCTCGACGCCACGCCGATAGATGACGTTCAACCGCTCGTCGTCGAGCCAGTAGTGCGTGCGCACATGGTGCGCGAGGAGCGTCAGTCGCTTCCAGACCGGTTTTTGAAGCTCGTGGTCGTACGGAAGTAGGTCTCGAGCGGCACGCAGCGCCCCGAACAAGAGGACTTGGACGTCGAGCGGATGACCGTAGACGCCGAGTCGGCGATCGACGGCGTAGGCGCCATCCGGCACCAGCAACGCCGGTGTGGTCTCGAAGCGCGGGGCGAGGTAGAGATTGCAGATGCGTTCGATGGCAGCTCGGACGGATGGTTCCTCCGCGAGCGTGTCGTCGCCGCTCGAGCGGCCGTGAGCACGTAGTGTGAGGAGCCACCACAGCGCTGCGTCAACGGGTGCCACGCTCGCGATCGCCCGCTGACCAAAATCGGCGACGACGGCTTCGGTGTCGCCTTCACGCGCCACGCAGAAGGAAGCCGGCATGAGCCCCTCTCCCGGTTCGAAGCAGTCGAGGGTGTGTGTGCGAGCCTGGAGTCCGCTGAGGAGGCGCAAGAAGTTGCGGACGATCACCGTATCACCCCGCGACAACGCGGCTGCTGCCGAAACGGCGAAGTCACGCGTGAAGCACTCGCGGTAGTTGAGGTGCTCCTCGCCTCCAACGGCCGCGACGGTTCCTACCGGCTCTCCCCCGTACGTGATCACCGCGGAAGCGAGTAGCTCACGGGCAGCCCCAAGGGCGGAACGCTTCGCGTCCGAAGCCTTAGTCGTGGGCTCGTGTTCGTCATGCGGTAGGCCCGTGTCCGACGTGTCGCCACTCGCTGATCGATTCATGACCCGACGCTACGCGGCGAGCCTCCATCGTGCCGTCAGGTCAGCGACGGTGCCGCCGAGAGCCTGATCGATTCGGCATTGGGTAGCGGACGAAAGCCGAGAGACGTCTTCGATGCATTGCTGCTGTGGTATGGCACCGCACGCGCTGCGGGGGGTGTCGAGCATGTCCAGGCAGACGCTGTATCGGGTGGAGCTAGCTTGAGACCGATTGACGGATCGAACCTTGAGCCACGTCTAGCATTCCCCCACGCCCAGAGGCTTTGGCCCCGACCGCATAGGGGGTGGTAGCAGAGGGTGTGGTAGTTGGCGATCGAGTTGTGGGAGACGCGGAACCAGGACGCGAGGCTCTGGCGATCCTGCTCATGAAGCCGAAACGCCTCGACGCCTCCCAGCTCGATCGACTGGTGCGCTCCGCGCGGTTCGCGCCCGTCGCGGACTGGCTCAACGCCTACGTCGCCAAGGGGCACCCAGCCAAGGAGGCGCTCCGGCAGAGCTGGATGCCCGACGACGATCCCTGGGCGGCCCGCGCCGGCTGGAACCTGACCGCCGAATGCATCTCAAGGAGCCCGGATACGCAGTCCGGTGGCCGCGACACATGGTGTGGCTGCGCGCACGCAGCGCCGACTGGGCCGTACCGTGAGCCATGCGTCGCTCACGCTCTTGGATCGTCCTGCTGATCCTCGGCATGGTGGTGCTCGCCCTCATCGTCCAGCGCACGATGGCGCCCGCCCGCGGCGCGTCCGTCGAGCAGGCGAAAGACAGCGACGTCGCGTCGATAGCGACAGCCGACGAGGGCGCAACCTTGCGAGGCGAACGCGACGATGACTCCACGGCGTTCACCGTCACGATCGACGCGTGGCGCACCTGGGCCGACGAACACCTCGTCGAGGCGCTCGGAGAAGCCGTCCGCATCGGCGACCAGGAGATGCCGCCGGTGACCTTCGACCGGTTTGGCGTCGCACGGCTCGCACCGGACGGCGCGCGCGTGGCGTTCACCGCGACGGCGTACGCGGTGCTGACCACCGTCTCGTTGCTGATGCTCCTCGACCTCACGGACGGGTCGCTCGAGGTCGTGCGGCAGCCCATGTTCGGCGGTGTCGGTGCCATGGTGTGGTCACCCGGGGGGCGCTACGTAGCGCTCGTGCTCGACGGTGCACGAGCCTCGGGCGACGCGCTGCGGATCGACGACACCCGCGAGCGCCGACGCGAGCGCAGCGTGTCGACAGCCGACGTCCTCGCCGCGGCGTCGGCCGGGCACATCGACGCGCGGCAGTGGCTGCCAGGCTTCCGCGATCCTCGCTGGGTCGACGAGCATCGCTTGCTCATCACGACGAACGACCCGGCGTGCTCCGACGACAGTGGCTCCGTCCGGTGGATCGTCACCGTAGGTGCCGACGGTCGGGGTGGCGCACCCCCTATACTGCTCGGGAAGTAGGAGAAGACCACATGGCGATCATCAAGCACCCCAAGAACCGCCACGTCATGGCGGCCAGCGCGAAGTCGAAGTCGTTCGTAACCCGCACGGTCAAGCCGAACCGGAAAGCGGCACGTGCAGCCATGTCGCACACCGGCGACGTCGGCGTACCGGAGAAACCCGAGGAGCGGACGATCGCGATCGACCCGAAGCCTTCGAAGTGACCTGACGCTCGTCGTCACTCCGCGCCGCGTGGCAGCGCGGGCTTCTCAGCGTTCCTGCTGGCTGTACCGTGAACGCGACCGCCATGTGCACGCGTCGACGGGCGGTCGCCGATTCGGTCGCTGTTCATCGTGAATCGTTCTCGTGTGTGTCGCCGGCGGCGCTGAGCGCTTCGCCGCGACCGGACCGTGGTCGCGGGCTCGCAACCTACACTGCGACGATGCATCATGCCGGCCGCGCGTCTTCACCACCCGCTCCCGCTACGGGAGCAATTCGGCTTCGCCCCGGCGTGCCGAGCGTTCGGTTTTACGCAGCGGACCGCCGACATCGGGCGCAAGTGGACCTGGAACGGCGCGCGCGGCGCCCGTATCTTCCGTGCCGAGGGTTCCTTCCTCGGATCGGAGATGCTCCCCATGGCGACCCATCGATCGACCTCCGCGGCGCCTGCCGACCAGGCCTCGCGCTTCCGCGAGCGGCCGTGGTCCGGATGGCTCGGCCGGCGCCGCGCCGCACGTCGTACACGCCATGCGATCGCGCATGCCCTGCTGCCGCTCACGGCAGTCACCGCCGTGACCTCGAACCTCTTCTCGAACGTCCCCGCCGTCCTGCTCCTGGTTCCGGTGGTCCAGGAGGTGGGCGGCGGCATGCGGGAGCTGCTCGTGGTGGCGATGGCGTCGACCCTCGCGGGCAACC
>JACCWH010000082.1 GCA_013697735.1 Trueperaceae bacterium | reverse complement strand
CGGCGTCGGCGCGGTGGCCGATCTGATCGGTGAGCCAGACGTCGAAGAACGTGAACGAGTGGCGCCGCGCGAGGCGCGCGAGGCGCTCCGCCTCGCCGACGATCCCGACCGGGTCGAAGGGCGTGGTCGCCAGCGCCGACGGCGCCCCTCGCGGGCGCTCGCCGACGCGCATGAAGGCGCCGTCGAGATCGGCCGACACCGCCTCGCCGCGCTCGTAGGTTTCGACCGTCGCGAGCTCCAGGCCGGCGGCGAGCGCCGCGTGGACGGGAGCGGAGCGGCGGAGTCGTCGACCCGAGAGCGCGGCGAAGTACCCCGGAGGGTAGACGTTCGCCAGCGCCGCCCCTCCCGCCGCGACGCCGTCGTGGAAGAGCGTGCCGTGGTCGAGCAGCGCGCGGAGCGTCGGCCCGGGCCAGGGACCGTAGTGCCCGCCCATGGTGCGCGCCGCGTTCAGTCCGGTGAGGAGACTCGTCTGGCCCGTCGCGGATTGCGGAATGCCGGCGTGGTCGAGCGCGGCGTCGAGTGAGCGGGCGACGGTGCCGGCCACGCCCACGCCCGAGCCGCCCTCCTCGGCCCCCCAGCTGGGCGCAGTCCAGCGTCGTCCGGCGAGCGCCTCGAGCCCCGGCCACGGTGCGGCGAGTGGGTTCACGTCGGCGTCGTCGACGCCGAGGCCGACGCCATCGAGGAACACGAACAGGAGCCGCGCGCGGGTCGTGGCGATCAGGCCCCGACGCCGACCGCGGCCTTCACGCGCGCGAGCACGGGCGCGGCGATCGCACGAGCCTGCTCCGCGCCGCGCGCGAGTATCGCGTCGAGTTCGGCGGGTTCGCGCATCAATTCCGTGTAGCGCGCCTGGATGGGGGCCAACGTCTCGACGACGAGTTCGAGGACGCCCTTCTTCAGTGCGCCGTAGCCCTGCCCCTCGAACCGGGCCTCCGCGGCCGCCATCGGCTCGTTCGAGAGCACCTGGTAGATGGTCAGAAGGTTGCGGACGCCGGGGCCGGCCTGCTCGAAGCGCGTCTCGCGTCCTGAGTCGGTGACGGCCGACATGATCGACTTCTTCAGCACCGCCGGTGAGTCGAGCAGCCCGATGGCGTGCCCGGCGCGCTCCGCGGCGATGCTCTTGCTCATCTTCGCGGTGGGATCGTCGAGAGCCATGACGCGCGCGGCCGCCTTCGGAATCACCGCGCGTGGGAGCACGAAGGTGTCGCCGAAGAGCCGATTGAAGCGCACGGCGACGTCGCGGGTGAGCTCGACGTGCTGGACTTGGTCCTCACCGACGGGCACCACCTCGGTGTCGTAGAGCAGGATGTCGGCGGCCTGGAGCACGGGGTACGTGAGCAGGCCCGATCCCACCGACTCGCGCGCCTCGGCCTGCGCCTTGAATTGCGTCATGCGGTGGAGCCAGCCGAGTGGTGTGACGCAGTTGAGGATCCACGTGCACTCGGCGTGCTCGGTGAGGTGCGACTGCACGAAGACCACGTTGCGCTCCGGATCGAGCCCGCAGGCGAAGTAGAGCGCGGCGATCGCGCGCGTGGTGCTCCGCAGCACGGATGGATCGACGGCCTCGGGGACGGTCAGGGCGTGCAGATCGACGACGCAGAAGACGCTGTCGCGCTCGTCCTGATGCGCGACCCAGCCGCGCAGCGCGCCGAGATAGTTGCCGAGATGCAAGACGCCGTCGGTCGGCTTCATGCCGGAGAAGACGCGGGGCCGGGACGTGGCGCCGTCGGACGCCGGCGCCACGAGGGCGGGATCGGTGACGCTCATGGGCGCGAGTCTACCGTGCACGGTGGCGCCGGGCTCCCAGCACGAGCAGCGACGTGGCAGCGAGTTCGACCGTTCCGCCGAGTGCCACGCCCCGCAACAGGTCGAGCGGGCGCTCGAGGCCGAGCGCGGCGACGTCGATCTCCACGGCGGCGGCGCCGAGGTTGGCCAGGACCAGCACCCGCTCCTCGCCCTCCTCGCGCCAATAGGCGAGCAGCGTCGACGGCAGGCCGCCCACCACCTCCACACTCCCCGAGCGCAGCGCGGCGACCTCGGCGCGAAGGGCTATGAGGTCGCGGTAGACGTGCAGGAGCGAGTTCGGGTCGGCGCGCTGCGCCGCGACGCTCACGGCGGGGTCGGTCGTCGAGGGGGGACGCCACGGTGCACCGGCTCCGAAGCCACCGGTCGCGTCGGCGGTCCAGCGCATCGGCGTGCGCTTGTCGCGGTCGTCGTCGCTCGGACCGTTCGGGAGCCCGATCTCCTCGCCGTAGTAGATGAACGGCGTGCCCGGGAGCGTGAGTAGCAGTCCGGCGGCGAGCGCGAGGCGCCGCTCGTCACGCCGGAGCGGGCTCAACGACGTCGCCGGCCGGGTCTGGTCGTGGTTCGACACGAACGTGCCGCGTCGCGCCCGCTCGGGGTACGACGAGGCGTCGAGCTCGAGCTGCGCCCGCAGATCGATCGCGGAGCGCGTCGACACGGCGCTCAGGAGCGCGCGCCACAGGGGGTAGTTGAACGACATGTCGAGGTCGGCGTCGCGGTGGTAGGCGGCGATCGCCGGGGTGGCGGTCCACGTCTCGCCGACGATGAACGCGCCCGGATGCCGCCCGCGCAGGGCGGCGTTGAAGTCACGCACCCACTCGTAGTTCTCGCTCGTGTTCGCGATCACGCCGGTATCGCTCTCGATCACGTGCTGGATGGCGTCGATGCGGAAACCGTCGACACCGAGGTCGAGCCAGTACGCGGCCACGTCGAGGGTGGCGCGCGTCACGTCGGGATTGCGGTGGTTCAGATCGGGCATACCCCCCTCGAAGAGGCCGAGGTAGTACGTTCCGTCGCCTGCGGCGTGCCAGGCGGAGCCGCCGCTCGTCCCACGCCAGTCGAGCCGCTCGTCGGACCAGACGTACATCGCGCGGTACGCCGCGTCACCCGCGCGGGCGGCGACGAACCAGGGGTGCTCGCTCGAAGTGTGGTTCACCACCAGGTCGAGGATCACGCGCATGCCGCGCGCATGCGCCTCGTCGAGGAAGCTGAGGAAATCGGCCGTGGTGCCGAGCTCGGGCGCGATCGCACGGTAGTCGATCACGTCGTAGCCGTGATACGTGGGGCTCGGATGGATGGGCATGAGCCAGAGGCCGCTCACACCGAGCCACTCCAGGTAGGCGAGCCGGGACCGGAGACCGCGGAAGTCGCCGATACCGTCGCCGTCGGTGTCGGCGAACGAGCGGACGAAGATCTCGTAGAGGACGCCCTCGCCTGGGTCGTCGCTCCAACGCTCGGCGGGTGGCGGCACCGTCCATGCTCCACCGGTCGGTGCGGCGGCGAGCGCGCCGGGTGCCAAGAGCGCGAGCGCGCCGAGGAGCGACCAGGCGAGCGCCGCTGTGAAGGGGGCGCGCCGGCGGCCGACCGTCACGGCACGCGCGCGATCGGCACCGGATAGTGCCGGTCGATCCATGCCATCGGGTCGGTGGGGACACCGTCGACGCGCATCTCCCAGTGGAGGTGGGGTCCGGTGGAGAGGCCGGTGGAGCCGACGAAGCCGATCACGTCACCCCGCGTGACCTCGTCCCCCTCCGCCACTGCGATGCGCGACTGATGGAAGTAGAGGCTGGTGACGCCGAAGCCGTGGTCGACGATGACCAGGCCGCCCTTGATGGGGTACTGACCGGCCACGCGCACCACACCGTCGTTCGTCGCCACGATCGGCGTCCCCTCGGGCGCCGCGATGTCGGTGCCGAGGTGATACGAGACGTTCCCTCCGGGGCCGTAGCGGCGCGGCAACCCGAACCCCGACGTGCCGCGGCCGACGATGGGGAGCATGAACGGCACCTCCCACCGCTGCTCCGGCGGCACCGCGGCGAAGGCGGCGGCGAGCGCCTGGGCCTCCAGCTCGCGGCCGCCGTCGGTGCTCACCGCCAGCACCGAGGCGGGAATCACCAGCAGCTGCACGGGATGCGGGTTGGGCGCCACCTCGAAGGTGGCGTCGGCGCGGTGATGGGTCCCGAACTCGTCGACCACGATCGCCCGCAGGGAACGGGGCCCCGGCTCGGCGGCGAGGGGTACGGCGGCGAGGGCGAGCAGCCCGTCGTCGAAGGCGTGGGCCTCCAGGATGCGACCGTCGAGTTCGACCCACGCGTCCGCGACGAGCGCCGGCGGCGCGTCGGGCACGCTCGTCCACGACATACGCACGGTGAGGGGATCGCCGACCGTGACGCGCGCGGGCGCGTCGATCGTCGGCGTGGGCGGACCGTACCCGGCGACCGCGGTCCGCGCCTCGGCGACCCGACCGGCGCCGTCGGTGGCGTGCACCTCGACCTCGACGCGGTGCGCGAGCCCCAAGAACGCGGTTCGCAGGTCCTGATCGACCACCTCGACCTCCTGGTCGCCATAGCGGACGCGCAGCACCGCGGGGTCGCTGCTCGACACGACGACGTCGAAGCGAGACCCCACCGCGACACGCCCGGGCGCCTCGACGTAGAGCAGCGGGCCGGCGCCGCTCGGTGCGGCGCGCGGCGTCCGGCCGGCCTCTCTAGTCGCCCCCCCGACGCCGAAACCAGCCACGCCGAACCCGGCCAATACGACGCACGCCACCACGGCGAACGCGAGAGACGTCCGCGCCCAGCGAGGCGCGGTGCGCAGTGCGCTCACGGCTCGGTCTCCCCGGACAGAAGGCTGGTCACGAAGGGCATGTTCCGGTAGCGGTGCGCGATGTCGAGCCCGTAGCCGTAGACGTAGGCGTCCTCGATCTCGAAGCCGAGGTAGTGGACGGGTACCTCGACCAGGCGTCGCGTCGGCTTGGAGAGGAGGGCGACCACCCGCACGGAGGTCGGCCCGCGCCCCTCGAGGTATCCCAGCAGGTACTGCATGGTCAGGCCGGTGTCGACGATGTCCTCGACGAGCAGCACGTGCTTCCCCTTGAGCGATTGGTCGAGATCCTTCACCAGCCGGACCTCGCCCGAGCTCTCCGTGCGCGAGCCGTAGCTCGAAACCGACAGGAAGTCCATCGTGACCGGCCGATCGATCGCCCGCACCAGGTCGGCCATGAACACGAACGCTCCGTTGAGCACGCAGATGAGGTGGAGCGGGTCATCGCCGTAGTCACGAGCGATCTCTCGACCGATGTCGGCGACGCGCCCGGCGATCATCTCGCGATCGAGCTGCACGGGGCCCGGGCCGGGCGTGAAGAAGCGTTCGCTCATCGCTCCCGCCGCGGAGCGCGCGCGGGCTTCGGCCCCTGCGGTACGTAGCCGAGCCGCTCGAAGTCCTTGGGACCGAGTTCGCGCCATGCGCCGGGCTCGAGGCCCGCGAGCGGCAGCCCACCCACGTGCGTCCGCACGAGCCGCGTGACGCGGTGACCCACGACCTCGAGCATCCGACGCACCTGGTGACTCCGCCCCTCACCGAGCACGATCACGACGCCGTCCTCGGCGGGCCGGGCGGCGAGCGCGCGCGCGGGCCCGTCGTCGAGGGCGACGCCACGCCGAAGCGCCGCGAGCGCCTCGGGCACGGGCGTGCCGCGCTCGCACCAGACGCGATACGTCTTGGTGTGGCCGTAGCGCGGGTGCGTCAGGCGCAGCGTCAGCTCGCCGTCGGTGGTGGCGAGGAGCAACCCCTCCGAGTCGCGGTCGAGGCGTCCGATCGTGTGGAGCCCCGGGACGTCTGGGAGGAGGGCGAGCACGCTGCCGCGGCCTCGCTCGTCGTTCGCGGTGGTCACCACGCCGCGCGGCTTGTGGAGCATGAACGTGCGCTGTTCCGCGTCGACGTGCACGGGCTTGCCGTCGACGCGCAGGTCGGCGCCCGGGGTCACGCGCTGCCCGAGCGTGGCCCGTTCCCCGTCGATCACCACGCGGCCGGCGCGCACGAGCTCCTCCGACGCCCGTCGACTCGCGATCCCCGCTCGCGCCAACACCTTCTGGACTCGCTCTCCTTCGGCCATGCTCCAGGATACGCCGCGCGCCGCCGCCGGGAGAACCGGTCCCGTACGGTGCGATAGGGTCGAACGATGCTGCATCCCATGCACGAACGCTACGCCGATCTGCTCGTCTCGTACTGTATGCGCGTGGAGGAGGGCGACACCGTCCTCATCGAGGTCGGCGCCGAGGCGACGCCGATCGCTCGCGCGCTCGTGCGCGCCACGCTCCGTGCGGGCGGCGAGCCGTCGCTGCGCCTCACGTACCCCGAGCAACTCGCCGACGTCCTCGAACTCGCCCCGGACGCCTTTTGGGACCGCCCACCGACGCTCGAGCTGGCCGAGATCGAGCGCGTCCAGGCCTACGTCCGCGTCGACGCGCCCCACAACACCCACGCACTCGAAGGGATCGATCCGGCGCGCATCGCTCGTCACGTGCGCCGCCGCGCGCCCGTCCAGGCGCACCGCCTCTCGTCCACCCGCTGGGTCGGGACGCTCTACCCCACCGCCGCCGCGGCGCAGGGGGCCGGGATGCGCCTCGACGATTTCGAGCGCTTCGTCTACGGTGCCATGTACCTCTTCGACGACGATCCCGTCGCCCGCTGGGCGGAGCAGCGCGCGTTGCAAGCGACGTTGATCGAGCGTCTGGCACGCGCCTCACGGGTACGTATCGTCGCCGAAGGCACCGATCTCACGCTCGGCGTGACCGGCCGCCACTGGGTGAACTCGGACGGCAGGAAGAACATGCCCTCCGGTGAGGTCTTCACGGGTCCGATCGAGGACTCGGCCGAAGGGACGATCACGTTCGACCTGCCGAGCTCGGTCGACGGTGTGGTGGTGCGGGACGTCCGGCTCACCTTCGCCGGCGGCAAGGTGGTGGCGGCGAGCGCGGCGGCGGGCGAGTCGACGCTGCTGGCGAAACTCGACGCCGACGCGGGTGCCCGCTTCCTCGGGGAACTCGGCATCGGCACCAATCGCGCGATCCAGCGACCGATCCTCCACACGCTGTTCGACGAGAAGATCGGCGGCACCGTGCACCTGGCGCTCGGCCGCTCCTACGCCGAGACGGGAGGCACGAACGAGAGCGCGATCCACTGGGACCTGATCACCGATCTCCGGCGAGGCGGCGCCATCGAGCTCGACGGCGACCCCTTCCTGGTGGACGGTCGCTTCGTCTGAAGCGGGTGCTCGCTACTGCGCCGACCAGCCGAGGTCGATCGACTGCACGCTCCCGGTGATGCCCCACGCCGACGCGCTCGCCAAGAAGGCGACGTACGTGGCCACGTCCTCGCTCTCGAGCATCCGCTTGATCGGCACGTTCGCGAGGAAGACCTGCGCTTCGACCTCGTCGGGCGAGATGCCGCGGGTGCGTGCCTGATCCGCGATCTGGCGCTCGACGAGCGGCGTGCGGACGTAGGCGGGGCACACGGTGTTGCAGGTGATCCCGAAGGGCCCTCCTTCGAGCGCGCTCACGCGCATGAGGCCGAGCAGGCCGTGCTTCGCGCTCACGTAGCCGACCTTGTAGGGACTCGCTGCGTAGGAATGTGCGCTCCCGACGTGCACGATGCGACCTTGCCCCGAGCGCTTGAGGTGCTCCCACGCGTGCTTCGTGAGGAGGAAGGGTGCCGTGAGCATGACCGCGAGCATGGCGTTCCACGTCTCGAGCGGGAACTCGTCGATCGCGTCGAGGTGCTGGAAGCCGGCGACGTTCACCAAGACGTCGAGCGATCCGTAGCGAGCGACGGTGGCCGCGACGGCCGCTTCGCACGCGCTCGCAACGGCGAGATCGGCCGCGTGGAAGAAGCCGTCGATCTCGGTGGCGATGGCGGCCCCGGCGGACTCCGATCGGTCGACCACGACCACCTGGTGCCCGGAGGCGGCGAGTTCCGTGGCGATTGCGCGACCGATCCCGCTGGCCGCCCCCGTGACGAGCGCTGTGCGATCCATGCCGGCAGCCTATCCGCTCGCGGCCGCAGTGATCGCGAACGGCGCGGGCGCTGCTGCTCCTTGCGCCCTCGCGGCGGGCCCGGCTAGAATGTGCGTCTGCCCGGACGCTCCCGAGCGTGCGGGTGCGGCTCGCCGAAGTGGCGGAATTGGTAGACGCGCACGATTCAGGGTCGTGTGTCCGTGAGGACGTGCGGGTTCAAGTCCCGCCTTCGGCACCAAGATCGGCACCAAGCGTGGTCGAACGCCCCGAGGATCCTCGGGGCGTTCGTCGTGCGTCAGGCGACCGCCTCCTTGGCCTCGCGGGCCCCGAGATGCTCGAGCGCGCCGAGGTCGCGCAGGACCTGCGCGACCTCGGCGAGCAGCGCCAGGCGGTTGTTGCGGAGGTCCTCGTCGTCGACCATCACGTGCACGCCGTCGAGGAACGCATCGAGCGGCGCCTTGAGGTGCAGTACCTCGGCGATCGCCGCGTCGAGATCGCCGAGGGGCCGCTCGGGCCGGCGACCGAGGTCCCACGGCACGAGTTGCTTGCGGATCCCGGCCATCAGTCGCTCCACGCCCCGCCGAGCATCCGGCAGCGCCGCGAAGAGCGGCGCCTCGGCATCGTCGCGGAAGTGCGACGAACGGACGCTCGCGCGCTCCGACGCCTGGCGACCGAGATTCGCGGCGCGCTTGTAGAGCGCCATCAGATCACCGAAGCCCTCGCGTGCCATCAGCGCCTCGAGCAGGTGGGCGCGCCGCGCAGCGCCGACGATCGAGCGACTCCCATCGACGGCGGCCCGAACGACCGACGTGGGGACGCGCTCCTCGGCGAGGAGCGCCGCGACGCGGTCCCACACGAAGGCCTCGACCTCGGCGCCGACGTCGCGGTCGACGAGGTCGCTGCCGTCGTAGCCGGCGACGGCTGCGTCCACGAGCTTCTTGAACGGCACGCGCCACCCCTGGGCCGCGGCGGTCCTGGCGACGCCGACCGCCGCTCGCCGGAGCCCGTACGGGTCGGCAGACCCGGTCGGGCGCCGTCCGATCGCGAAGAAGCCCACCAACGTGTCGAGGCGATCGGCGACGGCGAGGATCGCTCCCACGCGGGTCGTGGCGAGCCGTCCTCCGTGTGCGCGTGGGAGTACGCCGTCCTCGAGCGCGCTGGCGACCTCGGCACTCTGCCCCTCGGCGAGCGCATACGCCCGCCCCATGGTCCCCTCGAGTTCGGGGAGCTCGTTGACCATCTTGGTCGCGAGGTCGGCACGGAAGATCGGGAGCGCGGCCTTCAGGATCGCCGCCTCGTCGTGGCTCACGCCGAGGACGTCGGCGAGGTGCCGGGCCGCCGTCCCGATCCGGGCGACCTTGTCGCCCATGGAGCCGAGCTCCTTCTGGAAGGCGATGCCCGAGAGCGACCAGGCGTGGCGCGAGAGGCTCTCGGTGCGGTCGGCGTCCCAGAAGAACCGGGCATCATCGAGGCGACCACCGAGCACCTGCTCGTACCCACCCCGTACGACGGTGTCGTCGGGGACGCGGTTGTTGGAGAGCGCAACGAATCGCGGCGCCAGCCGACCATCGGCACCGCGGGTCGGGAAGAAGCGTTGGTGGTGCACCATCACCGTGCTCAGCACGTCGTCCGGGAGGTCTAGGAACCCGTCGCCGAAGGAGCCGAGCACCGCCACGGGCATCTCGAGGAGGTCGCAGACCTCATCCTCGAGCGCGGGATCGCTGACGAGCTCGAGCCCTTCGGACGCGGCCGCCGCGCGCGCCGCATCGGTCACGAGGCGTCGTCGATCGCTCCGGTCGGCGACCACGGAGGCGTCTCGCAACGCTCCCTCGTAGGCGTCCGCGTGGTCGAGCTCGATCTCACCGGGGTGCAGGAACCGGTGCCCGCGCGTCGCACGCCCCGCACGCACGCCGGCGACCTCGACGGGGATGACCTCGTCGTCTAGGAGTGCCACGAGCCAGGCCACCGGTCGGATGAAGGGCGTGTCGACGTCTCCCCACCGCATCTTGCGCGGCGCCGGCAGGTCGACCACGAGCGACGCGAGCAGGTCGACCAGCAGGTCGGCGGTCGCGTCGCCGCCGACCTCGGTGGTCGCATAGACGTAGCGCCCCTTGCCGCGATCGTCGATCACGAGATCTCCGACGTCGACGCCCGACGAGGAGGCGAACCCCAGGAGTGCGCGCGTGGGCGCTCCGTCGGCGCCGTAGGCGGCGCGCTCGGCGGGCCCGCGTCTCGTCACGCTTCGCCTGGCGCTGGTAGCGGCGACCCCCTGGAGCGTGACCGCGAGGCGGCGTGGCGTGGCGAAGATCCGGAGCGCCCCGTGCTCCACGCCCGCCGTCGTCAAGCGCGTGGTGAGGAGGTCGGCCAGCGCCTCGCTCCCTTGCTGGACGTACCAGCTGGGCAATTCCTCGGCACCGAGTTCGAAGAGCAGCGTGGCCATCAGGCGGCCCGCGCGGCGTCGGACGCGCGGCCGGCGAGATAGGCGGCGGCCGAGGCCTCCGTCAAACGTCGCACGCGCTGGATGTACCCTTGCCGCTCGGTGTGCGACAGCACCCCGCGAGCGTCGAGGAGGTTGAAGGCGTGGGAGCAGCGCAGCGCGAACTCGTACGCCGGGTGCACCAACTCGAGCGCCAGCAGCCGCTCCGTCTCGACTTCGAAACGATCGAACAGCAGGCGCTGGAGGTCGGGGTCGGCGTGCTCGAAGTTGTAGGCGCAGTGCTGGCGCTCGAAGTCGCGCCGCAGATCTCCCATCGCCACACCGGGGGCGACCTCCACGTCGAACGCGTGCTTCGCCCCCTGGAGGTACATCGCGAGCCGTTCGAGGCCGTAGGTGAGCTCCACCGAGACGGGGCGGCAGTCGATGCCCGCCACCTGCTGGAAGTAGGTGAACTGGGTGATCTCCATCCCGTCCATCCACACCTCCCAGCCGAGGCCCCAGGCGCCGAGCGTCGGCGATTCCCAGTTGTCCTCCACGAAGCGGATGTCGTGCGCACCCGGGTCGATCCCGAGGTGGTAGAGCGATTGGAGGTAGGTCTCCTGGATGTCGCCGGGCGAGGGCTTGATCACGACCTGGTACTGGTAGAAGTACTGGAAGCGGTACGGGTTGTCGCCGTAGCGCCCATCTGCCGGTCGCCGGCTGGGCGCGATGCCGGCCACGCGCCAGGGATCGGCGCCGAGTGCTCCGAAGAAGGTGGTCGGGTAGAAGGTTCCCGCACCGACTTCGGTGTCGTGCGGCGGAACGATCGTGCAGCCGCGGTCGGCCCAGAAGCGATCGAGGGCCATGATGATATCTTGAAAGCGCATGCATGCTCCTCGCTCATTGGCTATACGTGAAAGCGGTCTGAACGGATCGTGGAGGGGCAACGTAATGGATGCCCTTACGGCGATCTCGCCGAGCGCGTACTATACCACCATGGTGTGCGACTTCCTCAATCCCGTACAGGACGGAATTCGTCGTCGCCCGACGACGGCCGGGCGCCAGCGGCGTCCGGGCGCGTGGACGC
>JACCWH010000071.1 GCA_013697735.1 Trueperaceae bacterium | reverse complement strand
CGTCGAAGCAAAGGAAGGCTTGGTCGAGCTCCCCGGCGATCGGCTGGAGGTCCTGCCGGCTGAAGCCTCCCCCGCCGCTCGCGAGCACTGGCGCTCCGGGCCCGAGCACCTCGAGGATGTCGAGACGGGCCGGTCGCGATCGTCTAGGTACGGGAAGAGCACGCGGCCCTGGAAGGTGTAGCGCTTCATGGCCTGCTCGTCGAGCTCGACGCTGCCGTCAACGACGCCGAGGCGGGCGTAGCGCACGGTCGCGCCGGCGGGATCGAGACCACGGCGCTGGAGGTTCGCGCGGGCGGCGACCGCTTCGGGTGTCGTGCCATGGAGCAAGGGCTCGTGCGCTTGCTGAATCACGGCCTCGAGGTCGAGCGCGGTGGGGGGTGTTGGGGTGCTCAACTTCGCTGTATGGGTCTTCAGGGAAGCGCCGAAACCGGCTGAACTGCTGACGCCGAGGATCTCCGCGGCGGCCACCTGCGCGGCTGCCTTCGTCATACCCTCGGCCCCCTCGAGGAAGTCGATCAGGTCGCCGCCACCATCACTGCCGAAGTCCTTCCAGTGGCTCGGCGCGTCGGTACGGACGCGGATGCTCGACGTCCGCTCGGTGCGAATCGGGTTCTCGACGAGGGAGCCGTTGCGCCCACGCTGGAACGCGTACCCACGTGCCTCGCGCAAACTCGGTAGCCTCCTGCCGAATGGATCGGTGCGGGGAATGGCCTTGCACGGGTGAACCCCAGCGCGTAGAAGGCGCTCCCGTACTCCGGACGGTCGGGGGCGGAACGACGTTCACCTACGGCCTCTATCTGGCTGGCGCGGCGTACTGCTGGGGGAGGGGTAAATCACTCGACGGGATCGTGCCGTCGGACGCCATACCACGTAAGGTCGCCGGCGACCTGACGTTCGAACAGCTTTCGATGCAAGCCATCGCCGACGCGACCTGCGGGATCGCAACCGACACGATCCTCTACTGCTGGGGCTGGGGCGGCTGGGCCCTACCGTGGATTGCTTCGGAAGAGCCCGTCGCGTTCGAAACGGACCTCGAGTTCGCGTCAGTCACGATCGCGCAGAACCACATGTGCGCCCTGACGGCAGCGGGCTCGGCCTACTGCTGGGGCTCGAACTGGTCCGGCCAACTGGGCATCGGCTGGTATGGAAGCGCGGGCGGCAACGCGGTCGTCGCGACCCCGCAGCTCGTTCTGGGCGGTCATGCGTTCACGCAGCTGGTTGCGAGCGCCATGTTCACGTGTGGGCTCACGGCGCTCGGCGACGTCTACTGCTGGGGATCCATCGTGGCGGACCTCAGCTCCAACGTGCCACAGCGCGTGGTGGCTGTCCCAGCCTTCGCCGAGCTCTACGCCGGCTCAGGGCACCTCTGTGGCCTCACCGCCGCCGGAGAGGCGTACTGCTGGGGAGAGAACTACTTGGGAGCGCTCGGGGACGGCACCCGGGAGCACAACTCGGCACCAGTCGCCGTGCTTGGTGGGCACAGGTTCGCCGAACTCACGGCGGCGAGTGGGCACACCTGCGGCCTCACGACGGACGGGCGGGCGTACTGCTGGGGTGGCAATGCGCATGGCCAGATCGGCCGGCCCGGCTTCGAAGCTCCACCGGGAATGGGGTGGTGGTGAGCACTGATCGTCATCGCCAACCGAACGACCCTGCATCGTCGTGTACGGCCGGTTCCGAAGTAGCGCCCAAGGACATCGAACCATGGGTACGCTGGAACCTTACACGGACGCCTCGTGCTTCATCCCCAGGCGAGGCAGCCGGAGGAGGTCGACATGCTGCACACCGTTCTTCGCTCGCCACACCCGACCGCGAAGGCGTGGGCACGGTACGCCATTCTTCTCACCAGTTCGATCCTCCTGCTTTCGGCGTGGGCAGCACCTCGCGCCCAGGGCGAGCTCCTGGTGTACTCGATCCTGCAGGAGCAGGACGCGGAGGTTCTCACGCGTCTCTTCCGTGAACAGACCGGGATCGACGTCCAGACGATCCGCGCATCGGGTGGCGAGATGGTCGCGCGCGTCATGGCGGAGCGAGGCGCCCCGCGCGCCGACGTCGTGCTCGGCGGCGCCAGCAACCTCCACATAACCATGGCGAACGAAGGCGTGCTCGCGCCGTACGTGTCGCCCGCGTCCGACTACCTCGAGGGAGCGACACGCGATCCCGAAGGCTACTGGACTGGTTTCTATCTCACCGCGCTCGGCATCGGCATCAACGAGGAGCGGTTCCGGCAGCAGTACGGGGATCGCGAACTTCCCGTCACCTGGGAGGATCTGCTTGATCCCGCCTTCGCCGGCGAGATCGTGATGACCGATCCAATCGCCTCGTCGACGGCCTACCTGTTCCTGCAGACGCAGCTCCAGCGGCTCGGCTGGGACGCTGGCTGGGAGTACCTCGAGCAACTCGCTCCCCTCGTGGGTCAGTTCCCCACGAGCGGGTCCGCGCCCCCTCGGATGGTGGGCACCGGTGAGTACACCCTGGGGGTGGCGTTCGTCCACTCGCTCTCCGGCACCATCGACCAAGGCTTCCCCGTCTCCCTCGTGGTGCCGCCCGGCACCGGAGGTGAGGCCGGATCCGTCTCGATCATCGCCGGTGGGCCGAATCCCGAGAACGCGCAGCGCTTCGTCGACTTCATGATGTCGGTCGAGGCACAACAGGTCTTCACCGACCAGTCGTTCACCACGCCGCTCCACCCCGACGTCAATTTGCCCTCCGCCGCGATACCGCGCGCATCGATCGACATGATCGACTTCGACGCCGCCCTCGCGGGCGAGCAGCGCGAAGAGACGTTGCGACGCTGGGAAGCAACCCTCGATTGAGCACGCATCGGGCGCCACTCCCGCCCGACAGCGAGCGCGCCCATCGCCCTCGGGCGCCCCGTTTTGGGCCCCTGGGGGCGGACCTACTCGACCTCGCACGGCTCTGGCGACGAGATGTATGGCTCGCCGTCACGCTAACGGTGGTCGTCGCGGCGCTCGCGTTGTTCGTTCTCTACCCGTTGCTCGTCGCTGCGGCAGCACCGCGGGCAGAGGATTGGCTCCGCGCACTCACGACGGCCCGATGGCGGGTCACGATGCTCAATACCCTGCAGATGGCGGCACTGTCGACCATCTCGTCGGTGATCATCGGGTTCCTCTACGCGTACGCCGTCACGCGCGCCCGCATCCCGGGGGCGCGCCTCTTCATGCTGGTGCCGCTGCTCCCGCTCATCACGCCGCCGTTCGTTTCGGGTCTCGCATTCATCCTGCTCTTCGGCCGCCGCGGGCTCGTCACGTACGAGCTGCTCGGGCTCAACACCGACATCTACGGCTGGCACGGCCTGTGGCTGGCGCAGACTGTGTCGTTCTTCCCGATCGCGTTCCTCGCCATCGCGGGCGTCCTCCGCTCGATCAACCCGAACTTGGAGCGCGCGAGCGAGAGCCTCGGCGCGGGCCGGTGGACTACGTTCCGCACGGTGGTCGTGCCACTCGCCGCGCCGGGCGTGGGAGCGGCCGCCCTGCTCGTGGCGATCGCCGTGCTCGGCGACTTCGGCAACCCCATGCTCATCGCCGGCCGCTATCGAGTGTTGGCGACCGAAGCGTACCTGCAGATTTCGGGCTGGGCCGACATGCGCATGGGCGCGGTGCTCGGCCTGGCTTTGCTCATGCCCGCGATAGCTTTCTTCTTCCTCCAGCGGCGACTGCAAGGTTCATCCGTGGGGAGGTTCGTGACCGTAGGCGGGCGCGGCTCGCGGATCGAGCCGGCGCCGGTCTCGCCAATGGCACGCTGGGGCCTCTTCACCTTCTGCCTGCTGATCGCGCTCTTCATGCTCGCGAAGTACGCCGTCATCTTGCTCGGCGCCTTCACTCCCGTTTGGGGCGTCGACTACACGTTCACGCTCGACAACTTCCGCCGGGTCGTCGTACGCGGCCCCGAGCTCTGGAACAGCCTGCGCTTCGCTGGCAGCGCCGCTCTCGTATGCGCCGTACTGGCGACCATCTCCGCTTACCTCGTCTACCGCGTCAAGGTACCGTTCGGACGGGCGCTCGACCTGGTGTCACTCCTCCCCGCCGCCATCCCGGGGACGCTGTTGGGCATCGCGTACGTGCTCGCCTTCAACACACCACCTCTCCAGCTCACCGGCACGGCCACCATCATCGTGATCAGCATGGTCTTTTCCTATCTGCCGGTGGGATACCGAATCGCCGCCGCCACGCTGCATCAACTCGCTCCCTCGATCGAGGAGAGCGCCGCCGACATGGGCGCCTCGAGCATGCGCACCTTCTTCGACGTGGTGCTGCCGCTCATCAGCACCTCGTTCTCCGCCGCACTCGTCTACTGCTTCGTCAAGGCGATCGGCACGCTCTCGGCCGTGGTGTTCCTGATTTCGCACGGTACCGTGGTTGCCTCGGCCTCCATCCTCAACCTGGCCGAGCAGGGGTACTGGGGCTGGGCCGCCGCCCTCGCTTCTCTACTGGTGGGCATCGCGCTGCTCACGCTCGGCGTCGCCAAGCTCGTGTTCGGGCGCCGCTTCGCCTTCTTCGACATCTGACCCCTACGGAAAGGACGCCCTCCATCGCAACCGCCACCGAACCCGCATACGATTTGCCGGAGGGCAGCGCCGAGCGGCCTCACGTCGAGATCCGTGACGTCAGCAAGACCTTCGGTCACGTCGTCGCCGTCGACCGACTCTCACTCGACGTCGCCACCGGCTCGTTCACGACCCTACTCGGACCGAGCGGCTGCGGCAAGACGACCACCTTGCGGATGCTCGCCGGCTTCTACGACCCCGACGCCGGCGACATCCTCATCGGCGGCGTGCCCCAGCAGGGAATCCCACCGAACCGCCGCAACGTGTCGATCGTCTTCCAGGATTACGCTCTCTTCCCGCACATGACCGTGCTCCAGAACGTGAGCTACGGCCTCAAGTTCCGCCGCCTCGACAAGGCGGAGCGCGACCGTCGCGTCTCGCGTGTCCTCGAGTTCCTCGGCCTCGATGCGCTCGAGGCTCGCCACCCCCACGAGCTCAGCGGCGGTCAGCAGCAGCGCGTGGCCCTGGGACGCTCGATCGTGATGGAGCCCCACGTGCTGCTGATGGACGAACCCCTCAGCAACCTCGACGCCAAGCTGCGGATTCGAGTCCGCGCCGAGCTCAAGGAGATCCAGCGCGCCACCGGCATCACCACCATCTACGTGACGCACGATCAGGACGAAGCCCTGAGCCTATCGGACCGAGTCGCCGTGATGGCCGACGGAAGGCTCCAGCAGTACAGCGAACCGTGGGAGCTGTACCACGCTCCCGCAAATCGATTCGTGGCGGATTTCGTCGGCTACGCGAACGTCATACCGGGCCGCGTCCTGGAACGTGGAGCCGGAACAGCAACGGTCCTGGTGCCCGGATCGAACACGCCGCTCCGGTGTCTCGATCCCGCCTCACGGGCGGCGGCGGGAGCTGACGTCGGTGTGATGGTACGACCGGAATGGTTCACGTTGTCGCCCGCCGACGAGAAGGCTGCGATCACCGACGGCGTCGTGCTCATCGGCGAGGTGCGCTCCGGCAGCTTCCTCGGCGCCTTCGTCAGGGCGTTCCTCGAGGTACCGGGTATCGGCGATCCGCTCGTTGTCGAATCGACCGTGACTCGCCAGGATCAGATGGCGAGCGGCACACGGCTGCGGCTGTGCCTGCCTCACGATCGAGCGGTGTTGGTGGACTGACCCGGCACCCACGAAGATTCACGGCTCCAAACGGTACGGATGCCGCACTTCCGGAGCATCCGCCGGGAATCCTTTGTCCCGCGTGACGAGGAGGTGGCCACGGACTCGCGCCGTCGCCCACACGATCGCGTCCGGGAGTCGGACGCGGCGCGTACGCCGCAGCCAGCCTGCCTCCCGTGCCACGGCGTCGTCGACGGGTACCGTCAAGCAGGTCGCGAGGAACGATTCGACGACATGCTCCCTTGTCTCGGTCGTCGCCCCGGCCCACAACTCGGCGGCCGACACGGCGCTCACCTCGATCACGCGATAGCGATCGAGTTCACGCGCGGCCTCGTCGCGTCCCTGCAAGTAGTCGATCAGACGTTCGTGTCGACCACCGCCTTCACCGGTCGTCCCACTCGCCGCAAAGGCGTCGCTGCACGGCGAGTCCGTCTTCATCGCCGTCCCAGCCGCCGAAGGCAGCCTGTCGACCGGCCACCGCCTGCCCCTCGAGGTACACGTCGACTGCTTCGCGTACGAGAGCGGTTCGCGATTCGCGGCGTTGCGCGGCAAGACGATCGAGCGCCTCGACGTGACGTTCAGGAAGGTCGACGATCGTGCGCATGATGTGACGATATCACATCGCGTCATCATTCTTTCTCGCGGGTACTTTCCCCCGCCGGCGTCCCAGGAGATCTCCGCGCAGGCCGAATCTCGCCCGAAATCGACCGGCCCTGAGTACCGCGATCCGCTACCGGCACCGACATCCCGGAGCACCGCGTACTAGAGTAGATGAACCAATAAGGAGGTACGGGATATGAGAATCGAGTGCATCGTGCGCCGGCTCATGGTCGTCTGCATCGCCACCGTCGTGCTCGCCGGATTCGGGAGCGTCCTCGCACAACCATCGGGCAGCCTGAGCTTCTATACTTCGATGCAAGTCGACGTGGTGGAAGACATCATCACCGCGTTCGAGGCGGCGCACCCCGGCGTTACGGTGGAGCTCCTCTACTCCGGTAGCGTCGAGTTGGAGCAGCGTATCTACGCGGAGCGCGACGCCGGCCAGATCCGCGCCGATGTGATCTGGGCGGCGAACCCGGCGTTCTTCTTGAAGCTGAAGGACGAGGGCCTGCTGATGGCGTACGAGTCTCCCGAGGCGCACGCGGTACCGGCCGGGCTCAAGGACGAGGACCACATGTTCATCGCCGGTCGCGTCTTCAACATGGGCATCGGCTACAACACTTCGATGGTCTCCGAAGCCGAGGCGCCGAAGAGTTGGGCGGAGCTCCTCGAGTGGGGCTCGCGCGCCGCGATGGCGAGCCCGCTCCACAGCGGCACGTCCTTCACTGCACTCGGCGCTTTCGTCCAGAACGACGACATCCTCGGCTGGGAGTGGTTCGAGCAGGCTCGCGAGAACGGCATGCAGGTGCTGCGTGGGACCGGCGACGTCACCCGCGGTCTCACCAGCGGCGAATTCCCGGTCATCAAGGGCATTGACTACGTGCTCGCCAACCAGGCCGCCGAAGGCGCGCCGGTGGCGTTCCTCTTCCCCGAGGAGGGCGCCGTGACGGTCGCGAGCCCGCTCGCCATCCCCGCGGGGGCAGCGAACGTCGCGGCCGCCCAGGCGTTCATCGACTACATCATCTCGCAGGAGGGCCAGGAGTTCATGGCCACCAAGTTCTTCATCCCGGTCCGCACCGACGTCGATCCCCCCGCGGGCCTGCCCACGGCGGATCAGATCGTCTCCCTCGAAGTCGATTACGACGCCCTGGCCGCCGAGGACGCGGAGCTGCGCGAGCGCTTCTCGGAATTGTTCTGAGCATGCGTCGCCATCACGATCTGGGGGTGGGGGCCCGCGCCCTACCCCCGACGCCGGGCACTGCCCGCTCGGGAGCACGCCGCTCTCGATGACGACGCTGCGACGGGTCGACAGCCGCGTCGTCTTCTTGGTGCTCATCACGCTCTTCGTGCTCGTCGTCGTGGTCTACCCGCTCGTGCAGGTCCTCATCCGTAGCATCCTCGTCGATGGGCGCCTCTCGTTCGTCAACTACGAGGCGGTGTTCGGTCGGCCCCGCAACTATGTTGCGCTCTGGAACTCGGTGTGGGTCTCGTTGGCCGCTACGGTGCTCGCCACGATCATCGGCACGTTGGCGGCATTCGTGGTGCAACGCACCGACGTGCCGTTCAAGCCGCTTCTGCGCTTCCTGCTGATCCTCCCGTTCGCGATCCCGCCGCTCTTCGCCGCGATGGGTTGGGTGCAGCTCGCCGGCCCGGTCGGAATCTTGAGCAAGGCGTATCAGGGCCTATTCGGCGTCACCGGCGTGCCCTGGTCGATCTACGGCGCCGGCGGCATCATCTTCGTTCTCGGCATCACCAAGTACCCCTTCGTTTTCATCACCGTCGCCGGCGCGCTGCAACGGATGGACGCCAGCCTCGAGGAGGCCGCCCGTACCACGGGCGCCGGTACCGGACGGATCATGCGCGACATCACGCTGCCACTCGTGCGCCCCGCGATCCTCGGTGGGGCGCTCTTGGCATTCGTCTCCTCCATCGACAACTTCGGCATCCCCGCCGTTCTCGGGCTGCGCGTCCAGTTCCAGGTGCTCACCACACGGATCTACGAGGCCCTCACCATCCCCGACCTGCCGCTCGCGACGGCGATGTCGATGCTGCTCGTGGTCCTGGCCGGTGTGGCGATCTGGGCCCTCGGCAAGTTCGAGGGCCGGCGCGGCGAGCACGCCATCATCGGCGGCAAGTCGATCCGTCCGCACATCATCCGCCTGGGGCCGGCGCGGCCCTGGGTGACGCTCGCGC
Source organism: Trueperaceae bacterium (assembly GCA_013697735.1). Classification (GTDB taxonomy): domain Bacteria; phylum Deinococcota; class Deinococci; order Deinococcales; family Trueperaceae; genus SKWV01. The sequence continues at coordinate 2,819 of JACCWH010000071.1, read as the reverse complement.
TCGGCTCCACCGTGGCGCTGATCGTGGTGCTGCCGCTCCTCGCGCTCGTGGTGACATCGCTCCAGCCGTACTACGGGGCGCCGCTGACGCTCGAGAACATCACGCCACGCAACTACGAAGCCGTGCTCGGCTCGAGCGCAGCACAGCGCGGCATCCGCAACAGCCTGCTGCTGGCGCCGGCTGCCGCCACCATCCTCGTGATCGTCACGGCGCTCCTCGCCTACCTGAACGTCAAGGCGCGCATGCCCGGCACCAAGCTGCTCGACGCGATCGGCATGGTGCCGTTCGCGCTGCCGGGCTCGGTCATCGGCATCGGCATGATCCTCGCCTGGAGCAACCCTCCCGTCGGCCCGACGCTCTATGGCACCCTGTGGATCCTGCTCGTCGCCTACCTGATGCGCTACATGGCCTACGGCCTGCGGGCGTGCCGGGCGAGTCTCATGCAGATCCACGACTCGCTCGAGGAGGCCGCCGCCACGTCGGGCGCGAACCGCATTCGGACGCTGCGCGACGTGACGCTGCCGCTCATGCGCCCCGGCATGATCGCCGCGTGGGTCCTGATCTTCATGTCCGCCTTCAACGAGCTCACTGTGTCGGTGCTCATCTGGAGCGCCCGCAACGAGACCATCGGGGTCTGGATCTTCGTGATGCAGGACTCCGGTTTCGCCGGCCGCGCCAGCGCGCTGGCGGTTTCGATCCTGCCCATCATCCTGATCATGTTCGTGATCACCCAGTGGCTCAGCGCCGAGCGCGTCGCCATCTAGCCGAGGAGGATTCGTGGGCATCACCATCGAGGTCGAGGGCCTCACGAAACGCTTCGGCGAGACCACCGCCGTGGACGCCGTGGCGTTCGCCATGGGGGAGCACGAGTTCTTCTCGCTCGTCGGACCATCGGGGTGCGGCAAGACGACGACGCTGCGCTGCGTCGCCGGCCTCGAGACGGCGGACGAGGGGCGCATCGGCATCAAGGGCACCGTCGTCTACGCCTCTGGCGAAGGGGTCGACGTCCCCACCCACCACCGCGCGATCGGCATGGTCTTCCAGAACTACGCCGTCTGGCCCCACATGAGCGTCTTCCAGAACATCGCGTACCCGCTCAAGCTCACGGGAGCGTCGCGCTCGGAGCAGCGCCAACGCGTCGGGCGCGTGCTCGAGATGCTGGGGATGGAGGACCTCGGGGACCGCAAACCGAGCCAACTCTCCGGCGGGCAACAGCAGCGCGTCGCGCTCGGTCGTGCCCTCGTCGGGGAACCGGACGTACTCCTCCTCGACGAACCGCTCTCGAACCTCGACGCCAAGCTGCGAGAGCACATGCGCGTCGAGCTCAAGCGCATCCAGCGGGAGACCGGCATCCCCATCCTCTACGTCACCCACGACCAGCTCGAGGCGCTCTCCATGTCGGACCGGATCGCCGTCATGGAGGGTGGCCGGATCCACCAGGTAGCGGCCCCCCACGAGATCTACGAGCGCCCCGCCACCAAGTTCGTGCTCGACTTCATCGGCTCCGTCAACTACCTCCCGTGCGAGCTGCTCGACACCGGCAGCGACACGATCGAGGTGCGCGTCGAGGGCGGCGGACTGCTCACGCTGCCGCGCCCGGACCACGTACCCGAGGGTCGCGAGATGCTGCTCGCCGTGCGCCCCGAAGACATGACGCTCGGCCGCGCCGCCAGCGGCTCCGACCTTCGTGCGACGGTCGAGTTGCGCAGCTTCCTCGGCAACCTCTGCGAGTACCGCGTCCGCCACGGTGGCCTCGAACTGCGCGTGCAGACCGAGAAGGACGAGCTCGTCGCCGAAGGCGCGGATGTCGTCGTGAGCGTGCGGCGCGGATTCCTCCTCGACCGCGGATCGGCGGAGGATCCGCTGGCGCGGGTGAGTTGAAGGGGGCGGGCGGGCCGTCAGACGAATTGTCCACCACTCCCGCGTTATCAGCTATTGCTAAGAAGAAGGATTCGCGATTGCAGTGCCCCGCCGCGGGCTCGCGGTCGGGGCACTTCGGCGTCGCCGGTCGGCCGCATATGCGCCGGCTCAGCCCTTGGTCGGCCGCGCACGCGCCGGAAGGCCCGCCCGAAGTCGTCCATGTCGGGGTGCTCACGCATGTACGCCATGCCCGCACGGAGCGACGCGGCGAGCGTGTCGAAGGGATCCCCGGTGCTCGGCACCGGATGCGCCTCGAACCACGCCGCCTTCCGGTCGATCATCGCCTCGCAGACAGCGAGGTAGAGCCCCTCCTTGCCGTCGAAGTGGTGGTAGAACTGCCCCTTGCTCATCCGGGCTGCGGCGCGGATGCCGTTCAGCGACGCCCCCTCGAAACCGCGCTCGACGAACGCTCCGACGGCGGCGGCGAGGAGTTCGTCACGGTGCTCGAATGGTTCGCGGAAGCTCACGCCGTCGCGGCCGGAATGGCCGCGAGGTTGACGCCGACGGCATCGTCCGCTGCCGGGAAGATCTCCTGCAGCCACGCGGTGAGCTCCGCGGTGGCGAGCGGGAGATTGCCGAGCTGACAGTGCCCGGCTGCACCCTCGGCGTGCGTGAAGCGCCGGAGCGTCACGGGCGCCTCCGTGAGCGCACGAGCTTGACACTCGACGGCTTCGACCGGCTCGCTCGCAATCTCAGGCCGATCGTGGCGTTCATGAACGCCCGCCAGGCGACCATCAGGCGCACGAAGCGCGCACGGGTCGCGGCCGTATTGTTTCAGCCGCCCGCCCCGACCTCCACTCCACTCCGCCCACGCCACCGCGCGATCGACCAGGCGACGAAGACGAGCACCGCGGCACCGACCGGGAACACCGCGCGCACCCCGACGGCCTCGGCCACGC
>JACCWH010000061.1 GCA_013697735.1 Trueperaceae bacterium | reverse complement strand
GTCGCCATCGGCGAACCGCTGCTGGAATTCAACGAGCGCACCTCCGACGGCGGGGAGGTCGTCTATGCACCCGGCTACGGCGGCGACACGTCGAACTTCGCCGTCGCCGCAGCGCGGCAGGGAGCGCGCGTCGCCTACGTCACACGCGTCGGCGCCGACACGTTCGGTGACCGCTTCATGGCGCTGTGGCGCGCCGAAGGCATCGACGTCTCGAGCGTCGTGCAAGATCGCGATGCGCCGACCGGCATCTACTTCGTGCGCCACGACGGCGATGGCCACCACTTCACGTACCGACGCGCCGGCTCCGCCGCGAGTCGTTTGCGCTCGGATGAGGTACCACGCCCCCTCATTGCGAGTGCCCGCGTGTTGCACGTGTCGGGGATCGGCCAGGCGATCTCGACGAGCGCGTGCGACGCCGTGTTCGCCGCCATCCAGGCGGCTCAGGAGGCGCGGGTGCTGGTCTCCTACGACCCGAACGTGCGCCCCACACTCTGGCCTGCGGCTCGCGCCCGGGCCATCGTTCTCGAGACAGCCGCATACGCCGACTACTGCCTTCCGAGCCTCGACGACGCGACCACCCTGCTCGGCGATGGGCCACCCGAGGCACTCGCCGACGCGTTTCTCGAACGCGGTGCACGCTGCGTGGCGCTCAAGCTGGGGCGCGACGGGGTCCTGGTCGCGACCGTCGGCGAGCGGCACCGAGTACCGGGCTTCACGGTCGAGACCGTCGACGCCACGGGTGCGGGCGATACGTTCGACGGCGCGTTCGTTGCCGAGATGCTCCGTGGTGCGTCCTTGGTCGATGCCGCGCGCTACGCCAATGGCGCCGCGGCCCTGTCGACGCGAGGGTACGGCGCGGTCGACCCGATCCCGCACCGGGCCGAGGTGGAGGCGTTCGTGGCGTCGCGCGGCTGACGATCCTGGAGTCCCCGGTGTTGGCCGGGCGGCGACTCCGACCCGGCGCGCCGCGTCATGATGAGGCCATGGACCTCGAACTCACGGGAAAACGCGCACTCGTCACCGCCGCCTCCGCCGGACTCGGCTACGCCACCGCTCACGCACTCGCCGCCGAAGGGGCGGAGGTAGCGATCTGCTCGCGTGACGCCGATCGCGCGCGCGACGCAGCCGACCGCATCGCCACCGAGACCGGAGCCCGCGTCCATCCCTTCGCGGCCGACGTCGCGAGCGCCGACGACCTCGAGCGCCTCTTCGCTGCGGCCGTCGAGGCGCTCGGAGGGCTCGACGTGTTGGTGAACAACGCCGGCGGGCCGCCGCCGGGCGGGTTCGACGCGCTCGACGACGCAGCCTGGTCGCGCGGCTTCGAATTGACCCTCATGAGCGCCGTGCGCGGCATCCGGCTGGCGCTCCCGCACTTCGAAGCGGCCGGCAGCGGGAGCGTGCTCACGCTCCTGTCGTCGAGCGTCAAGCAGCCGATCCCCAACCTGCTCCTCTCGAACGTCTACCGACCCGGCCTGCAGGGGCTCACCAAGTCGCTGGCGATCGATCTGGCGCCGAAGGGCGTCAGAGTGAACGGTCTCGCCCCCGGCAGGATCGGCACGGAGCGCACGCACCAGTTGAACGCGGCGCTCGCCGAGCGGCAGGGGAAGACGCCCGACGAGGTCATGGCGGCCTCCCTCGCCGCCATCCCCATGGGTCGGCTCGGGCGCCCGGAAGAGTTCGCGCGCGCCGCGGCGTTCCTCTGCTCCCCAGCCGCGTCGTACGTCACGGGTCACGTGATGATCGTCGACGGCGGTTCGGTGCGCGCGCTCTAGGAACCGCCCCGGGCCGCCGACGGTGGCCGCGGGTCAGCGACGGACGATGGTGATCGAACCGACGCCGCTCTCGACGCGGAGCGTGACGCGCTCGCTCGCGTTCGCGTAGTCACGGCTGGTGTAGACGTCGCCCGAGCGCTGCAGCTCGTTGGGCACGCGGACGCTCCCGACACCCGAGCGGACCGCGATCTGGATGGCGACGTCGCGTGGGATCCTGATCGTGGACGAGCCAACACCGAACGCGAACGATCCGGCGTACGACCCCGCCGGCAGCGACACGTCCGACGAGCCGACCCCGCCGCGATAGGTGATGGCGCTCAGATCGACGTCGGTCAGATCGAACGTCGCGGGGCCGACGCCACTGGAGACGTCGAGCGCGATCGGAACGCCGCGCGGGAGCGACAGTGACCACGACCGATCGTCCCCGCCGAACCCGAAGCCCGAGAACGGCTCCTGCTCGCTGCGGATCTCCACCACACGAGTGCTCGCCTCCATGCGACTCGACTCCAGAATCCGCTCGCCGCGACCGGAGCGGATGGTACCGCTCACGAGCGTCGCCGGGCTCGCAGCGCCGTCTACCCGGACGGGGCCGACGCCGAGCCCGAGCACCACGCGCCCGGCCGGCGCCCCATCGAGCGCGTGCGCAACCGCGACGGTGTGCGCGGCCGTAGCTGCGCTCCCCATCGTCCAGCGGCCACGACCGCCGACGTCGGCGCTCCACAGCACGAGGGCGAGCGCGATGGCCGTCGCGATCACGGCGAGCCGGTAGCGGCCGTTCGTCAACATGTCGACACCCACGGCCACGAGCGCGATCGGCCAATATGCGAGCAACCGGAAGACGTCGCCGAACGAGAACCAACCGACGTTCGACGCCAGGAACAGCACGCCGACACCGATCATGATGAGCGGCCCCACGGCGATCCGCGAGCCTCCGCGCGAGCCGGCGTCGCCTCGTGGTGGGGGCGGCGGCGTCGTTCCGGTGGTCTGACGGTCGTCGGGGTCGGTCACGGTCCACCTCCAGGGACGACCGCCGGGCGCCGATGCGGTCCGGTCGCGGCCATCCGTCCGGATCGTATCGCTCGACGCGCTCCTCCGCATGGGCCGGATGACACCTCGGGCGCGAGGTACCATGTGCCCGACCGACGTGTTCGAGAGGAGGCGTCATGCCCGAGAACCTGACGGTTCGAGAACGGCGAGACGTGGCGGCGTTCACCGCGGTAGAGCTGCGGTACTTCGGCCAGGTCCGACTGGTGCGGGGCGACACGTGTGCGCTCGAGATCGAAGGGGATCCCGACGTGGTTCCGAAGGTTCGCTCGGAGGTGCGCGGATCGACGCTCGTCCTGGAGGTCGGCGAGAGCTGGCTCGACAGGCTCACGAGTGGGCTGCTGCTCGTCGCGAACCGACCGCTCGCCTACACGGTCACGCTGCCGACGCTCACGGGCGTGGCGGTGAGCGGGAGCGGCGACGTGACCGGCTCCGGCTGGCAGGGCACCGGCCTCAAGGTGCGTGTCTCCGGTCAGGCCGACGTCTCCTGCACCGACCTGGACTACGAGCAGCTCGACGTGGTGGTCAGCGGTCGCGGCCGGATCACCCTCTCGGGCCGCGCCAAGGCCGCCACGCTCGCCATTTCGGGCTCCGCCGACGTGCTCGCGGACGGGCTCGCATCCGAGACGTCCGAAGTCCGGATCGCGGGGCAGGCGAACGTCGACGTCCGCGTCGCGGAGCGGCTCTCGGTCCGCATCGCCGGGCTCGGACGGGTTCGCTACCGTGGCGACCCGAAGGTGAAGCAGGTGATCTCGGGGGCGGGCTCGGTGGAACAGGCCGAAGGGAGCTGACGGAGCGCCGAGCGCGTGCCACCTCCAAGGCGCGCGAGGGCGTACCGTAGCAACATGACTGCGTCACGTTCCTCCCTCCGTCGGCGCTCGTTCCACGCACTCGCCGGCTCGCTCCTCGTCCTCCTCGGGTCGCTCACGTTCGCCCACGACGCTGACGGCGACGCCAACCTCCTCAGGCTCGCGGAGCGGCTCGTCGGCCCGTGGGGGGCGCCGGGCGAGGGGCGCGTCGAGATCCTACCGAGCACGCTGCCGGCGGCGATGGAGGTCGCACTCCCGCTCCCCGATGGGTTCGACCTCGTGGGCAGCCTCGCGCGCTATGACCGAGACGTCATGGTGTCACTGCAGGTCGTGCTCGACGGCCACGAAGGCACCACGAGCGCCTTCGAATCGCTGCGGCGCACGTTCGAGGAGGGCGGTTGGTCGTTCCTCTCCGATGGCGGGATGGTCGGCTTCGTCCCGACGTCGCCGTCGCTCTTCGGGCGCGCCTGCGCGCCCGAAGGCGAGGACGGCGCGCAGCACGTCGCCTTCGTGAGCGCCTCGCCGCATGCCGAGGGCGCCAGCGACGTCCGCATCGACCTCAACCGCGACGCGTGGGAGGGGGCGTGCGCGCACTACCCGGAGCACGCGCTCGAGGGATTCGCGCCGCTGCCGACGTTGGCGGCCCCCGACGGGGGGAACGTGAGCGGCCAGCTCATGTCGCACGGTCCGGAGGACGCGATGACGCTGGCCGTGCTCCGCGGTGGCGGCGATGTCGACGCCGTGGTGGCGCATTACGCCGAGGAGCTCCGGGCCGCCGGTTGGACGATGACACCCGGTTCGGTGCGGCACGACCTCGGGGTGCGCTCGCGCTGGGCGTTCGTCACGGTGGCCGGCGTCCCGTGGGCGGGCGTACTCGCGGTCGAGTGGCCGGTGCGGACCGGACCCGTGATGCTGAGCTTCACGGTGGTGGCAGAACTCGGGCCGTGATGCCGGCGGCGGTGCCCGAGCCCCGCTGAACGCGTGCGGGCCCCCGCTCCCGGTGGGGGTCGCGGCGGCACCGCGACTGCTGCCTTCGAGTCGGGACGAGCGTCCTGGTCGGGCTTCGTGCACCATGGTAGCGTGCGTCATGCAATCCCTCAAGGACGACGTCATCGTCATCACGGGCGCCGGCGGCTCGATCGCAGGTGCCGTCGCGGACGCCTTCCTCGACGCCGGTGCACGTCCCGCCCTCATCGATCGAGACGAGGTCAGCATCCAAGGCCGCGCAGTGTCGTACTCCTCCATCGCGGTGGCCGCCGACATGACGACCATGGCGGGCGCCCGCGCCGCGATCGAGCAAGTGCGCGAGCGCTTCGGGCACGTCGACGGGCTCATCCACCTCGTGGGCGAGGTGACCTCGGGCGGCGTCATCGACGTCCGAGACGACGACCAGTACGCGGAAGCGTTCGATAGCAACGTACGCACGCTCGTCAACACCGTGGCCGCGGTGCTGCCGGACTTCCTCGAGCGCAACCGTGGCTTCGTGGGCGGTGTCGCGAGCCTCGAGGCGTGGCACGGCGGTACGGCCGGGTCGGCACTCTTCGGAGCGGCCAAGAGCGCCGTTGCGAGCTACCTCAAATCGCTCGACGAAGAGCTCGCGGGGACCGGCGTCGGTGTCGGCATCTGCTACCCGATGGGCATCGTCGATACCGCATCGAATCGGCGCGCGCTCGGGCGCGATCACGACGGCACGATGATCGACCCGAAGATCATCGGTCGGGCCTTCGTGACCGCCGCCACCTGGGGGCGCGGCGGCCGCCTCGTGGAGCTGCCGATCTACCCACCACGCTGACGCGAGCATGGCCCCATCGGGACGGTCGTCCCGAACGCTCGGTGTAGCGTTCGTCATGGCCACCGCACCGCACCCGAGCCCCGTCCGCACGCTCCTGAAGCGTGAGGAGAGCTACGCGATCCACGCACTCCTCTACGTTCACGAGTACCCGGGTGCATCGGCGGCGCAGATCGCGGCCGACCTCCAGCTCCCCGCCGCCTTCACGGCGAAGGTGCTTCGTCGGCTCGCGGAGGCCGGATACGTGGAGAGCCGCAAGGGCAGGAGCGGCGGGGTGCGGCTCGCGCGCGCGCTCGCCGAGCTCACGCTTCTCGACGTGATCGAAACGATGTCGGGCGCGGTGATCATCGACACCTGTCAGACGCGCGGGCGCTGCGCCACGCAGGTGCGCACCGGGTCGTGCTCGCTCAACACGATCTGGTTCGCCCTGTCGTTGCAGTTCCGTGAGGCGTTGGCGGCGGTTCGTCTCGACGCCTTGGCGAACGACCCCCACGAGGTACTTCCGGCGTAGGCTGTGCAGGTTGTGCCTGCGACCGCGCCCGACCACATCGCTGCACCACCTTCGGGACGCGGACTCGTGTCGCTCTTCCTGACGTTCTCCGCCGGCTACTTCCTGTCGTACTTCCTGCGCTCGGCCAATGCCGTGCTCGCACCCGTGCTCCAGGCCGAGGTCGGACTGACGCCGGCCGATCTCGGCTTCATGACCGGCGCGCTCTTCGGCGCGTACGCCGCCGCCCAGTTCCCGGTCGGGCTGGCACTCGACCGCTGGGGACCACGGTGGGTGGCGGGCGGCCTCATGGCGCTCGGCGCGCTCGGCTGCATCCTCTTCGCCACCGGGACCACGATCGTGTCGCTCACGCTGGCGCGTGTGTTGATCGGCGTCGGGCTCGGGAGCGTGCTGCTCGCGGGCCTCAAAGCCTTCGCGCTCTGGTGGCCCCCCGCGCGCTTCGCGACGGTCGCCGGGATCTTCTTCGCCACCGGGTCGCTCGGCGCGCTCGCCGCCGCCACACCCCTCGCCTTGCTGGAAGCGGCCCTCGGCTGGCGTGCGGTCTTCTGGGTCTCGAGTGCCGTGGTGATGGCGGCGGCGGTGCTGCTCGTCGCGCGCATCCCCTCGACACCGCCGGGCGCCACCGGAGCGGTCGATGCGCCGCCGCTCGACCGGGCCGCCCATCGCGACGTGGTCCGACTCATGCTGCTGCAGGCATCGTTCTGCGGGCCGACCCTCGCCTTCCAGACCCTGTGGGCGGGCCCGCTCCTCTTCGACGTCTACGGCTACGACGCCGTGCGCGCGGGCAATCTGCTGCTCCTGATGTCGCTCGGCGTCACTGCCGGCTACGGACTCTCCGGCATCCTCTCGGACCGCTTCGGACTCTTTCGGGTCACCACGATCGGGGCGTTGAGTTTCGTCGTCACGCAGGCGGTGCTCGCGGCGCACGTCGAGGCGCTCCTGCCGCTGGCGTTCGCGCTCTTCGGATTCGCCGGTGGGCACTGCGTCCTCGCGCTCCCGAACGCACGTCGCGTGCTGGGGGCGGCGAGGAGCGGTCGCGCTACCGGCGCCGTGAACGCCGGCGGGATCGGCGGAGTGTTCGTGCTCCAGTGGGCGATCGGCGCACTCGTGGGAGCGACCGACGACAGCGCGACCGCCTATCGGATTGCGCTGTCCGTTACGGCGACGCTGACGCTGCTCGGGTGGCTCGCGTACCTGCCCATGCGCTCACGCGTCACCCGCTGAAGCGCCCAGCGGCGCGCGGTGGAGCGCCGTCGGGCGAACGCTCACTCGTAGGAGGCGGCCGCCCCGTCGACGTCGTCGAAGAAGCGGACGATGCTGGTGAACCCCGAGAGCTCGAACACCTTCGCCACCGCCGGTTGGACGGCGGCGACGCGTAGGTCGCCCCCCTCGCCGCGCGTTCGTTTGACGGTCGCGAGGATCGTACGCAACCCGGCGCTCGAGACGTAGTCCACGCCGCCGAAATCCGCGACGAGTCGCGTACGACCGGCATCGACCTCGGCGTCGAGCGCCTCGGTCAGTCGCGGGGTGGTCACCGCGTCGACGCTGCCGTGGACGATGACCACGGTGGCGGTTCCGTTCGTGCTGGTCGACAGGTCGAGCGATCTCACGTCGTCCTCCTCTGATCCCGGACCGACCGGGGTCGCGCCTTCACGCTACAGGGACGCGCTTGCGCAGCGTCAGCCGGTTTCGATCGTCGATGCGTCGGTACTCGAGATCGTCGGCGAGCCGGCGAATGAGGTGCCAGCCGAGGCCGCCGACCTCGCGATCACGCCACTGCGCGTCGAGCGCCGGACGCGGCGTAGCCTCGGGATCGAACGGCCGTCCGTCGTCCTCGATCACGATCTCGACGACGCCGTCCTCGAAGCCGACCTGCAGTGTCATCTCGCCCGGCGCGCCTTCGTCGAATGCGTGGAGCACCACGTTGATGCAGGCCTCCTCGGCCAGGAGCCGGAGGTCGCCGACGTGCTCGACCGGAAGGTCGTGGCGTTGCGCGAGCACATCGACGAGGCTGAGGAAGAGCGCGAGGTTGTCGGAGCTGGCCGGCTTGGTGAGCGAGAGCGGGCGCGCCATGATCCTCCTAGGCCAGACCGAGCAGTCGCTCGGCGGTCGCGTGGAGCTCGTCGGGGTCGAACGGCTTCGTGAGGTAGAGGTCGGCGCCCACCTCGACACCCCTCTGCCGGTCGACCTCCTGCCCCTTGGCGGTCAACAGGACGATCGTCACGCCGGCGAGCGCGGGGTCGCCCTTGACCGCGGCGCAGACGTCGAAGCCGTTGAGCTTCGGCATCATCACGTCGAGGAACACGACGGTCGGCACCTCACGGCGGATCACGTCGAGCGCCTCCTGTCCGTCGGAGGCGACGAACAGCGTGACCCCTTCGTCTTCGAGATCCTCGAGCGTCTGTTCGAGCAGCATCCGGATGTGCGGTTCGTCGTCGGCGATCAGCATGGTAGCCGCCATCGCCCTCCTCGTCCGGCGCCCCGTGCGGCGCCCGCGCTCACTGCCTCGCGCTGCAGTCTACCCGTCGGTGTGCGCTCAGCGTCGGGAACGGTGCCGCCGGCGCCCCTCACCCGGGCGGCCCTTCGTACGTCGCGATCAGGAGGGTCGCGTCGTCGTACGGGAGCGCCTCCCCGACGAACGCTGCAAGATCGTCCAGGAGCGCTCGCAGGGCGCCTGCGGCTCCGTCGCTGCGGTGCCGCACGGCCGTGCGCTCGAAGCGCTCCTCGCCGTACTCGTGCCCGCGTGCGTCGAGCGCTTCGGTCACGCCGTCGGTGTAGAGCACGAGCACGTCGCCGGCCGCGAGCTCGACCCGCGCCTCACCGAACTCGACGTCGGGATCCCATCCGACGAGGATGCCGGTTCGCCCCAGGCGCTCGACACTGCCATCGGCGCGGATCAACAGCGGCGGGTTGTGACCGGCGTTCGCGTACCGCACCGCCCCCCCGGGCTCGAGCACGGCGTAGGCGAGCGTGACGAACATGCCGTCGGTGGCGTCGGCGCACAGGAGCGCATTTGCGCGTGCCACCACCTCGCCGGGGCCGCGCCCCGGCGCCGCGCTCGCGCGCAGCACGCTTCGGGTGAGGGCCATGAAGAGCGCCGCAGCCATCCCCTTGTCGGCGACGTCACCGACCGCAACCGCGACGTCGTCGCCGTTCAGCGTGGCGTCGAAGAAATCGCCCGCCACCTCTCGTGCTGGCCTCCACGACGCCGCGACGCGCCACCCGGGGCGCTCGGGCATCACGCGTGGCATCAGCCTCGCCTGCACGTCGTGCGCGAGTTGCAGCTCCTGCGCCATGCGCGCCTGGGCGAGGCTGCGCTGGTGGAGCCGCGCGTTGTCGAGGTACGCCGCCCCTTGCGTGGCGAGCGCGGAGAGCAGCTTCTCGTCGCCCGCCGTGAAGATCGCTGCCGCAGCAGGGCGCGTCAGCAGCACGCCACCGAGCGTGCGCTCGCGGGCCCGAAGTGGCACCCAGACGCGGATGGTCGTAGTGGCGTCGCGAGGCGTGGCGCCGGCCAGGATCGCCGGTCGCGCGTCGTCGACGAGCGCGGTTCGGGTCGACTCGAGCAGGGCGAGCAGGCGTCCCGCAGGCAGCGAACCGGCGGTCGCCGAAGCGCCCGGCGCGTCGCCGTCGGGATCGACCACGAGGGCCGCGCCGTCGGCGGGGATCAGCCGGAGCGCCTCCGCGAGCAGGCGCTCGGGGAGTGCCGCTGGATCGAGCGTGCCGCCGAGCACATCGCCGAGCCGATAGAGGAGGTTGACCTCGCGGTAGCGTTCGAGCGTCTCGGCCACGAGCTCGCGGCGCCCCGCCGCTGCGGTGAGCATCCGCTGCAAGCCGTCGCGGAGCGCCTCGACCGCGAAACCGGCGCGCGTTTCGGTGGGGGCGGGGCTGACGAGGAGCGTACCGACCGTCGCACCGTACGCCACGAGATCGGCGCGCCACGCGGCACCGGCCCCACCACCGGCGGCGCCCTCGGCAGCCGCCCCCTCCTCCACCACCAGGGTCCCGGATGCATCCTCCACCCGCACGAGGTACCCCTCGAGCAGGGGGAGGAACGCCCCGATCGTGGCGGCGGCGTCGCGCCGCGGCAGGAGGCGCGTGAGGCGCGGCGCCGTCGCCGGAGCGCTCGAGGCGTCGAGCGTCGTCACCCGTAGACCACCACCGCGGCGTCACCGAGGCGTCCGGAGCGCCGCAAGCCGGTGAGTGCACCGTCGCGCCGCGCGGCGCCGTCGCTCACCAACACGAGGTCGGGTGCTTCGCCGTTGCCTCCGTTCGTGCTCGCGAGGGCGTCGACGTGCGTCACGCGGAAGCCGGACTGCCGTAGCGCCTCGACGGCGCGCCGCGCCAATGCCCGCACCTCCTCGGAGTCGGTCGCGTCCTCCACCACCACCACGTGCGTCCCCTCCGGCGCGGGGCTGAGCAGCGCCTGCACCTCGTGGAGCAGCATCGCCATGTCGACCGGCTTCGTGAGGTAGCGATCGACGCCGAGGCGGTAACCACGCTGCGGGTCCTGCACCACCGTGAGGATGATGATCGGGATGCTCGCCGTGCCGGGGTCGTTCTTCAGCACGGCGGCCACGTCGAAGCCGGAGAGTTCGGGCATCATCACGTCGAGGATCACGAGGTCGGGCCGATGCGTCGCCACCGCGGCGAGCGCCGCTCGCCCGTCCGCCGCCTCGATCACGGCATGTCCGGTCTCCTCGAGCTCTTGCCGGAGGAGGGCGCGGATCTCCCGATCGTCGTCGACCACCAAGATGGTGGCGCCGCTCGCCGTCGCGCCGTTCGAACCGTTCGGACCGTTCGCCGCGTCGGGGCTGCGTGCCCGGTCGCTCCCGAGGCGTCGAAGCAGCGCCTCGACCTGCTGACGGACCCGAAGGTGGGGGACCCGTACCTCGGGAGCGTCGACGGCGATAGGCACGACGTCGCTCGCGAGCGCCGCGAGTGGGAGGTCGAAGAGGAACGTCGAGCCCTCCCCCACCGCGCTCTCGAGCCAGATTCGCCCGCCGTGATGCTCGACGATCTGCTTGCAGATCGGGAGCCCTAGGCCGGTCCCCTGCGGCTTGTCGGTGAGCGTGTCACCAACCTGCTTGAACTGCTCGAACACCGCGCCGTGATCCTCCGGCGCGATGCCGATGCCGGTGTCGCGGACCGATACGACCGCGCGATCGGCGCGTCGTTCGACCCGCACCGTCACGTCACCCCGCGGCGTGAATTTCACGGCGTTCGAGATCAGGTTGATCACGACCTGTACGAGGCGATCGGGATCGGCCTCGACGGGCGGCACGCCGGGCTCGACGTCGGCCACGACCCGCACCTCGGGCCGCGCCTCACTCAGGCCGTGCGTCGCCTCGAGAGCCCGCTCCACCACGTCTCCGAGGTGGAGGCGCTGCATGTTCCAGTCGACCCGCCCCGCCTCGATCTTGGCGAGATCGAGGACGTCGTTGATCAACGTCGTGAGGCGGCGGCTCTCGCGGTAGATGATCTGCGCGTTGCCGCGTACCTGGTCCACCGCGCGCCGGACCTTGCGATCCTCCTCGTGCTCGAGCAGGGGCACGAGCACCTCGTCGAAGCGTCGCTCGATGAGGCGAGCGAAGCCGAGGATCGACGTGAGCGGGGTGCGCAACTCGTGCGAAACGTTCGCCAGGAAGGCGCTCTTCGAGAGGTTCGCCTGCTCGGCGATCTCCTTCGCCGCTTCGAGCTCGAGTTCGTAGCGCTTGCGGTCCTCGATGTTGCGCACGAGGCCGCGGAAGCCCTGCAGGCTCCCGTCCTCCCTGACGATCCTACCGATGGATGTCTCGCCGTACCAGTGCGAGCCGTCGGCGCGCAGGTAGCGAACCTCGCGGCGCTGCACCGCCGCGCCGCTCGACGCCGCCTCGCCGAACGCCTCGAGCACGCCGCGCACCTCGCCGGGGGCGACGAAGTGCCGGAACGACTCACCGACGATCTCGTCGATCGGCCGCGACACGCTCCGTGCGAGGGCGGGGTTGACGAGCGTCAAGCGGCCGCGGAGGTCGGCTTCGAAGTAGGCATCCTCGATCTGCTCGAGGATCGTCCGGTACTTCTCCTCCGAGCGCCGCAGCCCCTCCTCCGCCTGCTTCCGTTCGGCGAGCTCGTCCTGCACCGCTTCGTAGAGCCGGGCCGAGTCGATCGCCACGGCGGCGCTGGCTGCCACGCGTCGGAGCGTCGCGAGGCTCGGGGCGAGGGGGCGGCGGCTGGCGTGGTTGTCGACGGCCAGGACCCCCACTCGGCGTCCGCGCGACACCAACGGCACCACCGCGAACGAGCGGCTTCGCACGAGCACGTCCCGCGACGCCATGCCGTGCGCGCGCCAGCGGTCGGGGAACGGTTCGTCGGCTTCGACGACGACCTCCTCGCCGGTCACGAACGCAGCTCGGAGCGCCGGTACGCTGTCGTCGAGTCGAACCTGGTGGCTCGGGCGGCCGGAGGCGTCGTCGAAGCCGGTCCAACTCGTGGTCTCGAGCGCCTCGCCGTCGTCGGTGGGGAGCCAGATCACGGCGCGCTCGAGCCCGACGAGCTCCGTGATCGCCTGGAGGATCAGGTCCATCCGGTCCTGGAGGCTGCTCTGTTCCTGCATGGCGTTGCTGATGCGGGTGAGCTGCTCGGACTCGCGCCGGCGCGCTTCGATCTCCTCGATGAGGCGCACGTTCTGCACGGCGATCGAGGCGAGCTGCGTGAAGCGACGGAGGAGTCCCTCCTCCTCGGAACCGAATGGCCGTCGGTCCTCGCGCGGACGCGTCAGCGTCAGGACCCCCACCACCTCGCCGTTCGCGGTGAGTGGCGCTGCGATCGCCGCCCGTACCCATTCCAGGTCGACGCCGCGCACCCGTCCGGGCCAATGCTTGTAATCCTCTACGCGCATGGGGGAGCGCGATTGCCAGACCTTGCCCGCGAGTCCTTCGCCCGGGCGGAAGGCGATGTCGCGCGCCTGGGCGAAGCGGCCCACGCTGCGCAACCGCCGCAGGACCTGACGCTCGGTGTCGACCAGGTCGATGAACCCGTGCGGCGCCTCGAGCACGCTCGCAGCGTGGAAGAGGACGTTCTCGAGCATCTCCTCGAGCGCGCGACGCGCAAAGAGCCCCTCGCTCACGTCCTGCAGCGCCTTGACGTACTGCTCCTGCTCCCTGAGCGCCGTCTCGGCACGCGCGAGCGTCGCCTCCGCCTCGACTTGGCGTTCGATGTCCTGCAAGCGCACGAGATGGCCCGTGATGCGCCCGCGGCGATCGGCGAGCGGGGTCAGGTGGACGTTGAAGTGCCTCGTGCCGGACGGTGTCGGGAGGGCGACGTCGACCTGTGCATCGACGGGCCTGCCGAGGCGCTCGAGCAGGACGGCGGAGTGCATGAAGACATCGCCGGTCTTCTTCCCGACCAAGGTGCCGGGATCGTCGACGCCGAGCAGCCGCGCGGCGGCGGGGTTGACCTGGAGGATTCGCTGGCGGGCGTCCGCGACCACGACGGCGTCGGAGAGGTAGCGCATCACCGTCTCCTGCGCAACCGGCACGATGTCGAGCAGTCGGTGCGAGAAGAGGCTACGGGCGAACGCGAGTGCTGAGAACGAGAAGGTCAGCGGCGTGACGTCGAGGTCGGGGAGGAGCAGCACCCCGGTGAGGCTGAGGGCGTTCGCGAGCCACGGCACCAGGACGGCGGCGAGCACGAGCGAGACCTGGGCGCGGTAGCGCACTGGCGTCAGCACGAACCCTCGCACCATGTAGAACGACCCCAGCGCCAACAGGAGGTAGCTGTAGCTGGCGTGGACCCAGAACCAGTCGCCGCTCTCGGTTACGAGGCGCAGCCGCCCGTCCACCGTCGCGGAGCCCACCTCCGTCCAGAGGACGTGATGGAGTTCGTTGGTCCAGGCGAGCACCACCGTGACGATCGGCACGATCATCAGCATGGTGATCGTGAAGCGGTTCACCCATTCCGCCCCACGGGTGTAGTCGTGCGCGAAGGCGAGGAAGGCGACCGGTACGAACGCGACGCCGAGGAACTTCAGTTGCAGCCACATGAACTGTCGTGCGGGATCGGGATCGCTCAACTGCACGGCCTCGAGCGCCGCCCACACCATGCCCGCGAGCATGAAGTAGGTGAACGAGCGCGCTCCGCGTGTGTTGGCTCGGCGCGACCAGGCCACGCCCGCGAGTCCCGCGAGCGTGAGCGCCGTCAACGCGAGCGCGACGCTGTACGACGTGAGCGACCAGATCACCCGACGACCTCCCGATCGACACCCTGCGCGCGCCGAGGAGGCGCGAGCGACGCGGCGTGTCGACGCTGCATGCTACCTGTTCATGACTTCCTCATCTACACCGCATTTGCACGACGTCGGTCGCTAGAGCGGGAAGAGCAGCGGCACGAGCACGACCGTGGCGATCAGCACCAGGCCCTGCAACGCCAACCCTACGCGCAGGAAGTCTCCGAAGCGGTACTGCCCTGGCCCCAACACGAGCGTGTTCACGGGCGACGCCACCGGCGTGGCGAAGGCCGTCGACGCCGCCAGCGCCACGGTCATGAGCAGCGGATACGGTGAGACGTCGAGCGTGAGCGCCGCCTGGAACGCGATGGGCGCGAGCAGCACCGTGGTGGCGGTGTTGGAGATGAGTTGGCTCGCTATGCTGGTCAGCACGAAGAGCCCGATCATCATGGCGTGGGGACCGTAGGGCCCCACCGCGCTCACGAGGGCATCCACCACGAGCTGCATGCCTCCGGTGACCTCGAGCGCCGTGGCCATCGGCAGTATTCCGGCGATGAGCACCACCGCCTCCCAGTTCACCGACCGGTAGGCATCGTCCATCGAGAGGCAGCGCGTCAGCACCATCGCGACCGCGGCGATCAGCACAGCGATCACCGGCGTCGCCCACCCGAGCGTCATGGCGAGGAGCATGCCGAGCATGATGATCAGTGCAACGGGGGCGCGCTCGGCGGCCGGCGCAGGGGCGTCACCCTCGGCGGCTTCGGAGAGGACGACGGCGTCGAAACGTTCGCGGACGAGCAGCGCCAGTGCCTTGCGCGGACCTTGTACCAGGAGCGTGTCGCCGAACCGGAGCGTGAGCGCGCCGAGGCCGTCGGTGATCGTGGCGCCGCCCCGGAGCACGCCGACCACCTGGAGGCCGAACCGGTCCCGGAAGCGGAGGCCAGCGATGGTCTCTCCGAGCCACCGTGAGCGCGGTGTCGGCAATACCTCGCCGGTGGCGAGATTCGCCGGCAGCAGGCCGGTCTCGCCTGCCACCACGCGAACGACGTCGATCCCGTACGCCTCGGCGAAGGCCGCGACGTCGGCTCGCGGTCCCTGCAGCAGTACGCGGTCGCCCTCGTCGAGGCGCGTCCCGGGTCCGATCGTCTTCGAGCGCGCCAGGTGGCGGCGCGACCGGCGACCGTCGCGCACGGCCTCGGGGGCGGTGTCGACGGCGAGTACCTGTACCTGGAAGCGCTCGGGGAGTGCGAGCTCCGCGAGCGTGGCGCCAACGAGACCCGAGGGCGGGACGACGGTCCTGAAAATGCGCGAGGGGAGTCCGTAGCGCTCCGCGAGGTCGGCCAACGACGCGCGTGCGGCCCCGTCGGCCCCGTCGGGCTCCACGATCGGCGCACGCGCGGGGAGCCATCGTCGCCCGATCGTGACCATGAACACGACGCCGAGCGCGAGCATCACCACGCCGAGCGGTGTGAAGGCGAAGAAGTTGAACCCGGGGAGCCCCTGCGTCTGGAGCTGTTGCGAGACGACCACGTTCGGTGGTGTGCCGATGAGCGTGAGCATGCCGCCGAGGAGCGAGGCGATGGCGACGGGCAGCAGGAACTTGCTGGGGCTGAGTCCAGCGCGTCGTGCCAGGCTCACCACCACCGGCAGCATCACCGCCACGGTGCCCGTGGAGCTCATGAATCCCGAGAGGGCCCCAGTGACGAGCATGACCAGCACGAGCAGCCGGCGTTCGCTCGACCCAGCGGCGCGACCGAGCCAGCGGCCGAGCCCTGCGGCGATGCCGGTTCGGAAGAGGGCGCCGGAGACGACGAAGAGGCCCGCGATCATGATCACGACGCCGTCGGAGAATCCCGCGAGCGCTTGCGTCGGGCTGATCGAACCCGTGAGCACGAGGGCGAGCAGCGACATGAGCGCGACGAGATCGAGCCGGAGCCGATCGCTGACGAAGAGTGCGACCGTGACGCCGAGGATGACGAAGACGACGAGGGCGTCAGCGGTCACGGCGCCAGCCTACCCCCGGGCGCTCGGGTGTGGGTTCATGTCAGGGCGTGAGCACCACGGTCACGCAGTCGCCGAGGTCAGCGTCGCGCGGTCGTCGCGTACGACGACGTCATGACGCTGCCGGTCTCGAGTTCCTCCTTGAGCCGGCGGAGGTCGTCGTCGACCTGCTTCGAGGGCTCCTCACCGAAGAGTTTGGCGATACCGGCCCCGATGGCGCCACCGGGTGGGTGGTACGTGAAGGAGACCTTGACCTCCGTGCGCTGGCCGTTGCCGATGTCCTTGAAGCGGACCGTGCCCTCGTTGGGGACGGTCGCACCCTCGACGGACCGCCAGGAGATGATCTCGTTCTCGCGATCGACGAGGATCTCGGCGTCCCACTCCACCGTGATGCCGGCCGGTCCTTTGGCGGTCCAGTGCGAGCGTCCGTCGGGGAGTTCGCGCACCGACTCGAGGTGCCCCATGACTCGGGGGAGGTTCTCCAGGTTTCGCCAGTAGCGGTAGATCTGACCCGCTGGCCGCTCGATCGTCACGCTCTTGCTGACGTGGATGGCCCCATTGCCGGGGCTGCCGCGGCTCGCCATGCGCTTGTAGAAGAGGTAGCCACCGATGGCGGCGAGCGCGAAGGGGACGAGTTTGCCCGCTCCACCCCCACCGTCGTCGTCAGCGCCTCGGCGGCGCCCCGTCGGCGCCTCCTCGACCGTGAGGGTGATCGTCTTGCGGCCGCGGCCAGTAGATTCTTCGCTATGTGATCGCATCGTCGCTCCTTCCACGGTGGACGCGCGGTCGTCGCGGTCCAACTCCGTTTCTAGACGGTAGAGCGCCCTACATGTAGCGGGTGTGCTCTGTCTGAGAACGCACCGACGACTCGGTCGTACGGCGCGCATCGGGACCCCTTGACACGAACCTACTTAGCCTATAGCCTAATCTCATTAGTTACGTGCATGTTCACATAAGGAGAGCTCCATGTCCACCCCTCACACCACCGACGCCCCACGGAACGCCCCGCCCCTCAAAGCGTTCGCGCCCGTACCACGCGCCGGCGCGCGCTCCCTCGCCCGTCCCGACGGAACGCTCGCGTACGACGACACCGGTACCGGGCCACTGGTGGTGATGCTCCCGGGCCTCGGCGACCTCCGCCAGGGGTACCGCTTCCTCACCCCTCATCTCGCGAGGGCCGGGTACCGGGCCGTGAGCGCCGATCTCCGCGGTCACGGTGACTCGAGCACGAACTGGCCCGACTACGGTTCCGAAGCCGCCGGACACGATCTGGTCGCCCTCATCGAGGAGCTCGGCGGTGGTCGCGCCGTCGTGGTCGGCAACTCCTTCGG
>JACCWH010000058.1 GCA_013697735.1 Trueperaceae bacterium | reverse complement strand
ATCGTACTCGGAGCGCGCGCGCACGTAGGTCCGGCACGCGACGAGTGCCGGGCCTACGAGCGTCCCGGCTGATCGAACACGGATGGTATCACGACCAACGCGATTCGGATCGGGTGATCCACGTTCGGGTACGGCGTTCTCCCTCGGAGCGTCAAAACGGGTCGGGCGCCGACATGGCCCGTGCTAGCGTCGAGTGAACACGCGGATCATCGAGCGCGCGAACACCGCCTCCGTCATCAGCGTCACGGACTGCCCCTGCGCCTGCGCACCGAGACCATCAGGCCAGACGTCGTGTTCATGGACGAGCCGTTTTCGTCGCTGAACGAACTGACGGCCTAGAATATGCGCGAGGATCTCATCGACATGTGGCGGGAGCTTCGTTCGACGGTCGTCTTCGTTACCCACGACCCGATGGCAGCGACCTTCTCGCTGCGGGCTCGGCCCGTGACCGCCCGCGCAATGGGCGGGCCACGGGCATCCAGATCAAGCGTGCCGATCGGTCAACGGGCTCCGGAGATCACGCTGAGAGTGAACGGCAATGCAGGGCCATCCTGCATCGCACCGAACTGGGTGTTCACGGCGACGAGGTCGTCACCGACGAACGCGATCGTAGCGATCTGGGTGAACGAATCGTCGGTGATGGTGCGTTCGACCGAGCCGGCGCTGTACTCGTCGTTCAGCTCGATGACGCTCACCTGATCGGCGCCCTGCTGCGCGACGTAGAGCGTCCTCCCGTCAAGCCGCAAGCCGTCACCGCCTGGGAACGGCCCACCCTCGACGTCGACCTGAGTGACCTCTCGGGTCGTCGTGTCGATGCGGTAGAGATCACCGGTGTTCAACGAGACAATGATGAGAAATCTTCCGTCATCGGTGACCGCGATCCCGTTCGCGTTCACGCCCTCCTCGTACTCGAAGACGGTTCCGTCGAAGTCGAGCCAGTCCTCGATCTCGCTGCTGCCGGCAGCGATGCGGAACACGGTCGGGCGGTAAGAGTCGGTCGCATAGACGTCGCCCGTCGGAGACACGACGAGGTCGTTGATCAACGTCGAATCGGTGGGTGACGTCTCGAACGTCGCGTCGAGTGCGCCCGTCGCGATGTCGTAGCGGGCGACGGTCCCGCTCATGCCGCCAGCGACCCACAGCGCGTCATCCTCGACGGCCAACCCGAGCGTTGCAAAGGGGGGTCGCGCACCTGCCTCGACGAGTGCCTGGGCCTCGCCGGTCGCGACGTCGATCCGGTAGATGGCGCCGGACATTGCGCCACCGACGAAGAGCTCGCCACGTTCCTCGTGGTACGCGATGCCCTCCGGGAAGGTGTTCTCGCCCGGAACCTCGTACTGGGTCTGTCCAGCCGGCACCTGGGCGGCGGACACGCCCGCGACGAAGGTCGCCACGAGCCAGAGCGCGAGAAGTGGGTTGAGTCGCTTCACGGACGTCACCTCCAGTCGAACCGTGATGCCATGCATCCTAGGTTCAGCGCTCGCACGCTGAGTCCACGGTCGCAGCCCGAGGATCTATGGCACGATCCGACGTGCCGAGTGTAGACCACGATTGGGCAACGCTCCCGCACAGATCGGCGCGTCAGGAAGAATGGCGACATCACACGGGCCAATGACACGCAGGTGCCTCCATCACGAGTGCGCGGCGCGCCCTCGATACCGTGTCGGAGCCCCGAGGAGGAAGGCGACGAGGGCGAGCACGAGCCACGGCCGCCAGGCCGGAGCCCCTACGCCTCGTACGTCCTCGACGTCACCCCACCCCCACTGCCGATCCAGTCCGTATGGAAGTGCT
Source organism: Trueperaceae bacterium (assembly GCA_013697735.1). Classification (GTDB taxonomy): domain Bacteria; phylum Deinococcota; class Deinococci; order Deinococcales; family Trueperaceae; genus SKWV01. The sequence goes on along the minus strand of JACCWH010000058.1, from coordinate 13,815 downwards.
CCCCCCGCGGCTTGTCGACCCGCTCGTACGTATGCGCCCCGAAGTAGTCGCGCTGCGCCTGGATCAGATTCGCCGGCAGCCGGGCACTCCGGTAGCCGTCGTAGAACGCGAGTGCAGAGCTCATCGCGGGGGTGGGGATACCCGCGGCGATGGCCGCCGCGACCACCCGCCGCCAGGCGCCGTCAGCGGCCGCCAACGCAGCAGCGAAGAACGGCACCTGCATGAGGTTCTCGAGCTCCGGCTCGGCCTCGTACGCGGCCGTGATGTCTTTCAGGAAGCGCGAGCGGATGATGCAGCCGCCACGCCAGATACGCGCCGTGACGCCGGGATCGGTCGACCACCCGCGCTCCGCCGCCATGGAGCGAAGCAGCATGTAGCCCTGCGCGTAGGAGACGATCTTGCTCGCGTACAACGCCGCTTCGAGGTCGGCGAGCACGGACTGGGCGTCGAGCTGCGGCCGCTGGGAGGGTCCGGGCAGCACGCGCGCCGCCCGCTCCCGCTCGTCCTTGAGCGCGGAGAGCGAGCGCGCGAAGACCGCCTCCGTCATCAGCGTCACGGGCTGCCCCTGCTCGAGTGCACCGACCACCGTCCAGCGCCCGGTCCCCTTCTGCCCGGCGCGGTCGAGGATCGAGTCGAGCACGAGGTTTCCCTCGTCGTCGTAGGTGCCGAGGATGTCGCGGGTGATCTCGATGAGGTAGGAGTCGAGCACGCCCTCGTTCCATCGTGCGAAGGTGTCGTGCATCGCCTTCGCGTCGAGCCCGAGGCAGACGTCCATGAGGTGGTACGCCTCGGCGATGAGCTGCATGTCGCCGTACTCGATGCCGTTGTGGACCATCTTCACGAAGTGACCGGCGCCGTCCTCGCCCATCCACTCGCAGCACGGCTCGCCGTCGACCTTGGCCGAGATGGCCTGGAGCACGTCCTTGACAGCCTCCCAGGCCACGTGCGGGCCGCCGGGCATGATCGACGGGCCCGTTCGCGCGCCCTCCTCGCCGCCGGAGACGCCCGTTCCGAGGAAGTGCACGCCGTGCTCGGCGAGCTCGCGCTCGCGCCGCGCGGTGTCGTCGTAGTGGGAGTTGCCGCCGTCGATCACGATGTCGCCCTCGTCGAGCAGCGGCACGAGCGCTCCGAGCACGGCGTCGACGGCCTTACCGGCCTGCACCATGAGCATCACGCGGCGCGGGCGGGCGAGCAGCCCCACGAGCTCCTCGACGCTGCCGGCGCCCACCACGCTCGCGCCGGCGGCGCTTCCGCGCAAGAAGGCGTCGGTCACGGAGCCGGTGCGGTTGTGCACCGCGACGGTGTAGCCGTGGTCCGCCATGTTGAGCACGAGGTTCTGACCCATCACGGCCAAGCCGATGAGTCCGATGTCCGCCTTGTCGGGCATGGGTTGCTCCCTCCGCGCCACCCTGCCTGAGCGGGTGACCCTCCGACGAGTCTAGCCGAGGGCTCGGACGGAGCCGACGAGACCTTCAGTCGCGCATCAACACGATCGCGTCCGAATTCGACGTTACTGGTCGCGAGGATGGGCGCTTGGCTGCGGAGCCTGCACGCACGAGGCCACGGAGCAAGGCGTCCGCTTTCGCGGCGGTGAGTGGCTTGCTGTACAGGTAGCCCTGCGCGCGATCGACGCCGATCTGGGCGAGATACCGGGCCTGCGCCTCGGTCTCGACCCCTTCGGCCACGATCGTCTTGCCGAGCTTGCGTCCCATGGCGGTCATCGCGTCGATGATCGGCACCACGCTTCCGGATTGACCGGTGGGCGAGAGCGTCAGGCCGGCGATGAAGCTCCGGTCTATCTTGAGCGTGCCGATGGGGAGGCGCTGGAGGTAGGCGAGCGACGAGTAGCCAGTGCCGAAGTCATCGAGGGCCGTACGCACACCCATGCGGTCGAGCCGCCGGAGCGTCTGGACGGCGAGCTCGAACTGGTCGATGAGCACGCTCTCGGTGATCTCGATCTCGAGCATCGCGGGGTCGATGCGGGAGTCCGCGACGGCCTCCGTCACCTGCTTGAGGAACTCGGGCTGGCGGAACTGCAAGGTGGACACGTTGACGGCCACCTTGAGGTCGGCGAAGCCGTATGCCTGCCACGTCCGGATCTGGAAGCACGCCTCCCGCAGCAGCCAGTGGCCGATCGGAACGATGAGGCCCGCCTCTTCGGCGATGGGGATGAACTCCGTGGGCGACACGAGCCCGAGTTCACGGCTGTTCCAGCGCAGGAGTGCCTCGAGCCCGACGAGCCTGCCGTCGTCGAGTGAGACCTGAGGCTGGTAGACGAGCTCGAGCTCGTTGTCGTGGAGGGCGTTGCGAAGCGCCCGCTCGAGGTCGAGGCGGCGCGTTTGGCTGACGCGCATCTCGGCGGTCGAGAAGTTGAAGGCGTTCTTGCCGCCGGACTTCACGGCGTACATGGCGTAGTCGGCACTCTTGGTGAGGGCGGTGACGCTCTCCCCGTCGCGAGGGTAGACCGCGATGCCGATGGAGGCCGACACCGTGATCGCGCGACCGTCGACGTCGAACGGTGCACTGAGCAACTTGACGAGCTTCTCGGCGATGACCGCCGCCGTCTCGCGGTCGCGGAGGCCTCGCAGCGCGATCACGAACTCGTCGCCGCCCACGCGGGCGACGATGTCCTCGTCGCGGACGTTGTCACGCAGGGTCCGGGCGATCGAACGGAGGAGGTGGTCGCCGACGTCGTGGCCGAACGTGTCGTTCACGAACTTGAAGCGGTCGAGATCGACGAAGAGCACGGCGAACATCGGTGGGCGATCAGCCGCGGCCGTCCGCATCCACTCCTCGAGGCGTGCCTCGAACGTCGAACGGTTGAGGAGGCCCGTGAGCACGTCGTACTGGGCGCGATCCGAGGCGTCGCGGTGGACGCGGATCTGGCGCCGCAGGGTCGACGTGCTGCCGAGCGCGAGGCCGATGAGCCCGAACGTCACCGGCACGAAGAGGTGGCCCGCCCGTACGAGCTCCGGGAGCGCGCCGATCGCGAGCTGGGTGCGGATGAGGTCGCCTTCGGCCGCACCGACGGCGACACCGACGGCGAGGCCGACGGCGCCGCCCCACAACCAGGCGGTGGCGGCGATCGCCAAGAGGCTCACGAGCACGATGGCGCCACCCGCAGCGACGCTGAGCATCAGGTGCGTCGCGATCGCGACGGACCAGACGATGGCGGTGAGGGTGACGCGCAGTGCGAGCGGCATGGGCACACGCTAGGAGATGCCGTCTCTCGGAACGCTGACCCGGGCCGTCTCGCACGCGGAGACGCCCCTGCTGGAGGTGCGCCGTACGATGGTCGCGTGCCGCGACGCGTGCGTGGATACTACGGCTGGCGCATCGTCGGAGCGCTCGCGATCACCGAGACCGTCTCCTTCGGCATCCTCTACTACGCCTTCACGGTGTTCGTCACGCCGATGCGCGAGACGCTCGGCTGGTCGACGGCGAGCGTGACGGGGGCCTACTCGCTCTCGCTCCTGATCTCGGGCCTCTGCGCGCCCCTCGTCGGTGGCCTCGTCGACCGCCACGGAGCGCGGCTGCTGATGAGCGGCGGGTCGCTGCTCGCGGGCGCACTCCTCATGGCCTGGTCGTTCGTGGAGACGCCGTCGGCGTTCTACCTGGTCTTCGCCGGGATGGGGGTGGCGTCGGCCGCCGTGCTCTACGAGCCGGCGTTCGCCGTGATCGCGCTCTGGTTCGAGCGCCGGCGGAGCGCGGCGCTCACACTCCTGACATTCGTCGGGGGCTTCGCGAGCGTCATCTTCATACCTGTAGCGGCCGCGCTGGTCGAGTCGCTCGGCTGGCGTGACGCCCTGCGCGTGCTCGCGCTGGTGCAGGTGCTCGTCACATTCCCGCTCCACGCGCTCGTCCTCCGCCACCGCCCATCCGACGTCGGCCAGGGCGTCGATGGCGCTCCGGAGGGCACAGCGCGCCACGTCGCGGCGCGCCCCTCCGCGACGCCTAGAGAGGCGTTCGCATCGGCCGACTTCCGACGCCTCACGATCGCGTTCGCGGCGTCGATGGCCGTGATCCTCGCGCTCGGCGTCCACCTCGTGCCGATCCTGCTCCGGCGCGGCCTCGACCCGCTCGAGGCAGCGGGCGCCGCGGCCGCGCTGGGGGTGATGGCGCTTCCGGGCCGATTGATCTTCACCCCGCTCGGGGCGCGCTATCCGAGGGGCATGGTGACGGCGTCGATCTTCGTGCTGCAGGCGTTCGGCCTCGCGAGCCTCCTGCTGGTACCGGGTGCCTGGGGTGTCGGCGCGTTCGTGGTGCTCTTCGGGGCCGGGTTCGGCGCCATCACACCGGCGCGAGCCGCGCTCGTGGCCGAGTCGTTCGGGTCGGTGCACTACGGCGCCATCGCCGGGCGGCTGATGATCTACGGGACCGCGGCTCGCGCCGCCGCCCCCGTCGCCGTGGGAGCGGCCGTGACCCTGACCGGGAGCGACGCCGTCGCGATCGGGGTGCTCGCCGCGCTCGCGTTCGCCGCAGCGTGGGCGGTCTCGGGCGTCGGGTCGCGGACCCACCCTTGACCGGGCCGTGACGCGGAGCCGCTATCCTTGAGCGTAGCGTCGCTGCGGCGAGCGTCGACACGTACACGGCGTCCACACCGCGCCGGAGCCGGTAGGCTGAAGCGGATGACCGCACACCACGAGCGCACGCGCTCAGCGACACTCGCGACCCCGACGGTGGGCCGTACAAGGAGGATCTCCATGCAGCACCCGTTCCGCACGCCTCTCGTGGTGGCCACGCTCGTGGTCGCGCTGCTCGTCGGCAGTGCGTTCGCGCGCACGGTCACGATCGCCACCTCCGCCCAACCCGAGACGCTCGATCCCCACGTCACCTCGGCGACGTCGTCGTTCCAGACGATGAAGTCGATCTACGACACCCTGGTCGAGCCCGACCAGAGTGGCGTCATCGTGCCCGGCCTCGCGCACTCGTGGACCGTCTCCGAGGACGGTCTGATGCTCGCCTTCGTTCTGCGCGAGGGCGTCCTCTTCCATGACGGCAGCGAGTTCGATTCGGCCGACGTCGCCGCGACGATCACCCGGCTGCAGGCGGAGGGTTCACCGAAGGCGAACGAGTTCGCCATGATCGTCGACGTGGCCACCCCCGACGCGCTCACCGTCGAACTCACGCTCGACGCACCGGCGCCCGCCCTGCTCGCCTCCTTCGCGAGCGGCTGGGGTGCGATCGTCCCCTCGGAGCTCATCGAGGCCGACCACGATTTCGGCAACCGTCCCGTGGGCACGGGCCCGTACGTCTTCGCGGAGTGGGTGCGCGATTCCTTCGTCCGCCTCACGGCGAATCCCGACTACCACGCGGGGGAACCCGAGGTCGAGGAGGTCGTGATCCGCTACGTCGCCGACACCTCGGTGCAGTTCCAGGGGCTGCAGACCGGCGAGTTCGACATCGCCGTCGACGTCGCCGCCGTCGACTGGCCCACGATCGAGTCCGATCCGCGATTCGTCCTCGAGCAGGGGCCATCGGGCCTGGTACTCGTGTCCGCGCTCAACACCCGCCGCCCCTACCTCGAGGATCCGCGCGTCCGCAGGGCGCTGAACCTCGCGGTCGATACCGACACCGTGATGGAGGTCGCCTACGGTGGTGGCTTCCCGGTCGGCACCTTCATGGAAGCCGGCAGCCCCTGGCTTCCCGACACGATCGAGCCGTACGGCTACGATCCCGAGCGCGCGCGCGAGTTGCTTGCCGAGGCGGGCGTGCCCGACGACTGGACGCTCGACATGGCGCTGCCGCAGCCCTACGACACGCACATCACGGCCGGACAGGTCATCCAGGACATGCTCGGCGACGTCGGCGTGACCGTCGAGATCCGGGTGGTGGAGTGGGGCGTCTGGCTCGGCGAGATCTACGCCAACGACCGCGACTTCGACATGACGGTGATCGGGCACACCGGAAAGCTCGACGCCAGCGGACGCCTGGGCGGCTACGGTGAGCGCGACCGTACCTACCATGGGTACGAGAACGCCGAGGTGGCAGCGATGGTGCAGGAGGCTGCGGTCATCAGCGACCCCGGCGAGCGGGCCGAACTCTACGCGGCCGTGCTCACGGCGCTGCACGACGAGCCGCCGTTCATCTACATCGGCACGCCCTTCACCACGTTCGCCCGCGCGGCGGACGTCGACGGCTTCTGGATCACGCCCCTGCTCGACACCTTCGACCTGCGCTCGTTGCGCGTCGACTGATCGAGCTCGCGTGATGCCGGTGCCGCGTCACGCCGCCGACGTTTCGCGGCACCGACCGTTCGACCGCCATGCCGCCCGTGGGCCCCGCCTCTGATGCTGCGATTCCTCCTCTCCCAAGCACTGAGCGTCGTCATCACGATGGTGGTGGTGCTCTCGCTCGTGTTCGTGGCGATGCGCGCGCTCCCCGGCGACGCAGCCGCCATCCTCGGCGGGCTCGACACCACCGAGGCGCAGGTCGACGCGCTGCGTCGTCAGCTCGGCCTCGACCAGAGCGTCGCCGTCCAGTTCGGCGTCTACTGGAGCGGTGTGGTGCGGGGTGATCTCGGCCGCTCGATCCGCGAGCGCCGCCCGGTGGCGGAGGTGCTCCGCGATCGCCTCCCGGTCACGCTCGCGCTCGCCTCCTTCGCCTTCGTGCTCGCACTCGCCATCGGACTCGGGCTCGGGCTCCTCGCCGGCCGACACCCTGGGAGCCCGCTCGACAACGCCACGCTCGGCTTCACCACGATCGGCCTGGCGCTGCCGGAGTTCTGGTTCGGGTTCCTGTTGATCCTGATATTCGCCGTGCAGTTCGGCGCGTTCCCCGTGATCGGCTACCCGGTGGCGGGCGACGTCGGGGTGCGGCTCTGGCACCTGGTGCTTCCGGCGGTGACGCTCGCCATCCCGCGCGCTGCCCAGATGGCTCGACTCGCGCGCGCCCGGCTGCTCGAGGAGTTGGGAGCGGACTACACCCGCACGGCACGCTCGAAGGGTCTGCCCGCGCGCCGCGTGACGCGCCACGTGGCGGCGAACGCCTTTCCCGGGCTCCTGCCGCTCCTGGCGCTCGAGCTCGGTGGGCTCCTCACCGGAACGATCGTGGTCGAGCAGGTGTTCGGCCTCCCGGGACTCGGGTTGACGCTCCTCGGGGCGATCGGCGCGCGCGACTACCCGGTGGTCCAGGGCGTCACGATCCTGGCGGTGACCATCTACATCGGCGTCAACTGGCTCGCCGACCTGCTGCAGATCGCCGCCGACCCACGCTTGAGGTACGAGTGACGCGCGTCCGACTCGGCGTGCTCCTGGCGGTGCTCATCGTGCTGTCGGCGACGATCGGACCGACGCTCGTCCCGTTCGATCCCATACGCCCGAATTACACCCTCCGCTACGCGCCCCCCTCCCCGGAGCACATGCTCGGCACCGACAACCTCGGTCGCGACGTGCTCGCTCGCTCCCTCGCCGGCGGCCGCGTCTCGCTCGCGATCGCCGGCGGCGCGACGGTGCTGGCGGTGCTGCTCGGGCTTCTCACGGGGCTGAGCGCGGCGGGGTTGCGCGGCGCCGTCGACGTGGTGCTGACGCGCGCGTTCGACGCTCTGCTGGCGTTCCCGGGCTTCCTGTTGGTGCTGTTGCTCGTCACCATCCTCGGCGGCGGCGTCTGGCAAACGGTGCTCGCGCTCGGCGTGGCGGGTTCGCCGCTCTACTTCCGGCTCGTGCGTGCGTTCACGCGCAGCGAACTCCAACGTGACTACGTCCTCGCCGGCGAGGCGCTCGGCGCCTCGCGACCACGGCTGCTGTTCCGGCACGCACTTCCGAACTTCGTCGGGGCCTTGGCGGTGCAAGCGGCCTCCACCATGGCGACGTTCTTGCTCGTCGAGGCGTCGCTGTCGTTCCTCGGCCTCGGCGTACCGCTGCCCACGCCATCGTGGGGAAACGTGCTCCAGGACGCGCGCTCGTTCTTGACGAGGCAGCCGTGGGCGGCCGTCGGGCCGGGCCTCGTCCTCGCGTCGGCGGCGTTGGCCCTGCAATTCCTCTCCGACGGCTTCCGCGATCGGCTCGACCACAGGGTGTGATGCCGGCGTGGTGCGCGCCGGCGCGCTCCGACGACGGCGGTATGATCCGGCCATGCCCACCTGGCTCTTGAGCGCGGACGGACAGCTCCTCAACCTCGACAACGTGGAATACCTCGACGTCCTCGACGTCTTCGCGGAGGACGCTCCGGCCGAGGAGGTCGCGGCGGGCGAGCTCGAGCCGGCCTACAGCGAACTCGTCGGCTTCTTGGCGTCCGGCCACGAGATCGTCCTCTTCGACGACGAGGACGCGGAGGTGGTGATGCACGCGTTCGACCTCCTCAAGACCTACCTCACCTCGCCGAGCTTCGAAGCCGTGCACGCTGGGACCGTCGTCTCCGTGCAGGACCTCGTGGATCGCGCGAGCGCCAAGAAGAACTAGCGCCCAGCGGGCTCGGTGACGCCCGCGCGAGCGGGCAGCGCGAGCTCGAACCGCTCGCTCGGCCCCCCCAACGACCGAGTGACCTCGGCCGCAGCGCCCAAGACCGCCTCCTCGAGCCGCGGGAGCGCGGTGTCCGTGAAGCGCACGGAAGGCCCCGCGAGGCTGACCGCGCCGACGAACGCGCCCGCCGCCTCGAACGCCGGGGCGGCGACGGCCGCGCTCTGCAGGATCGTCCGGTCGCGCACGGAGCGGGCGACGAGGCGGCGACGTAGCTCGGCGTCGCCGTCGGGATCCGTGAAGGCCGCGATCACGCGCCCCGAGGCGCCCGTGTCGTAAGCGAACTGACGCCCGATCTGCACGAAGTGCAGGAGCTGATGCTGCATCGAATGGACGCGGTGGAGGCAGACCCGCACGTCGCCGTCGCGGACGTAGAACGAGGCGCTCTCGCCTGTCTCGGCCGCGAGGCGTTCGAGCACGGGCATGACGTGGTCGCGGAGGCCGAAGACCGCCTGATACCGGGCGCCGAGCCGGACGAGCGCCGGGCCGAGACGGAAGGCGCCGTCGTCTCGCCGCTGCAGGAACGAGGCACGCTCGAGCGACGCGGCGAGACGGAGCACGGTGCTCTTCACCAGGCCGGTGCGCGCCGCGAGCTCCGCGAGGGAGAGTGCGCCCACGCCGTCGTCGAACGCCTCGAGCAGCGACAACGCCCGATCGACGGCTGCGACGCCATCCTTGTGGGCCACCCTTCACCGTTCCTCTCGCCGCGTTTGACAAGCCGCAGCGTCGTGGTGTTGACTGGAGCATAACCGATTTCGCAACGTCGTTGCGCACAGTGCAACGACGCCCTCCGGAAGGTGGTCGCATGGACACGAACCGTAGCCGCACCCGGCCGATCTCGTGACGGCCGAAACGCTCCGCGCCGCACCCGCGGCGATCGCGGCCGCCGTCGACGCGCAACGCGACGAGCTCCGCGACCTCGCGCTCGACCTCCACGCCCACCCAGAGACCGCCTTCGAGGAGCACCGATCGGCGGCGAAGCTCGCGCACATGCTCCGCGAGGACGGCTTCGACGTCGACGAGGGTGTCGCCGGCCTCGACACCGCCTTCGTGGCGCGGCACCGCTTCGGCCCCGGCGGTCCACGCATCGCGCTCCTCGCCGAATACGACGCACTCCCGGGTCTCGGGCACGCCTGCGGACACAACCTCATCAGCGCGGCATGCATGGGCGCGGCGCGCGCACTCCGAAGGCGCTCCGACGCAACGGCCGGCGAGCTCCTCGTCGTGGGCACGCCCGCGGAGGAGGGGGGCGGTGGCAAGATCATCATGCTCGACCAGGGCGTCTTCGACGGCGTCGACGCCGCCATGATGTTCCATCCCGGCGGGCGCACCATGACGACACGTGGGTCACTCGCCGCTGCGCGCGTGACCATGCGCTTCCACGGCCGGGCCGCCCACGCCGCCGCCGCACCGCACGTCGGCATCAACGCGCTCGACGCCTGCATCCAGACCTTCAACGCGATCAACGCACTGCGGCAGCACGTCCGCGACGAGACGCGCATCCACGGCATCATCACGAACGGCGGCGAAGCCGCCAACATCACGCCGGCATTCGCCGAGGCGAAGTTCAGCGTGCGCCACCGGCGCTTCGAGTACGTGCAGGAGCTCCTCGAGCGCGTGAAGGCCTGCGCGACCGGCGCGGCCACCTCCGTCGGCGCCACGGTCACGTTCGAGGACGGTCTCGCCTACGCCGAGCGACGCGTGAACGGCGCGCTCGCCGAGCGCTTCGGTGCCCACCTCGAACACCAGGGTGAGCGCGTGCTGCAACCGCTCTCCGTGGGCGGTGTGGGATCGTCGGACTTCGGCAACCTCAGTCAGACCCTCCCCGCAATCCATCCCTACGTCGCCATCGTCGCCGAAGGGACCTCGGCCCACACACCCGAGTTCGCCGTGGCTGCAGCCAGCCCCGACGGGCTGCGCGCCGTCGGCATCGCCGCGACGGCGCTCGCGCTCACCGCCAACGACCTCTTCACCGACCCGACGCTGCTCGCGCGCGTCACGGCCGAGTTCGCCCAGGAGGCCACCGTGTGACCACCGCCCCGCACCGCCCAACGCCCGCCACCCCCCATAGCGCCCGCCACCTCTCGAGGAGGATCCCATGACCCGTTTCAAGATGCCGCTACTCACGCTCGCAGCCACGCTGCTCCTCGCGCTCTCCATGGCGTTCGGACAGCGACTCGTCGTATCGCAAGGGATCGACGTGCCGGGTTTCGATCCCCACGGTCACTCGAATGCCGCCATGGAGGCGGTGCTCGTCAACCTCTTCGACTACCTCGTCTGGAAGAGCGTCGACGGCGAGTTCGAGCCCGGCCTCGCGACGTCGTGGGAACCCATCGCCGATGACGCCTGGCGCTTCACCCTGCGCGAGGGCGTGGTCTTCCACGACGGCACCCCCTTCACGGGCGAGGACGTCAAGTTCACACTCGAGCGCCTCGCCGGCGACGACGGCCTCGCGGAGTTCGTGAACTACCGACAGATCCGCGAAGTCGAGGTCGTCTCCGACCACGAGATCGTCATCCACACCGACGGACCCGATCCGTTGCTCGTCAACCGCATCAGCCGCGTCGGCTCGGGCATCGTCTCGAAGGACTACGTCGAGCGCGTCGGCTGGGAAGCCTTCGCCACCGCGCCGATCGGCACGGGTCCGTTCCAGTTCGTGAACTGGATCCGCGACCAGGAGATCGAGATGGCGGCCTTCGACGACCACTGGCGCGGCCGCCCCGCCTTCGACACCCTGCTCCACCGCACGATCCCCGAGGACTCCACGCGCGTGGCCGAGCTCATGACCGGCGGCGTCGACATCATCACCAACATCCCCGAACAGGACCAGGACCGCATCGGCACGAGCAACGCGGCGCGCGTCGAATTGGCGCCGAGCAACTTCGTGATGATGGTGGTGTTCAACGTGCGCGAGGGGACCGAGACCGCCGACCCCCTCATCCGCGAGGCGATCGACCTCGCCATCGACCGCGACCTGCTCGTCGACGGACTCATGGGGGGACTCGGCGTGCCGACGGCGGCGCGCCTCAACCCCGGCATCTCGGCCGCACCCATCGACCGCTACTTCGGCGTCAACAACTATGACCCCGAGCGAGCGCGCGAGCTCATCGCCGAAGCCGGCTACGCCCCGGGCGAACTGACGATCAACATGTACGGCGCCTCGGGCCGCTTCGCGCTCGGCGCGGAGCTCACCGAGATCGTCGGTGTGATGCTCGAGGAGGTCGGCTTCTCGACGAACGTCGACATCCGCGAGTTCAGCGCCTACTCCTCGACCGTCTGGAACGCCGGCGCCTTCGAGCACATGGTCGTCACCGGACTCGGCAACTCCTTCGGCGACAACTGGTTCGCCATGCGCGCGCTGCTCTGCGGCGGCCAGTACGACGACCGCGTCGGCTGGTGCAACGAGCGCTTCGACGAACTCATGAACGCCGCCGAGACCGAGGTCGACCCGACGGCCCGCGCCGAGATGCTCCACGAAGCGACCGACATCGTCGCCGAGGAGCGCCCCTGGATCACGCTCTTCCAGCGTCAGGACCTCGTCGGCGTCAGCAGTGACGTCGAGTGGACGCCGCGCGCCGACGGCATGCTCTGGATGTTCGAAGCGACGCCCGCGAACTAGGCGCCAACCGATCCGCCGGGGTCGGACCACCACACCGGTCCGACCCCGCCCCAAATCGCCCCCCAACGAACGGTGCACACTGATCCATGACGGCCTATATCCTTCGACGTCTCTTGCAGATGGTGCCGGTCGTACTCGGCATCACGCTCATCGTCTTCCTGCTCGTTCGGGCCTCCGGCGACCCGGTCGCGATCATGCTCCCTGACGACGCCTCGCAGGAGCAGATCGACCTGCTCCGCCGCTCGCTCGGCCTAGACAGGCCGGTGATGGAGCAGTACTTCGTCTATCTCGGGAATCTCCTGCAGGGCGACTTCGGCATGTCGCTCCGCTTCCGCAACCAGAGCGCCTTCGAGATCACGATCGAGCGGCTACCCGCGACGCTGCAACTCGCCGGAGCCGCGCTCCTCGTCGCCGTCCTCATCTCGCTCCCGGCGGGTATCGTCGCGGCGACCAACCGCAACCGCTGGCCCGACCGCGTCGCCTCGACACTCTCGGTGATCGGCGAGGCGATGCCGAACTTCTGGCTCGGCATCATGCTGATCCTCATCTTCGGCGTGCAGCTCGGGTGGTTCCCGGTCTCGGGGCGCGGCACGCCGGCGCACGTGATCATGCCGGCGTTCGCCCTCGGCACGGCGCTCGCGGCCCTATTGACCCGCCTCATGCGCTCCAGCCTGCTCGAGGTGCTCAACCAAGACTACGTGCGCACCGCCACGGCCAAGGGACTCCGCCGCCGCACGGTGCTCACCAAGCACGCCCTGCGCAACGGGCTGCTCTCGTACGTGACGGTGCTCGGTCTTCAGGTCGCGTCGCTCATGGCGGGCGCGGTGGTCACGGAACAGGTCTTCGCCTGGCCCGGAATCGGTTTGCTGGCGATCCAGGCGATCAACTCGCGCGACATGGCGATCATCCAGACGGTCGTGATCGTTGCATCGGTGGTCGTGATGCTCGCTAACCTACTCGTCGACCTGCTCTACTCGCTCATCGACCCCCGGATCCAGTACGCGTGAGCGCCTCCCGGTCCGGTATCCGAAATGGCATGCGGCAACTCTTCGCGAGCCCGACGGCGACGTTCGGCCTCTGCACGCTCACCCTGTTCGTACTGATGGCGATCTTCGCCCCGTTCATCGCACCGCACGCGCCCACCGCGCCCAACCTCCTGCAACGCCTGTCCCCGCCGGCCTGGATCACGGGCGACACCGCGCACCTCCTCGGCACCGATCACCTCGGACGCGACATCCTGAGTCGCCTGATCTTCGGAACGCGCGTGGCGCTCGTGGTCGGCGCACTCGGCGTGCTCCTCGCCGCCACGATCGGCATCACGCTCGGCACGCTCGCCGGCTACTTCGGTGGGTGGACCGACACCATCATCTCGCGCGTGGTCGACACCATCATCGCCATCCCGAACGTGATCCTCTACCTCGCGGTCCTGTTCGCCTTCGGTCCGAGTCTCACCATCCTCGTGCTGGTGATCGGCGGCATCAACTGGACGACCTTCGCCCGCGTGGTCCGGGCCGAGGTCCTCTCGATGAAGCGCCGCGAGTTCGTCGAAGCGTCGCGCGCGAGCGGGCAGCGCGTACCCCTGATCATCATCAGGCACATCCTCCCCAACGTGATCGCGCCGATCCTGGTGGTCGGCACCCTCAACGTCGCCACGGTCATCATCCTCGAGGCGTCGCTGTCGTTCCTCGGGCTCGGTGTGCAACCGCCGACCGTCACCTGGGGCCGCATGCTCGCCGACGG
>JACCWH010000034.1 GCA_013697735.1 Trueperaceae bacterium | reverse complement strand
GCATTCCCGACGCCCTTGCCGACTTCGTAGAGCTCGAGTTCCTCGCTCGCGATCGGCTGCAGCAGATCGGCGAGCGCTTCGGTGTCGTCGTTCCTGGGATCGAGCCAGCGTTCGAGGTCGCCCGGTTCGAGTATCACGGGCATGCGGTCGTGGATCTCCTGCATGCGCGCGTTCGGGCTCGTGGTGAGCACCGCGAACGTCGCTCCGACCTCGGGATGCACGGCGTAGAGGCCGGCGAGGATCATGGGAGCGCCGTCGCGTCGCACCACGTGGTGCGGCCGCTTCGTACCGTCGCGCTTCGCCCACTCGTAGAAGCCGCTCGCTGGTACCGCGCATCGGTTCCGTCGCATGGCGTCGCGAAAGCTCGGCTTTTCGGCGGCCGTTTCGGCACGGGCGTTGAAGAGGAGGGTCTTGAACGTGCTCGGGTCCTTCACCCAGCGCGGCAGCAGACCCCAGCGAGCGTCGAGCCGTTCGCGAGCGCCGTCGGCGGCCCGAACGATGGGGACCACCTGTGTGGGGGCGATGTTGTAGCGGCGCACGGGTTCGAACGTGTCGAGTTCGAAGAGGGTCGTGAGGTCCTCCTCGTCGTGGTAGAGCGTATAGCGTCCGCACATGACCAGCGCCTCCCGTACCCACCAGCCTAGCGCGTTGTGGTCACGTGGGACCAGGCGATGTCGCAAGTCGACCGCGAACTTCCTCCCGCGCCGACGCGCTCCTCGGACGCCACTCGCCCGGAGCCGGGGACGCGCTACCGTGGTGCTCTGAGGAGACGCCATGCAACTGTCCTTCGTCTACGTGCCCGTGACCGACCTCGCCGAGGCACTCGCCCTCTACCGTGACCTGCTCGGCTTCGAACAGGTGTGGCAGGAGGGTGAGTTCGTGGCGGGTCTCGACATTCCCGACAGTGACGTGCAGATCATGCTCGAGCAAGACCCCACGGAGGTAGGGAAGCCCGGCCCGATCTTCGTGGTCGACAGCGTCGACGCGTTCTACGCCGAGCACGCGGAGGAGATGGCCTTCGTCGTTGTTCCGCAGGACATACCGCCGGGGCGCTACGCGGCCTTCGACGACCCCTCCGGCAACCGCGTTCGCATTCTCGACACCTCGAAGGAGCCGTAGCGGCCGCGTCCGCTGCGTGCGTCGGCAACGGTCCTCGGCGACGCTCCTCGGACGACGCCCCTCAGTAGTCGTCGGAGAACGTGAAGGAGCCCGTCGAGCCGTCGTAGCTGTCGCATCCCGCCGCCGCCCAGCAGCCTTGCGAGTTGAACGTGTCGGTCCACGTCCGTTCGTCCACGAAGCGGCTCGTGCACTCCTCGAACGTGGAGCAGCCGGCGCCGCCCCCGAGTGTGGCGCCGCCCCCGGATCCGGTCGCGCCGACCCACCCACGCACCGTCTCCTCGCCGAACGCCAGGATGAGCACGCCCAGCGCGAACTCGCGCTGCTCTCGCTCGCTTGCGGCGGACCACCCCACCTGCACGCGCTCCCAGATCGTGCGCGCATCGGCGAGTACGAGTTGATCGTGGTGCGATGCGTGCGGGAACGCCTGCGCGAGCAGCTCGATCGCCTCCTCACGCTCGGCGCCATCGAAACGGTAGGGATACCCGAGTTGTGAGAGCACGAACTCCAACGCCTCGATGAATGCCACCGCGTCGTCGCGCCGGAGCGATGCGTGCGGCCCCACCGCGAGGAGTTCCGGCGCCCCGGAGCCCGGGGACGTCGCGTCCGTCGGCGTGCCGAAGGGATCTCCACGCCGCTGCAGACGGTATGTGGTGCCGCCGGTCGTGAGGATCATGACGTCGCCGTGCAAGTCGGCGGTGAAGTCGTAGGCGAAACCGCCGCTCATGAAGCGGCCGGCGAGCCCGGTCGTGGCCGCGCCCATCTCGATCTGGTACGTCTCGCCCCCGGAGTGGATCTCGGCGACGTACTCCCCCGAGACGGTCTGCACCTCGAGTGTTACGTCGCCGTCGCTGAAGGTGCCGACGAGGGGGTCCGCCGTCCGTGCCGAGAAGGGGGGAGGTGCGGGATCCTGCGCGACGGGAGCCGTGGTGGCGCCACCAC
>JACCWH010000025.1 GCA_013697735.1 Trueperaceae bacterium | reverse complement strand
GCGTGGCGCCCGCCGACGCCGCCCGACTCGTGCGCCGGGTCGCGGCGGCCGAAGGCGAGGCAGATGCCTCCACGCCTCCCGGCTCCGGAGCCCTCCCCCCCGGCGCCGCCCTCGCTGCCGCCTTCGGACGGGGCGACCGAGGCCGCTTCGCAACGCTCGAGCGCGCGCTCGCGAGCGTCGCGGAGGCGAGTGTGACCACCGCCGCCAGAGGCGCGCTGGCGGCGGCGGCGGCCACGGTCGGCCGCTGGCCCCGAACCGACGTCGGCTCCCAGGCACTCGACGTGGTCGTGAAGGCGGCTGCGGAGCGCGTCTGGGGCGACCCGGACGCACCGCTCTCGGTGTGGCTCGAGCACTTCGCGGCGTGGCGCGCTGGCATCGCGCACGATCGCCACGACGCCCTCACGATCACGAGCGCGCATCGCAGCAAAGGGCTCGAGTGGGACGTCGTGATCGTGCCGGGGCAGGTGCTCGGGACCTTCCCCCGAACGCTCGGCGACGACGAGCGGCGCCTCGCCTACGTGGCCTGGACGCGCGCTCGTGAACGCCTTCACCTCACGGCGCACACCGACGCGGCTCCCTCGCCCTTCCTGGCCGAGGCCGACGTGGACGGACTCGTCTCCCTCCAGCGCGATCTCGCCTGGTGCGACGCGTCGTCGTCGGATTCGCTCGCCGCTCGCTGGGCGCGCCGTGAGGGGCTGCAGCGCCTCGGGCCGGAGGTGCCACCGCCATGAACTCGATCACCCACTCGAGGTCGTTCGGCACGCGCGGTAGACTCGGCTACGCCACGCACGACGCGCGGCGTCGGAGGAGATCCGTGGTCCCGATCGACGTGAGCACCGTCCAAGCCGAACTCGAGCGCAGGGTCGGTCACGACCTGTTCATGCACCTCGAAACCACCACCGGTTCCTACACCGCCCTCGGGCCGGAGAAGCGCACGCCGGTGATCGCCTTCGTCCGGAACGCTCCCGTGCGTCCTGAACGAGGCTCCATCACCGGACCGGGTCCGTACCGCGTCGGCCTCAAGCTCCCGAGCGGCGGCTGGATCTACGCGGAGGGCCTCACCGATTTCGAGGTCAGCGAGCGCGACGAGCTCCTCCTCGCCGGTCACGACGCCGAAGGCAACATCACGGTCGCGCTGCAGCTCTCGGCGCAGCCGTTCAGGGAGTAGCGACGTGCATCGACTCGATCTCCTGAACGCCCCCATCGACCACCTCACCGAGGGACTCGAGGAGTTCGTACCGGCGGGCGAGCGCCATCTGCTCGTGGTGCTGCCACACCCCGACGACGAGTCGTTCGCCGCCGGCGGCACCATGGCGCGCTGCTCCGACGCGAACGTTCCCGTCACGTTCCTCTGCGGCACCTACGGCGACATGGGGCGGCGCATGGGGTCACCGTTCTTCGCCACGCGCGAAGCGATGCGCGACGTGCGTCAGCAGGAGCTTCGCGATGCCTGCGCCGTGCTCGGCGCCGAAGCGCGCTGGCTCGGGTTGCGCGACCGCACCGTCGAGTTCGAGGACCCCCACGAGGTGGCCGCGCGCATCAGCGTCCACCTCGAGGAGCTCCTCCCCAGCACGGTGATCACGTTCTTCCCCGGGCACGCCGTCCATCCCGACCACGACTCCTTAGGGCACGCTGCGCACCTCGCGGTGCAGCGATTCGCTGGTCCGCGCCCCAAGCTGCTTGCCGTCGCCGTGGGGGACCGCGACCGGATCCGCGCCGAGCTCGGGCCACCGCACGTCTACTGCGACGTCCGTTCCGTGGTGGAGCGCAAGCTCGGCGCGCTGAAGGCGCACCGCAGCCAGACGGAGATGATGTTCCAGCGCTGGGAAAGAGGCGACGAAGAGGACGACCAGACGCGCACGTTCCGCGAGGAGATGCTCGTGCTCGAGCGCTTCTACCGGCTCCCGCTCGACTGACGCCGCACCTCCGGCGCCTCCGTGTGCGGGGGTAGCATGCGCGCATGACCCCACTGCCGCCCCATCTGGAAGAGGCCTACCGCGCGATGCTCGCGCGCTTCGTCGCCATACCCTCCGTGGGCGCCGAGGGGCGCGGACAGAGCGAGATGGCGCACGCGCTCGTGCTCGAGCTCGAAGCGCTCGGCCTCGACACGCACGCGCACGAGACCGAAGGCGCTCCCGTGATCTTCGCCGAACGCCGCGTCCACGGGGCGCCGAGCGTCCTCTTCTACAACCACTACGACGTGCAACCAGCCGACCCGCTGGACCTGTGGGAGAGCGACCCCTTCACGCTCACGGAGCGCGACGGCAGCCTCTACGGGCGCGGTGCGAGCGACGACAAGGGACAGCTCGTGTCGCGCATCATCGCGCTCAGGTGGCTGCGCGAGCGGCACGGCGACCTGCCCTTCGGCGTCGTGTTCGTGGTCGAGGGAGAGGAGGAGATCGGGTCCCCGAACATGGTGCGCTACGTCGAGGAACGTCGCGAGCAGCTCGCCGCCGACGTCGGGATCTGGGAATTCGGTGGCGTCGACGCCCACGATCGCCCGCTCCTGACGTGCGGCCTCAAGGGCATCGCGACCGTCGACCTCAGCCTGCGCACGGCCGCCATGGACCTACACTCGGCGAATGGGCCCGTGGTCCAGAATGCCGCCTGGCGCCTCGCCAGCGCGGTCGCCGGCCTCCGCGACGAGGAGGGGCGCGTGCTGATCGAGGGGTTCTACGATCGCGTGCGGCCACCCACGGACGCGGAACGCGGCTACGTCGAGGCCACGCCGCGAGACGACGACGTCTTCGCCGAGCACGTCGGCGTCGAACGGTTCCTGGGGGGCGCCACGGGTGCCGAGTACCAACGGCGCTTGCAGCTCGAGCCGACGCTCAACGTCAACGGGTTCCACTCCGGCTACGGCGGTCCCGGGATGAAGACGGTGCTGCCCGCCACCGCACTCGCGAAGCTCGACTTCCGGCTCGTACCCGACCAGCAGCCGCTCGAGATCGTGGCGCTGCTGCACGAACACCTCGAACGCGAAGGGTTCTCGGACGTGGTCGTGAACCTCGCCGAGGAGCCCGAGCGGCCGGCGCGCGTCGATCCCGACGATCCATGGCTCCGGCACGCCGCCGACGCGCTCGAGGAGGCCTACGGCACCCCGGCCGTGGTGATCGTCTCGTCCGGCGGATCGGGGCCCCTGCACCCGTTCGTGGAGGTACTCGAGCTGCCGATCGCGATGATCGGCGTGAGCTATCCCGGCAGCCGCGTCCACTCGCCGAACGAGCACGTGCGCCTCGTCGACGTCCACCGCGGCACGTACGCCACGGTGCGCCTGCTCGAGCGCTGGGCGGGGCTCGCACCGCCGGACTGAGGCACCCCGGGCGGTTCAGGCTCAGGACCGGGCGAGCAGTTCGCCGCGACGGAGCGTCCTGACGCCGATCACGAGCAGCACCGCCGCCAGGAGCCAGAACACGATCCCGACCGCGGCAACGAGCGCCGTCGACAGGAATACGACGCCCGCCGCCTGACCGACGACGAGGAGCACGATCGGCAGGACGACGACGCCGCCGACCTGGTACGCCTCCTGGAAGGTCGAGACGCGCGACGACACGATGACGGTGGCGCCGAGTCCGATGGCGGCGACGCCGGGCCCGACCACGAGCGCCAGCACCCACCACATGACGGTCGGGAAGAACACGTGGCCGATCACGGGCCAAGCGGCGACGTTGGCGACGAGCGTGTACAGGGCGAAGGAGGCCCAGCCCACGAGCACGGCCGGCACGAAGCCGGAGGCGAGCTTCGCGACCACGAGCTCGGTGTCGCTCGTCGGCGTGTGCAGCAGGGCCTCGAGCGTCTTGCGCTCTCGTTCGCCCGCGAACGTGTCGGCGGCGATGACGCTCGCGACCATGAGCGGCACGATCAGGTAGAGAGGGGCGAACAGGTAGACGAGCAGGAACACGACGAGCCTCCCCTCGTTCGTGTACGGCGCCAGCTGCGCCTGCATCGCCTCCGGCATCGTGTCGAGCATCTGGGCGATGTCGCTCGCACCGGGCACCTCCGCGAGCCGCGGCGCGAACGACGCGACCACGGGGAGCACGAGCACCATCACGAGCGGGACGAGCACGAGCGGCAGCATGACGGCCTTGCTGCGGCGCACGACGGTGAGGTCCTTGGCGACGATGGCGCGCATCGCTCGCAGGTTCACGACTCCACCCCCGCTGCCGCCGGCGGCGTCGGCGGGGCCACAACCGATCGCGCCCGCTCGTGCAGTGCGAAGTAGACGTCCTCCAGTCCAGGCGCCTCGGGCTCCACGGCGAACACGCGGACGTTCGCGCGTACGAGGGCGTCGACGGCGGTGGCCACGGCGGCTCGATCATCGGCCTGCATCCGGAGGCGGCGAGCGCCGTCGCCCGCGATAGCGTCGTGCGCTTCGACGGAGCGCAAGCCGGGCACTCGGCGTAGGACGGTGATCGGGTCGACGCTGTCGCCCGCCTCGACGTCGATCACCACGTGACCCCCTTTAGCGAGGGCGCGAGCGAGCTCCGCTGGCGTACCCTCCGCGACGACACGACCCCGTTCGAGCACGACGACGCGGTCGCACAGCGCCTGCGCCTGGACGAGGTTGTGCGTGCACAGGAGCACGGTCGCGCCCGACGCTCGCAACGTCCGCACCTGGTCGTCGAGTGCGCGCGCGGCGACGGGGTCGAGCCCCGCAGTCGGCTCGTCGAGGAAGAGGAGCTCGGGGCCGTGCACGAGCGTGCGCGCGAGCGAAAGACGCTGCTTCATCCCGCGCGAGTAGCCGCCGACACGCTCGTCGGCGGCGTCGACGAGGTCGAAGATCCCCAGGACCTCGTCGACACGGCGCGCCAGACCCACCTCGGGCACGCCGTAGATCCGGGCGAAGAACGTCAGCCCCTCTCGTCCCGTGAGGCGATCGTCGACGGCCGGGGTCTCGGTGGCCACGCCGGTGCGGCGCCGCAAGCGCACGCCGTCTCGCCAAGGGTCGAGCCCCAGCACGGTGGCGGAGCCGCCAGTGGCGGCCAAGACGCCGTTGAGCAGGCGCACGGTCGTCGTCTTGCCGGCGCCGTTGTGGCCGAGCATGCCGACGATCTCTGCGCGCCGCACACGCAGGTCGAGTGCATCGACCGCCACCGTCTCCCCGAAGCGCCGCGTGAGCGCGCGAGCATCGACCACCACGTCGTCCTTCATGGAGTGAGCGTACGCGTTCGATCGGCGCCGGCGCCAGGGTCGCGCGCCAGCCGCGAGACCGCCGCCACATCGGTCTGCGATCGCAGCACACGTTGGAGGATCACGAGCGCGACGAGGCCGGGCAGCGTCATCAGCAGCGCGAAGGCCGCGGTGATGGGATCGAGCGCACCGCCACCACCGAGACGCGCGAAGAGCTGCGTCGCCGTCGTCTCCACGCGGCCCTGGCCCACCAGCACGGTGACCACCACAACGTGGGCGCTCACGAGGAAGGCGAAGAGCGCACTCGCGGCCACACCCGGCGCGAGCAACGGGAGACGAAGGTAGCGCAGGACGTCCCAGGCGCTCGCACCGTGCACCCTGGCAGCGTCGGCGAGGTCGCGATCGAAGCCGACCTCCACCGCCGCGAGCGTCCGCACGAGATACGGGAGCACGGGCACCACGTGCGCCAGCAGCACCCCCCACCACGAGCCGGCCACACCGACCTGCACTGCGACGGTCGCCAGACCGAGCGCGATGGCGAGTTCCGGCACGAGGAGGGGTGCCAGAAGGAGCGTCTCGACCACGGCCTTGCCACGAAATCGCTCGTGTGCGAGCACCCGTGCGGCCGGCCAGGCGATCGCCAGCCCGACCACCGTCACGGCCCCGGCGATGGTCGCGGTGGTCGCGAGGCCCACCCACGCGCGCGCTGCGGGCGAGGCGACGTAGTCCCACCCGATCGGCAACCGCGCCTCGCCTCGCGCCTCCCACCACCAGGTCGAGGGGAGGAGGTCGGGCCAGGTCCAGCGGAACGCCAGCGACGCGATCACCAGCGCAGCGAACGGCAGCGCTGCGAGGGCGGCGGCGAGGGACCGAATGCCCGCGTTCATCGTCCGTCACCTGGGAAGACGCGGCGCCCGAGCGCGAGCAGGGCGGCCGCGGCGAGCAGCGCGAGGGCAGTCATCGACCACGCGAACGCCATCGCCTCCGGCCGCCGCGCGACGTCGGCGTCGGCGTACGCTCGCCAAGCCCGAACCGCGAGCGTATCGCGCGTGCCGCCGTCGAGCAGGAGGGGTACCTCGAGCGCGCCGAGATTGTAGGCGAGAGTGATCACCGCCCCCGCCACCACGGCCGGCCAGATGCTCGGCCAGGTGACGTAGCGGAAGCGCTGGAAGCGCGAGGCGCCGAACACCACGGCGACGTCGTCGAGGAGGCGATCGGCACCGCTGCGGAGCGACGCGACGAGGAGCGCCGTGAACGGGATCTGTTTCCACACGAGCGTCGCGATCACGCCCCAGGGGGCGGCGCCGTCGAGGATGCGCGGGAAGGCCTGCGGCGACTCGAGCAACCCCGAGGCGGCGAGCGTTCGCGACACCACGCCGCTCGGCGCCAGCCAGAGCGTCGCCAGGGCGACCGCCACCACGTACGGCACCAGCAGCGGCAGCTGCGCGAGTGCGCCCGCGAGACCTCGCCGAGCCGGCCACGCCAGACCGACCGCCACGCCCAGGATCGACCCGATGAGCGTGGCCGGGAGGGCGGTGAGGAGCGTCCGCGCGAGCGCAACGGGGGTCGCCGGATCGGTGAACACGTCGCGGTAGTGGCGGAGCGTCGGGAACTCCTCGATACCGACGTGCGGCGCGTGACCCAGGCTCTGGAGGAGCGACCCGAAGAGAGCGCTTCCGAACACGAGCGCGAGCGTCGCCAGCGCCGGCGCGAGGCCGAGCACCACGCGCGCGCGGCGCTTCACCGCTCGACGAGCGCCCTCGCCACCACGTCGACGAACTCGTCGTCGCTCGCGAGCGCGATCCAGCGCTCCCACACCCGATCGATCACACCGACCCACGAGGCGTGCATGTCGGGGACGGCGTTCGCGGCGAGGTCCTCGTACCGCACGCCGCGCAGGTCGGGTGAACGACGCTCCACCTCGGAGCGTTGGGACGCGGTGAGCCGGTCGGTGTCGAGCGCGAGCGGGAAGCCGATCAGCTCGAGCTTCGACAGGTGGCTCTCGAGCGAGGAGAGGGAGTTGGCGAGGACCAACGCGGCGGCTGGGTTCGAAGCGGTTGCGGGGATCGCCAGGAAGCTCTTGTTGACCCGCATCGCGCCCTCGGGAAAGATGACGGTGCCCACACTGCCGGGCAGCCGGCCGCGCTCGGCGCCGAGGCTGGCGTGAAAGATGTTGTCTTCACACGCCATGTCGACTTCGCCGCCGGCGAGGAGCCGTTCCCAAGCAGGGGCCGTGGGGGGATAGACCGGCGATCCGCGAGCCCCGTCGCCGCCGCCACCGAGCAGGAACGGCTCGATGCGCCGGAGTCGCTCGAACGCCGGCCGGAGGAGGCGGGCGACCTCGGCGGGCTCGAGCGTGGCGACGTCGCGGAGGAACGGCGTCACGCCCTCCCCAGATCCCTCGACGATGGCTCCCTGCACGAAGGCGGTGCCGATGTAGTTCGGCGGCCGGACGTACGTGAGCCGGCCGGGTCGCTCGCGAGCGAGCGCCTCGAGCTCCACGAAGGTCCGCGGCGCATCCTCCGGTTCGAGCCGCACGCCGTCGACGTAGCAGACGTACTGGCCCGCGAACCACGGGATGGATCGCAGCAGCGTCGGCGTGCCGAGGTCTCGAAGGTTGACGGCGGCGGCCGGGTCGGACTCGTCGAGATTGAAGTAGACGGCGTTGGGGACGAGATCGGCGAAGGGCCCGAAGAGGAGGTCGTTGGCGTCGAGCGCCCGGAAGTTGTCGCCGTTGATCCACACGAGATCGACGGCGCCACGACCGAGGCCGCGCCCCACGGCGGCGTCCGCCAGGATCACGTCGACGGCGTCACGAGTGTCGGGCACGCGGACGCTCTGCACGCGAACCCCGAGCGCGGCCAGCTCCGGCACCACGACGCTCTCGATCCACGTGTTCAGGTCTTCGCTGCCGCCCCAGTGGTACCAGCGCACCTCGCCCTCGGTGCGCGCCCGCTCCAGGACCGCGTCCCACGCGAGGTCGCCCGCCAGGAAGTCGTCTCGGAACTCGATCACTGCGGGATCGTGGTCGAGATCGGCCCGGATCGGGGGAGGGGCGAGCGCGAGCGCTGCGGAGGCACACGCCGCCAACAACAGCGCTCCCCATCGCAAGGGCGTGCCGAGCCCATTGGTCGGCGTCCGCCGGAAGCAGGTGTGTCGCCCGGGTGGCATGGACAAAGCGTAGCGCGCCACACCGTCGCTTCGTCCGTCGGCCCGGCGACGATTCCAGGGCCAACTCCTATACTGCGGGTACGTGTCACATGCCCGAACGGTCACTACCGGCGACGACGCGACGAAATCGCCCGTGCGGTCTCGGCCGCAACGGGCGCTGGTGCTGCACGATCCCGGGGCGGCCACCGACGCGCCGCTGAACGCACTCAGGGTCGCCGCGCCGCTCCTGGTCGCGATGCGCGTCGACACGCTGCCGGGCCTCGAGGCGGCGCTCCGAGGCCGCGACTGGGACCTCGTGCTCATACTCGGCCGGCTGGAACTCCTCGGCTTCGACGACGTCATGGCGCAGCTGCGACTCCACGACGACGCCCTGCCGGTGGTGGTGGCAGTCGGCGACGCCGAGTCCGACGACGACGCGTTCGTGTTCCGAGCGGCGTCGGCCGGGGCGTTCGACGTGGTCGATCCGGGAGATGCGGGCGCGCTGGCGGCCACGATCACGACGCTGCTCCACCCCGCCGAGGGGATCGGAGACGAGGGGGCCGGAGACGAGGGGGGGGCGAGCCCCGCGCTCGTCGTCCTCGCGGGCATCGCCGCCGAACTGAGCCGCTGCGTCACCGACGTCGAAGCGTACGAGAAGACGGTCCGTCACTTCGGTCGAGGGTTCGGGCTGCCCTACCTCGAAGTGTGGCTCCAGGAGCCGGGAGGCTCTCGCTTCATCGCTGGGCCGGCGCACGACGAAAACGGAGCGTTCGCACCGATGCGTTCGTCCGAGGGGCGCCACACGCTCCTCGGACGACCGAGTCTCGTGCGCGCCATCGTGCTCCGGCGGCAGGCGCGCACCATCCACGACCTGCGCTCGGCGGACACGCGTCTGTTCCGCCGCAAGGAGACCGCGCTGGAGCTCGGCCTCGCGAGCGTTCACGCCGAACCGGTCGTCGTCGCTCAGCGTGTGGTCGCCGCCCTCCTCGTCTACGGCACGCAGGAGCGCCCGCTCGCCGACGACGAGCGTGCCTGCCTCGGCGTCGCCGCCGCGCAACTCGCCGCCACGCTCACGCGCATCGCCGACGACGCTGCCCTCCGGCGCGAGCGGGAACAGGCTCGAGCCCTGCTCGACCACGTCGCCGACGGCATCGTGGCCTGCGACGCGGACGGGACGTTGACGCTGATCAACGTGGCGATGGAGCTCCTCCACTCCGGCGCTGCCACGGTGGGCGCCGGACCCGAGGTGTGGTGCACGGGTCGCGGGCTTCTACTCCAGGACGGCGTGACGCCCATGCCGGCGGATCAGGTGCCACTCGGACGCGCGCTGCGCGGTGAATCGTTCGACGACAGCCAGTACGTCGTCGATCCACCCACCGGCCGTCGCCGCATCGTGCGGGCGAGCGGGCAGCCGATCACCGACGCCGGCGGCGCGATCCGCGGCGCCGTGGTCGCGGTGCGCGACGTGACCGACCGTGTGGCGACCGAGGCCGTTACGGCCGCGGCGACCGAGCGCGCCCTGCGCACCTACTCGCTCCTGCTCGACGACCTCGCCGATCTCGCCCGCTGCGTGGGTGAATCGGAAGATCTCGCCGAAGTCTGGGCCGGTGTCCTGGACTTCGCCCACCACACGCTGCGGGCCGACGAGTTGGTGGTCGTCCGGACGTCCGGCGACGGATCGCTGGTGCCGCTCTACGCCGCCCATTCCATCCCTGGTCGCGGGAGCGTCGCGATCGAGCTACCCGAGGAAGCGATGCTGAGCCCCGAGCTGCGGCGTGCCGTCCGCGAGCGGAGCGTGGTGATCGAGCACGGAGTCGCCCGCGCCAGCCTGGTGGCGTACCCGACGACCGACGACGCAACGGTCGAATCGCTCGCGGCCGTGCCGATGGTGCTCGAGGGGGCGGTGCTCGGCGGCTTCGAGGTGCGTTCCCGCGCGCACGACACCTTCGACGACAGCGCCGCGGTGGCGCTGACGATGGCGGCCAACCTCGCGGCCATCGCCCTCGATCACGACGATCTCGTGGAGGGGGAGCGTCGTGCGCGCGGCGGCGCCGAGACCGCGGCTCGGCACTTCCAGCAGATCTTCGACGCCAGCCCGGCCGCGGTGTCGATCAGCTCGCTGGGCGACGATCGCATCATCGACGCGAACCCGGCCATGGAGTCGCTGCTCGGCTACAGCCACGCCGAACTCGTGGGTGCGCGCGGCATCGATCTCGGTATCTGGTGCGACCCGGAGGTGCGCGCTCGCGTCTCGGCTTCCGTCCGGGCCGGTGACGCGGTGCGGAGCGTCGAGGTGCGGCTCCGCGCTCAGGATGGCGTCGTGCGCACCTGTCTCGTCTCGGCCGACGCCACGGAGCTCCGCGGCGAAGCGACGATGCTCATGCTCATCGTCGACGTCTCCGAACGAATCGTGCAGCAGGAACGGCTCCACAACCTCGCGCGGTTCCGCGAGAGCCTCATGACGTTCATCGGTGAAACACTCGACGTCGGGTTCGACGGGCCGTTCTACCAGCGCCTCCTCACGAGTGCGGTCCAAGCAACGCCCAACGCGCAAGCGGGCTCGCTGATGGTGCGGGCGCCGGGGGGCGACTCCTACCGCTTCGTCGCGGCCGTCGGCTACGACCTCGAGGGGCTTCGCAGCGTGGTCTTCCTCGATCACGAGGTTTCGGGTGCTCTCGTCGAGGCGCGAGCGGTCGCGACGTCCGAACTCCCGACGGTGCACGAGCACGATGAGCGCTCCCAAGTGCTCCGTCGTGCCGGCCGTCTCGACGACATCCGCAGTACCCTGACGGTGCCGATCTACCTCGAGGGAGCCCGAGTCGCAGCGCTGTCGCTCGACAACTTCGAGCGCTCCGATGCCTTCGACGACGAGGCGCTGCAGCTCGCGGAGGCCTTCGCGACGCAGGTCGCGACCCTCATCAAGCGACGCACGCTCGAACACGAGCTCGAGCACATGGCCTACCACGACAACCTCACCGGCCTCCCGAACCGAGTCCTGTTCCGTGACCGCCTCCAACAAGCGATCAGCCGCGCGCTCCGCACCGACCGCCGCGGCGCGGCCATCTTCCTCGATCTCGACAACCTCAAGGTCACGAACGACGCTCTCGGGCACGCAGTCGGAGATGCACTGCTGGTGGCCGTCGCCCAACGGCTCCACGCTTCGGTACGTGCCGACGACACGGTCGCCCGCATCGGCGGCGACGAGTTCACGATGGTGCTCCCCGACGTGGGTGACGCCGCAGCCGCAGCGGGTGTGGCCGACAAGATCCTCCAGTCCCTGCGGGTCCCATTCGTGCTCGACGGGAACGAGGTGCACGTGACGGCGAGCATCGGCATCACGCTCTTCCCCGACGACGCGACCGACGCCGATTCCCTCATCCGACACGGCGACACGGCGATGTATCAAGCGAAGGGGCAGGGGAAGGACCGCTATCGCTTCTTCACGCGCGAGATGAACCTGCAACTACTCGAGCGCGCCTCGCTCGAGGCGCACCTCCGCAAGGCGCTCGAGCGCGGCGAACTCGAACTGCACTACCAACCGCGCGTCTCCCTCGCGGACGGTCGAATCACCAGCGTGGAAGCGCTGGCGCGGTGGCCACACCCGGAGCGGGGATGGATCTCCCCCGCGACGTTCATCCCGGTCGCCGAAGAGTCGGGACTCATCGGCGCCATGGGAGCACACCTGCTCGACCTCGCCTGCCGCCAGGCGAAGGCGTGGGAGGTGGCGGGGACCCCCTCGGTGGTGGCGGTGAACCTCTCGGCGCGCCAACTCATGGAGCGCGACCTCGTGCGGAGCGTCCGCGATGCGCTCGAGCGTGCCGAACTCGACCCACGCCTCCTCGAGCTCGAGCTCACCGAGAGCACGATCATGCACAACGTGGGCGAGAACATCGTCAAGCTGGGCGAGTTGCGTGCCCTCGGCGTCTCGATCTCGATCGACGACTTCGGCACCGCCTATTCGTCGCTCAATTATCTCAAGCAGCTCCCGGCGACCGCGCTCAAGATCGACGGGAGCTTCGTACGCGACATCGACGACGCCGTCGACGGCCCGTCGCACGACACGGCGATCGTTCGCGCGATCGTGGCGCTGGCGGCGGCGCTCGAGATGAC
>JACCWH010000014.1 GCA_013697735.1 Trueperaceae bacterium | reverse complement strand
CACGACACTGTCGCTCGATGACGAGATACGGACTCCAGTTCGAGCCTGGAGTCCGTTCTGCCGTTCTAGACGTCCTTCATCGTGGTGGAGCTGAGGGGATTCGAACCCCTGACCTTCTGAATGCCATTCAGACGCGCTCCCAACTGCGCCACAGCCCCGTGCACCGCCGTCGCCGGCAGCAAAGAGTACTGTACCGACCTAGTCGAGGGGTGTCAAGGAGATCGCGAGTGCGGTTCGTCGCACGGTGCGTCGGGCCTGACTCCGGAGGGATCGCGTCCGACTCGACGCCCGCACCGTCGGCTTCGAACGTGGGCGGGCGACGTGCATGGAAGCACGTCGCCCGCATCGGTCTCCCGTTCGCATCATCTCGTTCACGTCGAGCTCGTTCAGGCCTCGGGTTGAGCTTCCGCCTGCGACTCGGCCTTCGCTTTCGACTTCGACTTCGGCTCACCTCGAGCTGCACGCGCGACGGCACGGTCGGCCTCTTGGCGACCGACGTCGGTCTTGATGCGGGCAGCCTTGCCGCGAAGGTCGCGAAGGTAGTAGAGCTTCGAGCGGCGGCTGCGTCCACGACGAACGACCACGATGGCGTCGATCAATGGCGAGGAGAGCGGGAATACGCGCTCTACGCCCTCACCGGAAGAGACCTTGCGAACGGTGATCGTGGAGCGTGCTCCACGGCCGTTGCTGCGCGCTATCACGACGCCCTCGAACGCTTGGATGCGCGTCCGGTTGCCTTCCGAGACCTTGTAGTCGACGCGGACCGTGTCGCCCGTCTCGAACTCGGGGTGGTCGTCGCGCACGAAGGGCTGCTCGATGGAGCGCAGGATCGCGCCTTTGTTGTACTTCATGACTGGTCTCCTGGTGGTCCGGCGGCGATCCGGCGGACGAACGGTCGGGCCCCGTGGTGTCGGGCGCACCTGCGTACGTACAGCCTGAGAAGTGTAGCGCATCCGGTGTCGGCAACGCAAACGCCGAGCACCTCCGCGCCCTCGACGTCCGGGAGGCCGACTCGCGAACCCCAGCGACATTCGGGGCGCCGGCCCACACGTCGACGCCGTCGGGCACCAGGCGCATCATGGTCCGCTGCCACTCCGCATGAATCGCAATCACGATCGAAAGAGGCGAACGCACCGCGCCGCGCCGGTCGGTTACGGCGCTCCGCACGGGTGGCGCGTCGACGTGGACCATGAACTTCCCCGCGCGCAAGGCGCTCACCGAGCGAAGCGCGCTCCTGCGCGAACTGCGGCAATTCCTTGCGTCTGCGTCCGAAACCTGACCTCGGCGACGGCCGGGGGACATCGCCGTCGAGATCCACGACTCGGGCCCCGGCACCGCCTGGACGATCGTCGTGCATCGTCACCGCGGGACCCTCGACGTGCACACGAAGCCCGGATCGATCTGTTTTCGGGTCACGCTCCCGAGGTCCTTCGCGAGGCGGTGAGGGCGCAGCGAGCGTGCCGGCGGCGGGGCCACGCTCAGCCGACGAGTAGCTCGTCGACGAGGTACTCGAGCCGGGTGAGCGCGTTGTGCTGCGAGCCGAAGATGCTCCGCACACGCTGCCCCTCACGATCGTATGCGAACCAGTGCGGCGTTCCCTCAGCACCCTGGGCACGGGCCCACGACCCATCGGCATCGAGCGCGATCGGCAGCCCGATGTGCGTGAACGAGGCGAAACGCGCGATCGTCGAGCGAGTCTGCTCGCTCGGCCACACACGCCGACCGAGCGCGGTATGCACGGCTACGAGCACGAGCTCGTCACCGTGGCGCTCAGCGAGTCGCCGCAGCCACGGCACCGCGCGCGAGACGCATCCGGCGCACTCGACACTCATCACCAGCACGAGCCCGGGCCGGTGCCACGCATCGGGCGGAGGGAGTGGCCCACCGACGACCCAGTCGTCGAGCCAGTCGTCGAGCCCGGGAACGGCTGCCATGCTCCAGGGTACGGCACCCCGATAGCCCGCGTTCGTGTCGAGCCCGCCATGGCGCCAGCGCACCGAACCTCGGCCGGGTAGCAGGGTAGGGGATCCGCGAGGCACGGCGGACGACGGCGGTCGCGCCGCTCGTCGCTCGTCGCCTTGACGGCGCACCGTCAGCGTCGTACACTTCGATGTCGAACCATTCGACGTCGCATCATGTTGCGGCTCTCGGCACAGCGGGTGCACCCTTCACGACGGGAGGTTCAAGTTGCCCACACATCACAGCGGACCCGACGAAGAGCGACTCGCGCTCGACGTCTACATCAAGCTCGCGCGCGCCACGACTGCCGTCGACGCGGCCGTCAACCGGCCACTCCTCCACCACGGCCTCACGGTGAGCCAGTTCGGCGTGCTCGAGGCGTTGCTCCACCTCGGTCCCCTCGGTCACGGCGCCATCGGGCGCAAGATCCTCAAGAGCAGCGGCAACGTCACGACCGTCATCGACAACCTCTGCCGACTCGGACTGGTCACGCG
Source organism: Trueperaceae bacterium (assembly GCA_013697735.1). GTDB lineage: Bacteria > Deinococcota > Deinococci > Deinococcales > Trueperaceae > SKWV01. Next base: position 1,394 of record JACCWH010000014.1, on the reverse strand, counting down.
TGAGGACGACCCGAACGACCGCCGCGTCCGCCGCGTCGTGCTCACCACCGAAGGTCGCCGTCGTGTAGAAGGCCTGCTGCCCGCGCACGTCCTGCGCGTACGCGACGCCTTTTCGAACCTGTCCGCCGACGAGCAGCGTACGCTCGCCGACCTACTTCGTCGCCTCGGCCGTGCCAACGCCGAAGCAACCGGCGATGGGAACTCCACGAACCCAAGATCCCCCTCCCCCGCTCCAGGAGCGAAACGAGGTACGCCATGAACGCCACCCGCACGCCCGCACCCCGCGGGCTCCACCACATCACCGCCATCGCCGGTGATCCGCGCGAGAACCTGCGCTTCTACCGTGACGTGCTCGGCATGCGCCTCGTCAAGAAGAGCGTGAACCAAGATGATCCAGACACGTACCACCTCTTCTATGCCGACGACGTCGGGAACCCAGGAACCGACATCACCTTCTTTCCGTGGCCGCATGCCAAGCCCGGACGGCCGGGGGTCGGCGTGGTCGAAGAGACCCTCCTCACCGTCCCATTGGGAAGCCTCGACGCCTGGCAGGCCCGGTTCGCCGAGTTCGGGGTCGGCTCGAACCCCGTCACCGAGCGCTTCGGCGAGCGAACCCTCCCCTTCTCCGATCCGCACGGCATGCGCCTCGCGCTCGTCGAGGCCGAAGCACCGTTCCCCTTCACTGCGTGGGACGCGAGCCCCGTGCGCAGCGAGCATCAGATTCGCGCGCTGCACGGGGCGCGAGCCCCCGTGCGCGAGCTCGCCCCGTCGCGCGAGTTCCTCGAGGGAACCCTCGGCTTCCGCCATCACGGTGAAGAGGCGCACTGGCATCGCTTCGTGCTCCCCGGGGGCAAAGGCGCCGGCGCCGGCCACCTGCTCGATCTGCGCGAGGACTCCGACGGCCGCCGCGGGGAGTGGGGTGTCGGCAGCGTGCACCACCTCGCGTGGACGGTCGACGACGCCGACCATCAGGTCGGGGTGCGCGAGGCCGTCGAGGCAGCCGGCCGGCGCCCGTCGGACGTGATCGACCGCTTCTGGTTCGAGTCGGTCTACTTCATGGAGCCCGGGGGCGTCCTCTTCGAACTCGCGACCGCCGGCCCGGGCTTCACGGTCGACGAGTCGCACGAGGCGCTCGGCGAGCGGCTCATCCTGCCGCCGTGGCTCGAGGGATCGCGCGAACGCATCGAATCGGTGCTGCCGAGCCTCGACGAGGCCACGGCATGAACGTCGATCTCAACCCCGGTCGTCGACCCGACGACGATCCGCACGCCGTTCACGAACCGCTGCGCCACGGTCCGGCTGCTGAGGATGCACCCGTCGGTATGGTCTTGATCCACGGGCGCGGCGACAGCGCACGCGGCATCCTCTCGCTCGCTGAGCAGCTCGAAGCGCGC
>JACCWH010000177.1 GCA_013697735.1 Trueperaceae bacterium | reverse complement strand
CGTTCGCTCAGAGCGCCCGGCGTGGATCGAAGGCGTCGCGGAGTCCGTCTCCGATCGCATTGACCGACATCACGGTCAGAAAGATCATCAGTCCCGGGAAGATCGCCAGGGACGGGACACGCGTCATGTACGTCTGGGCGTCCTTGAGAATGTTCCCCCACGTCGCGGTGGGGGGCTGGATGCCGAAGCCGAGGTACGACAGGCCCGACTCCGCGATGATCGCCACCGCCACCTGCAGCGTCGCCTGGACGAAGATCGGCCCGAGGGCGTTCGGGAGCACGTGGCGCACCATCAGCCGCAGGTGGCCGGCGCCGTTCGCACGGGCCGCCTCGACGAAGTCGCGCTCGCGGATGGTGAGGAAGCTCGAGCGGACGATGCGCGCAACCACCATCCACGAGAGCACACCGATGATCAGCACGATCATGAGCGTGCCACCGTAGGCGCGAGCGAACGGCGTCCCCATCAGCAGGGTACTGAGCACGATCAGCACGAATAGCGACGGCATCGACAGGAACAGGTCGGTGACGCGCATGAGCGCGGAGTCGACCCAGCCACGGAAGTAGCCGGCGAGACCGCCCACGATCGTGCCGAGCGTCACGGAGAACGTCATCGAGAGCAGGCCGACCAGGAGCGAGATTCGACCGCCGTGGAGCACGCGTGTGAGCGTGTCGCGTCCGAGGTCGTCGGTCCCGAACGGGTGCGAGAGGCTGGGGCCCTCGAATCGAGCGCGCAGGTTGGTGCGGTCGGGATCGTAGGGCGAGAGGCCGGCGAGGGCGACCGCGACCACGATCGTCGCGAACACCACGACGCCGACGATGGCGAGACGGTTCTTCGCGAAGCGCCGCAGGGTGAGCCGCCAGCCGGTCGGTGCGGCGCGAGCGGAAGGGGCCGCATCTGGAGCGCTGGCGGCGCTAGTCATAGCGAATCCGTGGATCGACGTACGCATACGCGACGTCGGCGAGGAGGTTTGCCACCACGATCAGTACCGACGTGAACATCACGATCGCCATCAGGACCGGATAGTCGCGCCGCAGCGCCGACTGGAAGAAGAGCCGCCCCATACCCGGCCAACTGAATATCGTCTCGGTGAAGAGGGCGCCCGAGAAGACCATCGGTAGGTCGAGGGCCAACAGCGTGACGAGCGGCAGGGCGGCGTTGCGCAGCGCGTGGCGGTAGATCACGCGGCGCTCTCCGAGGCCCTTCGCCCGAGCGGTGCGGACGTAGTCCTGCGACAGTACCTCGATCATCGACGAACGCAGGAAGCGCGTGTACCACGCGACCCAGGTGGTCGACAGCATCACGACCGGCAGTACGAGGTGCCACGCGCGATTCGCCAGCGATCCCTCGTGCCCCGTGGTCGCCATGCCACCTGGGGGGAAGAGTGGACCGCCCGTGAACGGGTTCGACAGGGTGAAGTAGAAGACCAGGATCAGCATGAGCCCAAGCCAGAAGATCGGGATCGACTGCCCCATGAAGGCGAGCGTGGTGACGGCGTGGTCGAAGGGCGAGTACTGCCGAACTGCGCTCATCACGCCGATGGGGATTGCGACGAGGAGGGTGACCACGAAGGCCGTCAGCACGAGGGTGGCCGTGTTCGGCAGCCGTTCCATGATCTCCGTCGTGACCGGTCGGCCCGTCTGCATCGAACGTCCGAGGTCGCCGCGAACGGCGCCCGCCACCCACCGCGCGTACTGGACCGGCGGGGGATCGAGGAGACCACGCTCGCGAGCGATGCGCTCGACGTCGGCCTGTGTCACCGTGGGGTCGCGTTCGAGCTGGGCGAGCGGGTTGCCCGGGCTCGCCTGGAGGAGTGCGAACACGAGCGCGCTCACGACGACCAGCAGCGGCACGCTCTCGAGCAGCCGCCGCACCACGTAGCGGGTCACGGGAGCGGCGGGGCGCCGTCGAGGCCGCCCCACCGCGAAATGCGCCCTTGCACGCGCTCTACTCGACGCGCCAGTCGGAGACGTTCCACATCAGACCCGCCCAGGTGCTGGTCCGGAAGCCCTCGAGGCGGGTGGCGTAGGCGTTGCCGCCCGCGAACTGGAAGAGGAAGATCTGCGGGACGTCGTCGTTGACGAGCTCCGCGACCTCGCAGTAGGCGTCACTACGGGCGTCGAGGTCGGGGGACGTGCCCGCGAACTCGAGGAGTTCGTCGGCGCGCTCGTTCGACCAGCGGGCGTAGTTGCCGCCAGCCCCCTCGTTCTCCACGCGAGGAACGTTGCTCGAGTGGAGGAGGTCGTAGACGTGGACCTGTGGGTTGATGCCCGTGCCGGTGTCGTATACGAGGATGTCGAAGTCGCCGGTCTTCCGGGCCGCCTCGTCGCTCCAACCACCGAAGAGCACGCTCATCTCGACGGTGCGGACCTCGGTCTCGACGCCGAGATCGCGCCAGAGGTCGGCCGTCACGAGCATCGTCTGCTCCAGGAGCCGGAAGTCGCTGTAGCCGACCATCTCGAGCGTCAGTCGCGTACCGTCCGGCGCGTGCGCGGCGCCCTGTGCGACGCGAACGCCATCGTTCCCGACCACCCAGCCGGCCGCGTCGAGGAGCTCCGCGGCCCGCTCCGGGTCGTATTCGTACCCGTCGACTTCGCACGCGTACCAACCGAGCGCGAATGGGGACGTGGCGCGGACCACGCGGCCGAGCGCCAGCTCGTCGATCAGGAGGTCGTAGTCGACACCGTAGGCCAATGCCTGACGGACGCGGACGTCGCCGAGGACGGGGTGGGCAGCCTGCCCGTCGACCGGGTTGCCGCGCTCACCGAGGTTGAGGAACATGCGAAGGATCCAGATCTCTGGAGCGGTGTCGAGCGTGACGTTCTCGGCGGCGTCCCAGACGTCGCGTAGGTTCGATCCCGGCCAGAGCATCACGTCGCCGTCGCCGCGCTGCATCATGGCCGCGCGCGTCTCTTCGCTCGGGACGACCATGAAGATCACCCGCTCGAGGTTCGGCGCGACCTCGTCGCGCGCGTTCGGGTTGGCGTCCAGGATGATCCGATCGCCCGTTCGCCACTCCCCCACCAGGAAGGGGCCAGTACCGATCGGGGCTCGGTTGAAGTCCCACGCTGCCATGTTCGTCGGGTCGCCGGTCGCATGCCGCGGCAGGATGCCCCACTGGAACTGGTCGAGGTAGGAGGAGTTGAAGTCCTCGTAGCGGACCGCCACGGTCGTGTCGTCGAGTGCTTCGACCGACTCGACGGCCGCGAAGGCGCCTGCGCGGACCGAGTCGCTCCCCAGCGTGGCAGCCTCATAGGTGAAGACGACGTCGTCTGCCGTGAACGGCGTGCCGTCGGACCAGGTGACGCCCTCGCGCAGCCGCCAGGTGACCGTGCGGCCATCGGCGCTGACGCCTTCGTTCTCGACGGTCGGGATTTCGGAGGCGAGGATCGGGTAGTACTGGCCGTCGGGATCGACGCCCACCAGGGGCTCGATCACGGCCGGCACGACCTGCATGGTGATCGCCGCGGTGGTGGTGTAGGGATTCATCGTCGCCAAGTCCTCGGGGAGGAGGACCGTGGCGGTCCCCTGTGCGATCGCCATCGGAATGGCGAGCACGAGAGCGACGGCGACGAGGGCCAACGACTTCTGGGCGAGTGTCCTCATGGGACACGCTCCTTTCGCGTCCAACGCATCGATAGCGTCCTGAACGACCTTGACTACGAAGATCCCCGCCAGTATAGACGATGACGCACACGTCGGTACCGACCGGCGTCGGATGGGGACACAGCGAGGTACACCGTCGCCGTCGGGCGTGGCGGCGGTGCTAGTCTCGGTAGCCGAACGAGGAGGCTCCCGTGCCGTACCCACTCGCCGACGTCCCCACCCCCGCACTCCTCGTCGATCTCGACCGGGTCGACGCGAACGTCGCGCGCGCCCAGGCGTACGCCGATGCGAACGACGTCGCGCTCCGACCTCACACCAAGACCCACAAGAGCCCACGCTTCGCCCAGCAGCAGCTCCACGCTGGGGCGCGCGGCGTCTGCGTCGCGAAGCTCGGCGAGGCCGAACTGATGGTCGACAGCGGCATCGGCGACGTCTTCATGCCACACACGATCGCCACGTCCGACAAGGCGGCGCGCGCCGTCGCACTCGCACAGCGTGCGCGCTTCGCGATCGGTGCCGACCACCCACGGCAGCTCGAGGTCCTCTCCGCCGCGGCAGCGGGGCGCGGGCGTGCGCTCGACGTGATGATCGAGGTCGACACGGGCTCGGGACGCGGCGGTGCCGATCCCGAAGCCGTTCAGAGCCTGCTGACGCAGCTCCGTGACCTGCCTGGGCTGCGTGCACGCGGCCTCTACACCTACGAGGGCTACACGTACGCTGCCGGCGACGTCGCGTCGCTCCGGTCGCGGCACCACGAGGCGCAAGGGGTGATGGCCCGGCTGGCCGAGCGGGTCGCCGACCTCCTCGTCGATCACCCCGAGATCTCGATGGGCAGCACACCGAGCCTCCTCGCGCAGGTGCCGCTCCTCCCGACGATCACCGAGGTGCGGCCCGGGACGTCGATCTTCCTCGACGCTGCGCAGGCCACCATCGGTGGGGAGGCCGACTGGTGCGCCGCGCACGTATTGGCGACGGTCGTGAGCGTCCAGAGCGGCCGCGCCGTACTCGACGCCGGGTCGAAGGCGCTCACGAGCGACACGCGCCCCGACGGCGTCGCTGCCAGCCCCGGGTTCGGGCGGCTCGTCGACCACGACCTCACCATCACCAGCCTCTCGGAAGAGCACGGTGTGATCAGGGACGGGCGAGCCGATCGCCTCGAGGTCGGTGCGCGGGTGCGGGTGCTCATGAACCACGTCTGCCCCGTCGTGAACCTCTTCTCGCACATGCACCTCGTGCGCGGCGGCGAGGTGGTGGAGGTGCTCGAGGTCGCGGGGCGCGGGCGCGTGGTCTGACGTGCGCTGCGTGCACCTCCCGCACAGGCCGACGCACGGTCCGTCGAGGCACCCGTGCTACCGTGCCCGACGATGACGCCACGAGAACGCGTCGCGACGTCGGCGGCGAAGACGTACGGCGAATGAGCCTGAAGCCTCGATGACCATCGACCAGACGGTCGTCTTCGCGACGCTCGCTGCGGCCCTGGTGCTCTTCGTCTGGGGACGTTTCCGCTACGATCTCGTCGCCATGATGGCGCTCCTCGCGGTGCTCCTGAGCGGTGCGCTGCCGATCGAGCGCGCGTTCGAGGGTTTCGCGCATCCGGCGGTGATCACCGTCGCGGCGGTGCTGGTGATCAGCCGCGCGCTGCAGCAGGCCGGGCTGGTCGACGTGATCGTGCGTGTGCTGGCGCCCCTGGCCGGGCGACCGAGCGCGCAACTCGTGGTCCAGACCGCGATCGTTGCCGTTCTCTCGGCGTTCATGAACAACGTGGGGGCACTCGCGCTGATGATGCCCGTGGCGCTCCGGCAGGCGTACCGCGACGGCTACTCGCCCGCGATCGCCCTCATGCCGCTGGCCTTCGGTTCGATCCTCGGCGGCCTCGCGACGCTCATCGGCACCCCGCCGAACCTCCTCATCTCGACGTTCCGGGCGCGTGAGACGGGCGAGGCCTTCGGCATGTTCGCGTTCGCGCCCGTGGGCGCGCCGGTCGCGCTCGCGGGCATCGCCTTCGTGGCGCTCATCGGCTGGCGACTCCTGCCCAAGGACCGCCGCGCCGCCCCGGACCCCGAGCGGCTCTTCGACGTCACCGCCTACGTGACCGAATTGCGCGTCCCGGAAGAGAGTGCGCTCGCGGGCTCGGCGATGTCGGAGGTGGAGGCCCTCGCCGACGGCGACGCACGCGTGATCGGGCTCGTGCGCGGCGAGACGCGGCGCCTGGCGCCGCGCGCGCACGAACGCATGGAGGGGGGTGACCTGCTGGTGATCGAGGCCGATGCGAGCGCCCTGAAGGCCGTCGTGAGCGGCTCCGACCTCGTGCTCGAAGAGGAGCAGGAGATCAGTCGCGACGACCTCAAGAACGACGAAGTCACCCTCGCCGAGGTGATCGTGCCTCCCGGCTCCCGACTGCAGGGGCGCTCATCGACCACCATGCGCCTGCGCAGCGTCCACGGCGTCAACCTCCTGGCGATCGCGCGCCACGGCGCTCGCGTCGACGGCCGGCTCTCGGAAGTCCGACTGCAGGTCGGCGACGTCCTACTGCTCCAGGGGCCGAGCGAGCGGGTCGCCGACGCGGTGGGCGAGTTCGGGCTCCTGCCCCTCGCCCAGCGCGAGGTGACCGTGGCGAAACCGACGCGCCTGGCGCTCTCGGCCTCGATCTTCGGTGTGGCGATCGCGGCGGTCGTGATCGGCCTCCTGCCGGTGCACGTCGCCTTCGCCACCGCGGCCGTCCTCATGGTGCTGCTCGGCGTGCTCGGGCGCGACGAGCCCTACGAGGCGATCGACTGGCCCGTCATCGTGCTGCTCGGCGCGATGATCCCGGTCGGGACCGCGCTCGAGGCGACCGGCGGCACGGCGCTCATGGCGGACGCCGTCATCGCGCTCACGGGCGACCTCGGACCGCTCTGGGTTCTCGTCGCGTTGATGGTCGTGACGATGATGCTCTCCGACGTGATCAACAACAACGCCACCGCGGTGCTGATGGCCCCGCTCGCCATCGACCTCGCCGGCCGGCTCGGCGTCAGCATGGATCCGCTGCTCATGGCGGTGGCGATCGGCGCATCGTGCGCCTTCCTGACGCCGATCGGTCACCAGTCGAACACGTTGGTGCTCAAGCCCGGTGGCTACCGCTTCGGCGACTACTGGCGCATGGGTCTACCACTCGAGATCGTGATCGTGGTGGTGAGCGTGCCGCTCATCCTGGTGGTGTGGCCGTGGTGAGGCCATACCGTAGGCTCGGTCGGGCGCCGCGCCGCGTGCCGGGTGCCCCGTGCCGCGCACGACCTGAGGAGTGATCATGCCGTTGAGCCGTACCTACGACGTCCATTTCGCCGCCGCTCGCGACCGTACCGCGCTCGCCTTCGTCCGGGATCCGGCGTGACCGGGTCCGCCGCAGCCGACGCCGGCGGTGTCAATCGCGTGCGCAGCAAGCTCGCCGCCGGCGACACGGTGCTCACGGGGTGGCTCACCACCGGCAACACGCTCGTGGCCGAGACGATGGCACACCTCGGCTTCGACGCGCTCACGCTCGACACGCAGCACGGCGCGATCGACGCGGGCGAGATGCTCGGAGTCCTGCAAGCGATCTCGACCACTGACGTCGTTCCGATCGTTCGCGTCGCATGGAACGACCCCGCCCTCATCATGAAGGCGCTCGATCTCGGCGCCTGGGGCGTCATCTGCCCCATGATCGAGTCGGCCGACGACGTCCGCCGCTTCGTCCGTGCCTGCCGCTACCCCCCCGTCGGTGTCCGCTCCTACGGCCCGACCCGGGGTCGGCTGACGCACGGCGACGCCTACGCGCGCGTCGCCAACGACGAGGTGCTCGCGATCGCGATGATCGAGACACGCGGCGCGCTCGAGGAGATCGAGGTGATCGCGGCGGTCCCCGGTCTCGACGGCGTCTTCGTCGGTCCCGCCGACCTCAGCCAGGCTCTCGGCGGCCCTCCCGGTGCCGACTGGGACGACGGCCCCGTTCCCGCCGCCCTGGAGCGGATCGTCTCGGCCGCACGGGACGCCGGGATCCACGCCGGCATCTACACGCGCTCGGTACCCTATGCACGCCGGATGCGGGCGCTCGGCTTCCGATTCATGACGGTCGGCGGTGGCGACCTCGACCTGCTGGCGATGGGGGCGCGTGAGGTGCTGGCCGGTATGGCGCGCAACGACGAGCGGACGGGCTGACGCGTCAGGAGACCGCGACCGAGCCGCGAAGCCACACCTTCTAGGTGCTCCGTTCCCGATCGGCCTGAAGCAGCCGCCGCAACGCCTCGTAACTCTGCTCGACGCTCCTCCAGGGGTCGTCGGGCGCATCGTGCTCGACGAGCCACCACGCGACGCCGGCGCGCCGGCTCGCGGCCAGCACGTCGGGCCACGCGACCACACCGTCGCCGACGTCGGCCCATGGGTGCTCCGCCGCCGGCACGCGCGCCACGTCCTTCGCGTGCACGCGGACGCAACGCTCGGCGACGCGGTCGATCCACAGCGCCGGGTCGTGACCCGCGACCTGGAGCCAGCCGACGTCGAGTTCGACGCCGACGTGCTCGGCGCCCGTACCCTCGAGCAGTACCTCGAGCGGCGTGCCGCCCTCGATCGGCTCGAGCTCGAAGGCGTGATGGTGGTAGGCGAAAGGGAGGCCGGCCGAAGTTGCCACGGCGCCGATCGCATCGAGCTCGCGTGCGAGATCCTCCCAGCCTGCGCGCGCGGCGGGACGATCGACTACCTCGAGGAACGGCACCACGATCATCCCGGCGCCGGCGGCCCGGTAGTCGGCCATCACGCTCCTCGGATCGTCGCGCAGCGACCGGAGCGCGACGTGCGCCGATACGAACTCGAGTCCGTGGCGTCCGAGCGCGGCGCGGAGCTCTTCGGGCCCCACGCCTTGCATGCCGTGCGTCTCCACGGCGGTGTAGCCGATCGCCGCCACGCCTGCGAGCAGATCGTCGAGGGGGAGTTGCAGCGACCGGAGGGTATAGAGCTGGAGACCGATCGAGGGTGCGCTCACGCCGCCGCTCCGAGGTCGTGGAGTTCGTCGATCACGAAGGGAGTGGGTACGGGCGGTCGCGAGGAGACCGTCACCCGCGAACCGGTCGCGGCGGCGTCGACGGCCCCCTCGAGCACCTCGAGCACGTGGGCCGCGAGCGCCCCGGACGCCCGTGGCGGCCGACCCGCGCGCACGGCCCGCACCATCTCGACGGCGCCGAGGCCACGAACGTTGCCCGCGAATCCGAAGCCCAACGGCAGGTCGCGCCACACCTCGTCTTCGGGCCCACGGACCCGCACGGGCCCCGAAAACGTGTTCGGGTCAGGGACGGCGAGCGTACCCGCATCCCCGAACACCTCGAAGCGCGGCAGCGCGCTGGCGGCGACGTCGAAGCTCGTGAGGAGCGTTGCGGTGGCGCCGCCGGCGAACCGCAGCAGGGCGGTGACGTGGGTGTCGACGTCGACCTCGAAACGTGTGCCGGCCAACGGACCCGATTCGATCTCCCGTTCGCTCAGCATGCGCGTCGCGTCGGCCATCACGGAGGCAACGGGACCGAGGAGCGCCACGAGCGCGGTGACGTAGTACGGACCCATGTCGAAGAGGGGACCGGCACCGGGGCGGTAGAAGAAGGCGGGGTCGTGGTGCCACCGCTCCGGCCCCCGACCGACGACGTGAGCAACAGCCGCGAACGGCCGGCCGATCACCCCGTCGGTGAGCGCCTGCACGCTCGTCTGGAGGCCCACCCCGAGAAAGGTATCGGGGGCGCAACCGAGGGCCGATCCTCGCTCGACCGCGAGCGCGACGAGATCCTGTGCGTCCGCGGCCGTGACCGCGAGCGGCTTCTCGCTGTAGACGGCCTTGCCGGCGTGGAGCGCGGCTCGGGTGATGTCGGCGTGCGCGACCGGGACCGTCAGGTTGACGACGAGGTCGACATCCTCGTGCGCGAGCAACGCCGCCGGTGAGATGGCGAGCGCGACGCCGTGCTCCCGCGCCTTCGCCTGGGCCCGCTCGAGGTCGAGGTCGGCGACGGCGATCACCTCGACCCCTTCGAACGACGCCAGCGAGCGGAGATAGGCGCCGCTGATCGTGCCGCAGCCGATGATTCCGATCCGTGTGGTCGTCATGCGTCATGATGACCCGCCCGGCGGCCGCCGTGCCTCGATTTCGACGGTGATCCGCCACGTGCACGGGGAGGCTCGTCGGCGCCGGGTGTACCGAAGGGGACCCTATACCCTAGCGCGCGACCGCCAGGCATGAGAGCCTAGGTCCATGGAACGCTCGCTCTCTCGGTCGGACCGACCTTCGACCTCCGGCGTCGACGCCGAAGGCGTGGCCGACCTCGTCGGAGATCTCCGGAGCGACGTCGAGGAGTTGACGCGCTTCGGTGACCGCAAACCCGGCAGCGCCGGGCATGCGCAAGCCCGCACCTACCTCGCGCGTCGCCTCGTCCGACTCGGCGTCCCGACGTACGCGGGTGAGGACCATCTCGTCCCGTTCGGTCCGCAGTTGGTGAACGTGCTCGCGACGATCCACGGCTCCGACCGGCACCGCCGACCGGTCGTGCTGGCCACGAACTACGACACGAGCGTCGGCGGCGGCGAATCTGGCGACAACGCGGCGTGCATCGCCGTCATACTCGCCGTGGTGCCGCGGTTGCAGGCGGCGCTCGAGCGGGGCGTGATCGTGGCGCTGCTCGACGACGCCGCCCCCCGCCGACACCGCGACACGGCGACGGGCGCGACCGTCCTGCTGAGCGACCAGCGCCGGCACGACCTCAAGGCGGCGGTCGTCCTCGATCGCCTGGGACGACGGCGAGCGGCCGGTTCGGTACCGCCCGACGGTACGGTGCTCGTCACCGGCTGCGAGACCGACGCCCGGATGCCGTCGGTCCTCGGTGGCGCGGAGCGCCACGACCTCCGCTTCGCCCCCGTCCACCGCCGCTACCGTGGCGAGATCGCGCTCTCCGCGCCGTTCGTCGATGCCGGCCTTCCGTACCTCGAGCTGTTCGGCCCCCACGACGCCGACGGCCTCGACACGCGCGAGGAAACGCTCGACTTCACCCATCTGGCTCGACTCGTGCCGGTGGTGGAGGCGCTCATTCGGCGACTCGACGTGGCGCGCCTCCCGGGTCCGTTCGAGGGGTACGACAGCGCTCCATTCGAACTCGAGGCGCTCGCTGCGCTCACCGATGAGCGCGAGCGGCCCGAGGCGCCACACGACGCGCGCGCCCGGGTCGACGACGCCATCAGGCGGTTCGGTGGCATCCTCGCATCCTGAGCGTGCAGGCCCTCACCCGGAGCGCTCGACCGGCCGCCCCCACGACTCGATCGCCGGTCGGTGCGAGAGCACGATCACGTGCCGGTCGAGCGCGAGTGCCTCGAGCGCCTCGCGTGCTCGCTCGAGGCGCTCGGCGTCCCAATGCAGAAAGGGATCGTCGAAGATCAGCGGCAGCGCGACGTCGTCGCTGACGAGATCGGCGACGGCGAGACGGAGCGCCAACGCCAGCTGATCGCGCGCCCCTTGCGATAGCTGAGCCGGCACGGCGAGGTCGCCACTGCGTTCACGAACGGCTGCGGCGAAGCCCTCCCCGAGTTCGACCCGTCGCCCCTCCACGCCGGAGAACCGCAGCAGGTACTCGGTGGAGCGCTCCTCGAGCCGCTGCCGGTGCTCGAGCCTGAACTCCTCGACGGCGGCACCGAGTTCCCGATGTGCGAGCGCGAGGCACGAGATCTCCTCGCGCATGGCGAGAGCGGCCCGCTCCGCAGCCTCGAGCGCCACGCCGGTCGCCGCGAGGTTGACGTCCGTCGCGCCGTGTCTCCGCGCGAGATCGCGCTGCGCCTCGAGCAGCCGCTCGTGAGCGTCGCGCTCCCCGGCGGTGGCGACGACGGTCGCGGCCTCGGCGCGTCGGAAGCGTTCCTTGGCGTCGGAGCCGTCGGCTGGCGCGTCGAGGTCGGCCGCCGGCAGGTCGGGGTGCGCCCTGACGAGGTCGTGCCACGCCGTCAAGGCCGCGCCCGCGGCCACCTCGGCGTGCTCGAGCGACCGACGGAGGTCGCCGATCGCCGGGGCGCCCGCCGCGTCGAGGTGTGCGCGCAGCGCGGCGCGTTGCGCCTCGACGTCGGCATGTGCCCGCCGCCGCTCCGCCCACCCCTGCCGCAGCATCTGCGGGTTCCACGGTGCGGCGGCTTCGATGCGGCCGACGTCGTCGAAGGCTCCGAGTGCGGCGTCGGAGATTTCGTCGTCGCCGATGAGGCCGTCGTCGCGGTCGAGCGAGGCATCGTGTTCGTCGCCGCCAGTGGCGAGTCGCGGCCACAGCCACGCCAGCGCGGCCGTAGTGGCCGCCTCCTCCCGCTCTGCCACCCCGCGCTCGACGCGCACCCGCTCGAGTGCGGCCACGCCCACCGACACGCGCTCCCCCCAGAGGGTGCGTGCGGCCTCGAGGTGCCGCTGGGCCTCGCGCTGGACCGCGCGCAACGCGTCGTGCTCGTCCGCGGCAGCCTGCCAAAGGTCCCAGGTCGCGTCCGAGACGCGATCGAGCCACGATGCGAGGTCGACGATGCCCACCTGTTCGGCCGCTCCGTCGAGCGTCGCGTCCACCACGCCGTGGAAGGCGGCGAGGCGGGCGAGTTCTGCGGCCGTGTCGCCGGCGCGAGCGGCCGGCGCACCGTCGATCTCGTCGACCGTGATCTCGGCGAGGTAGCCGACCTGGGCGGCGAGCGCCTCGCGCTCGCGGGCAACCTTCGGTGCGAGCACCTTCCAACGGGCAAAGGCTTGGCCGGGATCGACGCCGGGGGGGAGCGAGTCGATGAGCGGGCCGACGGCGTCGCGGAAGGCGACGCCGTCGGCCTCAATCGCCGCGGCCTCGACGTCCGCCGTCTCGAATCCGTGCGCGTCGTCGTCGACCTGATCGCGCTGCGCCTCGAAGGCTTCACGCTGCCGCAGGCGCTGCCGCAGCGACTCGTCGTCACCCTCGATGCCCGATTCGACGAGGGCGCGACGGGCCGGGGCGGTGCCGTCGCCACGCGGCACGACCAGTGCCGAGACGAGGCTCATCACGGCGGCGCCCGTCCACCCGCTCCACGGCGGCACGGGAGCGTCGAGGAGCGCGAGGGCGAAGGGGACGCCGAACCACCCGACCACGCCGCCCGCGAGCGCAGCGGCGAAGCGCCATGGGCGCGGGTCTCGTCGGTCCTCCCAGGAGGCGTCGAAGGCGCGAAGCGCCTCGACCTGCTGCGCGTCGAGCGAGCGGACCTCGGCGAACGCCGCCTCGTGGCGGCGCATGCGCTCGAGGAGTTCGTCGCGGCGACGCCGTGCTCGGACGAGCGCCTCGGCGAGCGCCCGCCCGCGCGGGGCGTACTCGTCGAGCAGCTCGCGCGTGGCGGTGTCGAGACCCTCGAAGATGTCGATCGGTTCGAACTCCGAGTGCGCTTCGCGCAATCGCTCGCGGGCGTCGAGCACCGTCTGCACCTGCCGAACGAGGGCGGTCGCGCCTCGGCGCATCCGCCGGATCGCGCCGCCGGCAGGGTCACCGATCGCCTCCCAGGAGCGCACTGCCGGCTGCGCATCGTCGGGGAAGTCGAACTCCGGAAACTCGTCGGCCTCGCCGTCGCTGTCGGCGTCACTCTCGGCCTCGTCGAGCGTGGGCGCGTCCGCGGCGGCGAGCTCGAGCTCCGCGAGCGCATCGTGGGCCGCTTCGCGTCGCGCGGCGAGGTCGGCCTCCGCTTCCTGCTCGCGCTCGATCACTTCGGCGAGGCGTCGCCGAGTCTCGGTGAAGGTTTCGAGTTGGCCCTCGGCCTCCGCCGGTGCATCGGCGAAGGCCGGCCAGGTCGCGTCGAGGTTCTCCTCGGTCTCGTGGAGCGAGCGCTCGATCACCGTGGCCCCAGCGAGCGCACCCTTGGTCTCGGCGAGGCGCCGCACCGCGTGGCGGGACGCCTCGCGGCGGTCGACCCAGCTGCCCTGGGCTTGCACGGTGGCTCGGAGCCGCTCGCTCGCCTCCTTGGCGCGTGCGTAGGCCGTCTCGGCACGCCCGAGCGCCTCCTGGGCAGCACGCGTGCCGTCGGCCGCCTCGCGCCCCGCCTCCAAGGCCCGCCGATGCCCGATGATGTCGCGCTCGAGGTCTTCCAGCGCGCGGTCATTGCGACCGTCCGCGAGCCCGACGTCGAGTGGTCGGAGCGTGCGTGTGCGCGCCCGCAGGGCGTCGGCGAGGCGATCGAGCGCGGCACGGTACGATCCTCCGCCTGCTCCGGAGACGAGCGCCTGCACCTCGTCGCGGAGTCGGTGCGCTCTGGCGCCACCGTGTCCCTGCGCCACGACGAAGGTTTCGAGCACGAGCGACAGGTCCGTCAGGCCCAGCGTGCGCTCGAGCCACGGCTCGTAGGGGGACGTCTCCCTGCGAGCGTTGGGGTTGTGGACGGCGTCGACCACGACCTCCTCACCCGTGGTCCGGTGCGCGGTCACGCGGACCTGGTGGCGCTCGAAGTCGCGCGTTACGGTGAATCGCTCATCGTCGGCGACGCGGAACGTGAGGGTCCCCCGGTGGGGCCCACCGCTCCAGGCGCGGTAGCGTGCCCAACCCAGGGCGCTCGGGTCCTGCAGGTGCGGCATCCCCCAGAGCGTCGCGAGCAACCCCATCACGGCAGTCGACTTACCCGTCTCGTTCGCGCCGACCCAGGTCTCGAGGCCGCCGGAGAAGCGGACTTCGAGCCGTTCGTGCCGGCCGAATCCCTCGAGCTCGAGCCGCTCCCAGATGATGCCGACCGCCGCGCTCACACACGCTCCTGCAACGCGTCGATGCCGTGGAGGAGGGCACGCGTGATGCGTGCGCGCTCGGCGTCGTCGGCGGCGGTGTCGAGCCGTCGACGCATGCGGCGGACGAAGGAACCGCGCACGGTGGGCACCGCCGCCCAGGCATCGAGGAGCGCCTCCGACACGGCGGTGGTCTCGTCACGAATCTCGAGATGGAAGAAATCGCCTCTCGCACGCTCTGTGAGCGCTGCGAGGTCGAGGGTCGTCGGCAGTGCCCCCACGAGCCTGACGCGCACGAGGGCCGCCTCGTCGGCGAGGCTCGCGATGGCGTCGTCGATCGCCTGGCGTCCCGCCATGGCGGTGACGTCGAGGGTCACGTGCCGGAGTGGCTGCACGGGCGCCGCGACCTCGCGGACGTCGGCGCTGCCCCGCTCGAGATCGACGATCGTCCAGTGCCGACTCCCGAGATCGTCGAGGCCCTTCCCACCCACGCAGCCGGGGTAGACGGCGAGGGTCGCGCCCAGGCGATGGATGGCGGGGGCGTGGACGTGCCCGAGGGCGACGTAGTCGTAGCCGGCTGCGGCGAGCGCGTCACGGTCGAGGGGGAGGCTCCGCTCGCTCGCGGCGGACGATACGCCGGGCGCCATGAGCGTGCCGTGGGCGACGAAGATGTGCGTCCCGTCGCCTGCGGGCGCCGGCAGGTCGCGCGTGGCCGTGCGGACGTCGGTGACGCCGCCGACGTAGGCGAGGCCGTACACGTGGAGCGGCTCGCCGTGCACGTCGAGCGTCCCCACTTTGGTCGGCGTCGGCGACGTGACGAGCAGACCGGGCCAGCGCTCGACGAGCGAGCGGTAGACGGACGTGGGGTAGGTCAGCTCGTCGTGATTGCCGGGGACGCCGACGACGTGGACGCCGGCGTCGCGCAGGCGTTCGAGCTGGAGCAGCGTCCGCTCGACGAGCGCCCCGTCGGGGTCGAACGTTTCGAAGAGGTCGCCCGCGATCACCACCGCGTCGACGTGCTCGGCGAGCGCCGTGTCGACCGCGTGCTCGAGGAGCGCGTCGCGACGTGCGCGTCGCGAGTTCGCTCGCGCATCATCGAGGTCGCGTGGTCTCCAGCCGAGGTGGAGATCGGCGAGGTGCAATAGGCGCGGCATCGACGCTCAGCGTACCGTCAGCGGGCGCCCCTCGTGGCCGCAGCCCCCTCCATCGCTCCGACGACCGCCTCCGCATCGGGCGCGGAGCGCATCGCGGCGGCGGGGGAATCGTGGAGCCGCTGCACCAGGTCCGACAGCCGGGAGAGATGGACTGCCACGTCCTCGTGCTCCGGGCTCAGCAGAAGCGCGACACGCCCTACGGCGGCCCCCGAGGACGGTCCCCGCGCCGACTCGCGCAGCAGTGCGAGCGCCACGGCCGGAGCGTCGACGTCCGCCGTCCGTGCGTGGACGAGAATCGTGTCGGGGAGGACCTCCGACGAGTAGCCGACGTCGTCGCGCGCGAGCGAGCGGAGCGTCGCGGCGTGCCCGCGGCTTCCCGCCGGGAGGATCGTCCCGAGGAGCAGGCTGATCGCGACCTCCAGATCGTCCTCGTCGAGATCGACGAGCACGCGATCGGACGTCAGCGCGGGCCGAGCACCACTTGCCATCAGCCCGCGCGCGAGCGCATGTTCGTTCGGGTAGAGCGCGAGGAACGAGGTGCCGAGCGCGGCGAGCTGGCGCGGGGAGCGGGCGACCTCTGGGGTCCAGGCGACGGTGCCGGGACGCGCACCCACCGCGATCAGGAGATCGTCGCGCCCGAGTGCCCCGCGCAGGTGCTCGATCGCTGCCGGCCACGAGTCGATCGTGTCGTAGGTGACGCCGACCTCGATCGACACCTCGTCGAAACGCCGTGCGACGCGCTCCACGTCGCCTCGGATTACGAGTATCCGCAGCCCGGTACCGAGTTGGGCGGCGAGACGCTTCAGGGTCCCTACGGCGTCGTGGAACCCGGGGTTGAACTCGATCGCGCTGGCGAGCACCACCCATATCGCTTGCGACAGGGCCACGGGCCGGTGGAGGCGGCAGATGACGACCTGCTCCGGCGACTGCTCGATCACCTGGTCGATGACGCTTCCGAACACGGATCGCCCTGCGCTGCTCGCACCGTGCCAGCCGATGACGATGTCGGTGATGCGGCGCTCGCGGGCGGCTGCGGTGATCCCGCTCGCGGGGTTCACGGCGATGCGCGTGAGGGGGATCACGGGAACCTCGGCCTCGGTCGCGTAGACGACCGCGTGGGCGAGGACGCGCTCGGCGGCGGCGACACCGGCGCGGACCGCATCCCCCTCCATCACGACCGTGACCGGGTAGATGGCCTCGAGTGAGCCGGCGGGACGGAGCAGGAAGGCGACGTCGAGGAGTTGCTCCGCGGTGTCGGGGTTCGCGAGTGGGACGAGCGTCCGACGAGGACCGTCGATACCGACGTCGGCGTCGCGGCGGGCGAGGGCAACACGGCGACCGCTCCGTTGCACCAGCGTCGCGCCGATCACGACGCTGACGAGGATGAGTCCGATGACGGCGTTCACGACGGCGGCGTCGAAGAGGCCGATCTCGAGTCCGACGAACGTGACGGCCAGCGTCGCCGCAGCCTGCGGAATCGAGAGTCCCGCCATGAGCCGGCCCTGGTGCCGGTCGAACCCGAGAATGCGCGCGGCGAGGAGGGCGGACCCTCCCTTGCCGATCAGTACCAGTGCGACGAACATCCCGATGAGCACGAGCGCGTCGCCGCGGACGAGCACGCGCACGTCGACCAGCATTCCGACCGAGAGGAGGAAGAAGGGGATGAAGAACGCGTCACCCACGAATCGCACTCGTGCCATGACCGTCGACTGACTCGGTACGAGCCGGTTCATCGCGAGGCCGGCGAGGAAGGCGCCGATGATCGGCTGCGCACCCGCGACCTGCGCCGCCCCGGCGCTCACGAACATCGCCATGAGGAGGAAGACGTAACGGACCGTCGCTTCGGCGTCCGTTCGTAGGAAGAACCAGCGGGCGACCCGCGGCAGCACCGCCGCGACCACGACGACGTAGACGACGAGGGACACGACGAGGCGGACCCAGAAGAGCGCCGACGCCTCGCCGAGCGCGATCGCGCCGACCACGGCGAGGAGTCCGAGCGAGAGCGTGTCGGTCACGAGCGAGCCGCCGAGCACGGTCGTGGTCGCAGGATCTCGGGTCAAGCCCAGCCGCGCCGCGATCGGGTATGCCAAGAGCGTGTGCGAGGCGACGATCGCCCCGATCATCAACGTCGCCAGCAGCCCGAACCCGAAGAGCGGCGCCACCACGAGGGCGCCGAGCAGCGGGATGGAGAAGGAGAGCAGGCCGAACACCAGGGAGCGCCTCCGGTGTCGGACGAAGCCGTGCAGGTCGAGGTCGAGTCCCGCCACGAAGAGGAGGTAGAGCAGCCCGACGGTGCCGAGGAGCGCTATGGTGCCCTCACGCGCCAGGAGGCCGAGCCCTGCCGGCCCGATGACCGCGCCGAGCACGATCACCACGACGAGGGTCGGGAGGCGCAGCGCGCGGCTGAGGAACGGCGCCGCCAGGAAGGCGGCGACGGCGATGGTCATGATGGCGATCGGATCGACTGCGGGGAGTTCGAGCATGGGGTCGGTGGCGCGCGCTCACGGTATCAGACTCGTACGGAGTCTCGGGCTGCGGCCGGAGGGTCTTCAGGCAGCGTCGCCGACCATACTCGTCCGGACGCGCTCGAGGAGCCGCACGAGGAGCCGCACGAGGAGCGCACGCTCCTCGGCGTCGAGGTCACGCACGGTGCGCGCCTCGAGATCGGCCCATGCCTCCTCGACCGCCGCGAGGAGGCCCATCCCCCGTCGGGTCTGCAAGTCGAGATGCCCGTACGCAGGTAGAGGTACTAGTCGGGTGCGTCGGAGAGGCGCGCGCTGTAGCGCGTACGGGCGTCGAGTGCGCGCGTCGGCAGCATCGGCGACCTTCCGGCGTAGACCTCGGCGTCGAGCCAGGCACGCTCGCCGTCGAGCTCGGCAGTCGGCACGTCACACCACCAGACCTTGGCGGTGGCGTTCCAACGATAGCCGCGTGCGCGCAGCCTGTCCTTCGTTTCGAACGGGGAGCGGACCGCCCAGATGCGCGTTTCCGTCCGGCGAGCCCCGCGGAGCATCCGCGTCATCACGGTGCCGCCGCCGTCCAGCGGCTGGGCGAGCAGGTGCACGCCCGCGTAGCAATCCTCGACCGCGCGGTGCCCCTCGAAGAAATACCCGTGCACCATGAGCAGCGACGAGAGCCCGGCCCCTTCGTAGGAGCCCATCTCACGCCACGCGACGTCGCGCAACGAGCATGCCCACGGAAAGCCGGTCAGAACCGGAAAGCGCCGCTCCGCGAAGGGTCGATCGAAGCCCGCGTTGTGCGCCATGACGAGGTGGGCGCCGTCGACGAGCTCGTGAACGCGCTCGTCGGCGATCGCGCGCCCGGCGACCATGGCGTCGTCGATACCCGTGAGGGTGGTGATCTCGCTCGGGATGGGGCGACCTGGATCCTCGAATGCGGCGAGGTCGTCGAGGGAGCCGAGCACACCGCCGTCGTCGTAGGCGAAGCGCACCAGGCCGATCTCGATGATCGCATCGACGGCGGGATCGAGGCCGGTGGTCTCGAGGTCGAGGTAGACACCGACGCGTGCGCCATCGGGCACGTCCCGCAGGCGCGGTGCGCGCGGCACTGCGCGGAGCACGCGGTAGGCACCGCTCGCTTCGAGTTGCTCGGCCATCGCCTCGAGGGCCCGCTCATCCGGTAGCGTGCTCACGCGCTCGGTCATGACGTCAGGCTACCGCGCCCTCGGTCCGGTCGCCGCGGTGTATGGCGGCGCTCGCGAACGCTCGGGTCGCGCGTGAGGCGAGTTCGTCGACGGGCGCCAGGAGCGTGAAAGCGCGCCTGAGGCCTGCGTCCTGGCAGGGCAGCGCGACGAGCGTCCCGGCCGCGACCTCGTCCGCCACGGCGATCCGCGAGAGGAACGCGGCCCCTATGCCGGCGCGCACGGCTCGCTTCATCGCTTCGGGCTCGGTGAGCTCGAGCCGGACCCGCGGCCGGGCCCCCACCGCGTCGAGCACGCCCTGCACCACGTCGCGCGTGCCGGATCCGACCTCACGCCACACGACCTCGATCCCATCGAGCTCACGCACGTCGACGGTATCGCGTGAGGCGAGCGGATGCGAGGGTGCCACGACGACCACGATTTCGTCGTCGTGGACCGGGTTCGCGGCGTAGACGGTCGCTGGGAGGGCGCGCCAGGCCTCGCTCAGCCCTTCGACCAACGCGACGTCGACACGGCCGCCAGCGAGCGCGGCGACCGCTTCACGGCTGTTGCAGGTGATCACGCGAACCTGGACCCCGGGGTGGGCGAGTTGGAACGCCACGAGTCGCGACGGCAACCAGTAGAGGGCGATCGTGGTGCTGGCCGCGATGCCGAGGCGCCCTTCGAGGGCTCCCTCGTCGTCGCGAAGCGCCGCCACTCCCGCCATCACGCGTTCGAGCGCCTCGGCGCGCGGCCGCAGCCGCTCACCGAGGTCCGTGAGGCGCACGCCGCGCGTCCCGCGCACGAAGAGGGGCTCCCCGAACGCACGTTCGAGCTTGCGGATCTGCGCCGAGATCGCCGGCTGACTCCGGTGGAGCTGGACAGCGGCGGCGCTGACGCTGCCCGCGCGCGCCACCACCAGGAAGGTGCGGACGAGCGAAGGATCGATCACTCCTCATGCTATCAGCGAGAACTATGGGCACATAGGCGCAACGAAGTTCCACCTATGGCGGGGCCGGGCGTACCGTGCGGCGTGGCCGGCCACGTACCCGCACCCTCATCTGCACGCGCACACGTTCCGGGCGTCGCAGTGGTCGTGGCGCTCACTGCGGCGGCGTACGTCGGCGCCCTCGTGGCCGGGACGCTCGTGTCACCACTGGTGCTGGCGCTCGTCCTGGGCGTCGCGTGGCGATGGAGCACGCGCCGCGGACGCGACCTCGGGCCCCTCGCACCGGGCGTCGCTCTGGCGGCCGGTCCCTTCCTGAAGATCGGGATCGTGGCGCTCGGCATCCGACTCGACGCACGACTCCTCGTGGAGCTCGGACCGGCGCTGCTTGCGGGCAGCCTCCTCGGCGTGGCGGCGGCATTCATCGCCGTCGAGGCGGTCGGTCGTGCGTGGCGAGTGCCGGCCGACCTGCGCGTGCTGGTCGGGATCGGCACGGCGATCTGCGGCGCATCCGCCATCGTGGCGGCGGCACCGATCTGGCGGTCCCGCCCCGAGCATGCCGGCGCCTCGATCGCCGCCATCAGCCTCGTCGGGACGCTCGGCGTGCTCGGCTTCGTGGCGTGGGATGCGCTCCTGGTCGTACCCATCACGGTCTTCGCGGCGATGGCCGGTGCGAGCCTGCAGGAGGTCGGTCAGGTCGTGGCGGCCGGCTCCGTGCAGGGGCCCGAGTCGTCGGACCTCGCGCTGCTGGTGAAGTTGAGTCGCGTCGTGCTGCTGGCGCCCGTACTGATCGCCTTCGCCTGGCTGACGCCGACCGCGACGCAGGCGCAGGGCGTTCGCCGGGCACCGCGGCTCGTCCCCCCGTTCGTGATCGGCTTCCTGCTCCTGGGGGCCGCAGTCTCGGCGGGCGTCGTGCCCCAAGAGGCGATCGAACCACTCTCCCTCATCGGTACCGTGCTCACCGCGGCGGCGATGGCGGCGATCGGCCTCGGCATCGACGTCCGCGCACTGCGCGGCGCCGGCAGTGCCGCACTCGCGCTCGGCGCCGTCGCGATGGTCGCTCTGGGCGCTACCATGGCGATCTACTACACGTGGATCCTGCCGTGAGCACTGACCCCGCGCCTCGGCGGCTCTCTACGGAACGATCGGAGGTACCACCATGCACGAGCGCCTACACGAGTTCGTCGACGCCGTCGGCCGGTTGAGCGCCGCCAATCGATCGCCGGTCGACGTCGCCGCCGGCGTGGCCGAGCGACTCCACGACCTCATCGTCGACTGCGACTTCCTGGAGTCGGCCCACCGTCGGACAAACCCGTCGGAGCCGTGCGCCAATCTCGTGCACGTCGCGCCCGATCGCTCGTTCTCGGTGGTCTCCTTCGTGTGGGGGCCGGGGCAGACGACGTGCGTGCACGACCACGTCTGCTGGTGCGTGGTCGGCGTGCTCGAGGGCTCCGAGGAGGAGACGCGCTACCGGCTCATGGGAGATGCCGGCGGGAGCTGGCTCGAGCCTGGTGAGCGTCGACGCCTCTACCCCGGCGAGGTCTGCGTGCTCGTACCCCCCGACGAGGACGTCCACCAGGTTCGCAACGTCGGCGACGACGTGGCGATCTCGATCCACGTCTACGGTGCCGACATCGAACGCCTCGGCACGTCGATCAATCGCCGCTTCAGCGACCTGCCGATGCACGCACCCGGGGAGCGGAGCGGGGCGCCGCAGCGCTGGCGGCAGCGACCGCCGGCCTGAATCGACACCTCCCCGCCGGGATGATCCCGGCGGGGAGGTGGTTCGTGCACGAAGCGTCTCGCGGCGTCCAGTGCCCAAGGCAGTGAGCCCCAGGCGTCAGTCCGAGGCACCGCCCGAGCCGCCACGACGACGTCGACGGCGCTTCGGACCCCCGCCGGCGCCCTCACCACCATCGACGTGCGCGGGAGAGGGGCGGCTGCCACCACTCCCGGCCTGCGGGCGCGCACGCCCTCCCGTACCGCTCCCCACGGAGGGGCGGTCGCGCCTACCACCACCGCCGCCACCGCCACCACGGCTCCCTCCGCGGGCGCCGCCGCGACCGGTATTGGGTGAACCGCCGCGCTCGAAGCGCTTGGCTTCCGCGTCGAGATGACGCGGCGCGGAGACGCTGTAGTCGAAGGCGTCGTGCCGGACTTCGGGGATCGTCTCCCCCACGCTCCGCTCGATGCGGCGAATCATGTCGCGATCGGCAGAGGTCACGAACGTCACGGCGTCACCCTCCATGCGCGCCCGGCCCGTGCGCCCGATGCGGTGCGTGTAGGCCTCTTCGGTATCGGGGACGTCGTAGTTCACGACGTGCGACACCATGCTCACGTCGATCCCGCGTGCAGCGATGTCGGTTGCCACGAGCACGTGCACGTCGCCGCGGCGGAAGCCCTCGAGGGCGTCTTGCCGCTTGCGCTGCGAGAGGTTGCCCTGGATGTTCGCGGTGAAGAACCCGCGCCGGTCGAGCTGTTCGGCGAGGCGCTTGGCGCGGTGCTTCGTCCGCGTGAACACGAGCACGCGACGCGCGTCCCAGTCACGCAGCAGGGCGTCGAGGAGGTCGGTCTTGAGGTGCGCCTCGACCGGGTAGAGCACGTGGTCGACGGTCTCGACGGGCGCCGTACCGGTCGTCACACGAACGGTGACGGGATCGCGCAGCGTCTCGTCGACGAGGTAGCGCACGTCGTGCGGCATCGTGGCGGAGAACAGGAGCGACTGCCGCGCCGTCGGCAGCTGCGCGAGCAACTTGCGGATGTCGGGGAGAAAGCCCATGTCGAACATGTGGTCGGCCTCGTCGAGCACGAGCACCTCGAGGTTACGGAAGTCGCCGAAGCCCTGCTGCATCAGGTCGAGGAGTCGACCCGGGCAGGCGACGATCACTTCGGTGCCGCGGCGCAGCGCTTGGATCTGCGGGTTCATGCCGACGCCGCCGTACACCGTGGCGCTGCGAATCCCGGTCGCCTGACCGAGATCCTTGAACGAATCGTTGATCTGTTCGGCGAGCTCGCGCGTCGGCGCGACGACGAGCGCACGCGTCTTGTTGCGCGGCCCGTCCATGAGACGGTGGAGGATCGGCAGCGCGAATGCCGCCGTCTTGCCCGTCCCCGTCTGGGCGAGGCCGAGCACGTCACGTCCGGCCATCACGGCCGGTATCGCTTGTTCCTGGATGGGAGTGGGCTCGGTGTACCCGACGGCCTGCACACCCTTGATGACTCGCGCGTGAAGCGCGAACTGGTCGAAGCTCATGGAAGTCCCTCTTTCGGCGGATCGCCGACACCGAGGCGTACCCCCAGGCCCGTCCGC
>JACCWH010000223.1 GCA_013697735.1 Trueperaceae bacterium | reverse complement strand
GCCCGGCGCGTCCCGGCAGGGCGCCGTCGCCGCCCGCTACGGGGCCGAGCGCCCCCGGGCCGACCTCGCTCGAGCCGCGGACCGTGACGGGCACCGTCGTCGACACCGCGGGCCGGCCCATCGCCGGGGCGAGGGTCTGGATCCAGCCGTCGCTGACGACCGGCCTGGTCGAGGTCCGCACCGACGCCAACGGCCGCTACCGCGCGAGCAGCCTCATCGACGTCCCCTACTCGGCCAAGGCGTGGACGGAGGTCGAGTACGGCGGGAGGCGCCTCTGCCTCCGGCTCGGCATGCCCGCACCCGCCGACTTCGACTCGTTCGTCCCCGTCCAGGGCGCCGTCCGCGACTTCCGCTGGCAGCTCACCGGCCCGATCGAGGACCTGCGGAGCCTGGACGAGCACTTCGGGGGAATGATCCGGGTCCTGAACGCCGGGTCGTTCGCGGCCAACGGCGCCCGCGTGGAGCTGACCTTCACACCGACCGGGCCGCGGATCGACGGCTCCAGCGTCGCGGCGTTCACCCGCGCGATCGTCGTGGGGCCCAGCACCGACGTCCACGACCTCCCGGTCGGCCCGTACCGCGTCACCGCCGTACTCCTCGACGGCGGCAGCCGACGCCCGATCGGGCTCGCGTCGGACAGCTTCGCCCAGGCGTACGACGCGCTCGACGTCGACTGGACCGGAGACGGCACCTGCTCGAACCGGGCCGGCTACGATTGGGTCTACGTGTGGTTGCACGTGCCGTCGTGAGCGGCATTGCGGCGCGCATTGGAGGGGGTATCCGATGACCGTGCCACCCGAACTCGAGCTGATCCTCGAGGGCTTCGAGCGCAACGCGCGGGTGACGCGCGCGCTCCTGGCGACGCTCGACATGGACGTGCTCGGCTACGACGACGGCGTGGGCGGCTTCAGCGTCGGCCAGCACCTGGCCGACATCGTCAGCTTCAGGCGGGACTGGCTGAGTCGCGTGTCGCCGCAGCACGCCGAGGCGATACCCGACGCCACCGCCACCGACTCCCCGACATGGCTCGGGGTCGCGAGCATCGCCGAGCTCCAGGCGGCCTTCGACGCCGGCGACGCAGCGATGCGCGACGCCGTTCTCGACGCCGTCAGCGACGGCAGACAGTTCCAGGGCGCGTACGAATCACACCCCGCGCACATCCTGGTCCACTGCATCGTCCACGACTCGCACCACCGGGGGCAGATCGCGGCGCTGCTGCGGCAGTCGGGGCGGAGCGCCGAGGAGCGCGAGGCGCTCGAGGATGCCTCGTGGCCGATCTGGAGGCGCTGAGGCGGGCCCCATGGGAGGGAGGTAAACTCGCGGTATGCACCTCCCACGGTGGATGCGCATGGCGATGCTCGCGACCGCCGCGATGAACCTGCTCGGAGCGGGCGCGCTGCTCCCCGCCGGAGAGCGCGTTCGCTCGCTCGTCGGGCTCCCGCCCGACGTCCATCCGGTCTACCTCCTCACGATCGCTTCCTTCGTCGTCGTGTTCGGCGCGGCGTACGCATGGTGTGGTCTCACCGGTCGCGCCGATGGGCAGTTCCTCGCAGTGGCGGCGGCGGGCAAGCTGTCGTTCGTGGTGGTGCTCATGGCCTTCTGGCTCACGGGCGATCTCCCCATCACTGCCCCCCTCGCCGGCATCGGCGATCTCGTGTTCGGCGGCCTCTTCCTGATCTGGCTGCTGCGATCGTGGCGATCGCGCTCGGGCTCGGACGCGTCGACGCTCCCCGTCACTGGCTGAGTGGCCCTTGGGAGGCTAGGGGGCCCGCGCGACTCGGCCGTGGTGTCCATGGGCGAGGGTGGGGTGTCGGTGGTGGCTGCATGTGTCGCCGCGCGAGTCCGACGGCGCGGACGGCCGAGGATGGTCGGCTACACTGGCGTTTGCACAGGAGTGGGTATGGGTCACGAGCGCCACCCACTTCAGGAGGTCATCATGCGTAGCTTCGTCATCGTCGCGCTCATCGCGCTGTTCTTCGCCGGCATGGCCTCGGCCCAAGCCGAGACGCCCACGCCCGGCGGCAGCGCCATCGTCATACTCGGGAGCGATCCCGAGCACCTCAACGCCGCGATCAGCACGGGGTACCCGATCGGCGCCGTGGGGGCGAACCTCTACAGCGCACTCCTATACCTCGACGCAGACGGCGCGCCGCACGGTGAGCTCGCCGAGTCGTGGACGGTCTCCGACGACGACCTCGTCTACACCTTCACGCTGCGCCCCGCGAACTTCCACGACGGCGAGCCGCTCACCAGCGCGGACGTCGTCTACTCGATGGAGGAGGTGCTGGCGCCGAATCACGGCCGGTTCCTGAACGCCTATCGCGCCGTCGAGTCCATCGAAGCGCCGGACGACGCCACCGTCGTGATCACGCTGTCGGAGCCGTACGCGCCGCTGATCTCCCTGCTCACGGTGTTCGACGCCCCGATCCTCCCCCGGCACGTCTTCGAAGGGAGCGATCCGCTCACGAACCCGGCGAACCAGCAGCCGATCGGTAGCGGACCCTTCCGCTTCGTCGAATGGGTGCGCGGCGAGCGCGTCGTGCTCGAGCGCTTCGACGACTACTTCCTCGAGAACGCGCTCCTCGACCGCCTGATCTACCGGATCGTGCCACAGGACGTCGCCCGCGGCGTCGCACTCGAGGTCGGCGAGGCCGATCTCGTGTGGGGCTTCTACATGCCCACCGCCGACCTCGACCGGCTCGATGCAAATCCCGACGTCGACGTCTGGCGCGGCCTCACCATCCCGTCGCTCTACTTCGTGTTCGTGAACACCGACACCCCGGCGCTCTCCGACGCCCGCGTCCGCCAGGCGCTCATGCACGCGATCGACCGCGAGCAGATCGTCGAGCAGGCCCAGGGCGGGCTCGGCGAGGTCGCGGCGGGGCCGTTCGGGGCGGGCTTCGGCTACGCCTACGACGAGGCCACCGACTACCGGACCCTCTACCCATACGATCCGGAGCGCGCGCGCGAACTGCTCGCCGACGCCGGCGTCGGCGACCTGTCGCTCGACTTCGTCTACGACTCCGCGCGAGGCGCCTTCGCCGCCGCCGCCGAGATCATGCGCGACAACCTGCGACAGGTGGGCATCACGCTGAACGTGGAGCCGGTCGAACGCTCCGTGATGGTCGAGCGCGTCTACGGGCGCCAGTACGACCTCAGCATGCAGTCGTTCACCTCGAGTGGTGACCCGGCGATCGGGTACCACCGCATCTACCTCACGGCGGAGCCCGGCACGAACTTCGTGAACGCGACGGGGTACGGCAACCCGGAGGTCGACGCACTCCTCGCCGAGGCCGCCGGACTCGCCGACCAGGCCGCGCGCGCCGAGGTCTACGCGCGGGCGCTCGAGATCCTCGCACTCGACGTCCCCACGTTGGTGATGTTCGACGAACTCTCGACGCAGGCCTCCGCCGCCAACCTCCGCGGCCTGCTCACGCGGCTCGACCAGCGCGACGGGCTCGAGTTCGCCTGGTTCGCGCAGTGACCCACGCCCAAAGCGTCGCCGGTCCACCCGTCGGGAGGGGCTGACGCTGCCGTGAGGCCCGGTTCGTGAGCGACCGTTCGTGAGCCGCGCCCGTGGATCGAAGGCGCTCGGGGCGTTCGCCCTCGAGCGCCTCCTCAACGCGGTTCCGCTGGTCATCGGCGTCATCGTGATCAACTTCTTGCTGGTGTCGCTGGCGCCGGGTGATCCGGTGACGGCGCTCATCGGGGAGTTCCCTGCGCCTCCCGAATACGTCGAGCGCGTGCGGGCCCAGTACGGCCTCGATCGGCCCGTGCCCGAGCGGATGGTGCGCTACCTCGGTAGCGTGGTGCGCGGAGACCTCGGCTTCTCGTTCGCCAACCGGCAGCCGGTGCTCGAGCTCGTGCTCGAGCGGCTCGGCCGCACGCTGGTGCTGATGATCAGTACGGTCGTGCTGGCGACGATCGTCGGCGTGGTGCTCGGCGTGTGGGCGGCGCGGCGACCGCACTCCGGCGTCGATCGTGGCGCGACCGGCTTCGCGCTCGCCGGGTACTCGATCCCGGAGTTCTGGCTCGGGCAGATCCTCATCCTGGTCTTCGCAGTCGGCCTCGGTTGGCTGCCGGCGGGCGGGTTCCGCTCCATCCGCGCGGACTACGTCGGCTGGGCGGCTGTGGTCGATCAGGCGCGGCACATGATCCTGCCGATGCTGGCGCTCTCGTTCCGCTACATGGCGATCACCACGCGCCTCACGCGCGCGAGCCTGCTCGAGGTGATGAACTCCGACTACATCCTCGCGTCGCGCGCCCGCGGCCTCTCGGAGCGGCGCGTGCTCTGGGAGCACGGCCTACGGGCTGCGGCGCTGCCGATCATCACCGTGATCGGCTACAACTTCTCGTTCATCGTCGCGGGGTCCGCGCTCGTCGAGACGGTGTTCGGCTGGCCCGGCGTGGGGCGGCTGATGTACGACTCGATCTTCACGCGCGACTACCCCGTGCTGCTCGGGATCCTGCTGATCGTCTCCATCGCGGTGATCCTGGTGAACCTCTTGACCGACGTCGCCTACGCCCTCTTCGATCCCCGGGTGCGCTACTGATGGGCCTCAGCGTACCGGCGGCACCGACGGCGGTGGGCGGCGTGCGCGGCTTCTGGCGCCAATTCCGTCGGCACCGCCTGGGCGTGGCCGGTCTCGCGGCCGTCGTGCTCCTCGGCCTCGTCGCAGTATTCGCACCGCTGCTCGCGCCCTACGACCCTTTCTCCACCTCGCGCAACGCCTTCGCGCCGCCCGGCAGCCCCGGGCACATCCTCGGCACCGACCACCTCGGGCGCGACGTGCTCTCGGGCGTCATCTGGGGCGCGCGCGTGTCGCTCATCGTCGGACTGGCGGCGGCGTTCACCGCCACCGTCATCGGCATCGCCATCGGCGCGGTCTCCGGGTACTTCGGCGGCTGGGTCGACGAGTTGCTCATGCGCATCACGGAACTCTTCCAGATCATCCCGCGCTTCGTGCTGGCGCTCATCGTGGTGGCGTTCTTCGGCTCCGGCCTCACCAACCTGATCCTGGTGATCGGCATCCTGTCGTGGCCGCAGACGGCGCGCCTGGTGCGGAGCCAGTTCCTGCGCCATCGCTCGCTGCCCTACGTCGACGGCGCGCGCGTGGTGGGTATGCGAGCGCCGAGGATCATCTTCTCGGAGATCCTCCCGAACGTGATGGCGCCCGTGATCGTGGTGGCGTCACTCGACATCGCGCAAGCGATCCTGCTCGAGGCGAGCCTCGGCTTCTTCGGCCTCGGCGACCCCAACCTCCGCTCCTGGGGCGGGATGCTCAACACCGCGCAGGGATTCGTGCAGCGCGCCTGGTGGATGAGCGTCTTCCCCGGCATCGCCATCTCGCTCGCCGTGCTCGGCTTCAACCTCGTCGGCGACGGCCTCAACGAAGCGACCGACCCGCGCCTCCGGGAGGGCTCGTGAGCCGCGCGGGCGCGCCTCCCGCGGCCGCACCGACGGCGGGGGAGACCGTGCTGGAGCTGCGCGACCTGACGACCGAGATCCGCAGCGTGCGCGGCCTCGTGCGCCCCGTGGACGCGGTGTCGCTACGCGTGCGCGCCGGTGAGGTCGTCGGGCTCGTCGGCGAGAGCGGCAGCGGTAAGTCGATGACGGCCTTCTCCGTCATGCGGCTCTTCCCCACGAAGGCGGCGCGCCTGGTGTCGGGGGAGGTGCGACTGCGCGGTCGTGACCTCGTGCCCTTGCCTCAGGAAGCGATGCGCGCCGTGCGCGGCCGCGAGGTCGGCATGATCTTCCAGGACCCCGCCTCGTACCTCAACCCCGTGCTGAGCGTCGGCCGGCAGCTCGAGCAGCAGCTCCAGGCGCACGCCATGGGTCGCGGCGCCCGCGCGCGCATCGCCGAGCTCCTGCGCGACGTGGGGCTCGCGAGCGAGATCGCAGGGCGCTACCCGCACGAACTCTCCGGCGGGCAGGCGCAGCGCGTCGGCATCGCCAGCGCCCTCGCCTGCCGCCCCGCGCTGGTGATCGCCGACGAGCCGACCACGGCCCTCGACGTGACCATCCAAGCGCAGGTGCTGCGGCTCATGGCGCGGCTGCAGCGCGAGGGGGGCGTGGCGATGCTGCTCATCACGCACGACCTCGGCGTCGTCGCCGAGGTGTGCGACCACGTCTACGTGATGTACGCGGGCCGCATCGTCGAGGAGGCGCCCGTCGCCTCACTGTTCGCGGCGCCCCAGCACCCCTACACGCAGGGGCTGCTCGCAGGCGTCCTCGACCTCATCGAGCCGAAGCCGATCGAGGTCGCCATCCATGGGAGCGTTCCCGACCTGGCCAGCCCCCCTCCCGGCTGCCGCTTCCACCCGCGCTGCCCGCACGTGATGGACGTCTGCCGGCGCGAGACGCCGCCGCACTTCGAGGTCGGCGACGCGCGCGCCGCCTGCTGGCTGCACGACGGTGCGCCCGGGGCGGAGGCGACGGCGTGAGCGCGATGGGCGCCGACGCCACACCGCTGCTCCAGGCCGATGGCCTGGTGAAGCACTTCCCGACCGGGCGCCGGCTCTTCGGCGCGAAGCGCGTCGTGCACGCGGTCAACGGCGTCGACTTCGAGATCGCGGCGGGGGAGACGTACGCGCTCGTCGGCGAGAGCGGCTGTGGCAAGACGACCACCGCCCGGCTCGTTCTCGGCCTCGAGACGCTCACGGACGGCGAGCTGCGATTCTGGGGCAAGACGCGCAGTCAGATGAGCGCCAGCGAGCGGGCGCACGTTCGCCGCCGCGTGCAGGTCGTGTTCCAGGACTCGAACGCCTCGCTCAACCCGCGCAAGACGCTCGCTCAGATCCTCGGCACGGCGCTCGTCGTGTCAGGCGCCATGCCCGGCGGCGACCGCGGCGCCGTGCGGAGGCGCACGCTCGAGCTGCTCGACGACGTCGGGCTGTCGCCGGGCGCGTCGTTCCTCGACCGCTTGCCGCACGAGCTCTCCGGCGGACAGCGCCAGCGCGTCGGCATCGCCCGGGCCCTCGCGCCCGAGCCGGAGCTGGTGATCGCCGACGAACCGGTCTCCGCGCTCGACATCAGCGTCCGCGCCCAGATCCTGACGCTGCTCGCGCGCATCAGGCGCGAGCGTGGGGTGACGCTGCTGATGATCAGCCACGACCTCGCCGTGGTGCGCAACGTCGCCGATCGCGTCGGCGTGATGTACCTCGGCCGCATCATCGAGACGGGACCCGTCGCCGACGTCTTCGCCCGCCCCGTCCACCCCTACACCGCCGCCCTCATCGACGCCACGCCGCTCCCCGACCCGCGCCCCGCGGTGCGCGAGCGCGACCACATCGAGGTATCCGGCGACGTCCCCTCGCCCGTCGACCTGCCGAGCGGGTGCGCCTTCCATCCGCGCTGCCCCATCGCCGTCGACCGCTGCCGCGAGGTGGTGCCCACGCTCGATCCCATCTCCAGTACGGGACACGCCGTCGCCTGCATCCGGGCCGACGAGCGGCTCGCCGGCCTCACTCTGCCCACCGCGCCGTCGCCGCGACGCGCGACCCCCCAGGAGACCCGACCATGACAACGACCGTCAACGTCCAGAAGCACGTCCGCGCCCGCCCGGGCGACGTCGCCCCGTACGTGCTGATCCCGGGCGATCCCGGTCGCGCGGAGCGCATCGCCGCCGCGTTCGCCACACGCACGCTCGTCGCGCAGCACCGCGAGTACCTCCTCTACACGGGCACGACGCCAGCCGGGACGCCGATCAGCGTCTGCTCGACCGGTATCGGCGGCCCGTCGGCCTCCATCGCGGTAGAGGAGCTGACCCGCATCGGCGCCACGCACTTCATCCGCGTCGGCTCCTCGGGCGGCCGGCAGCCCAGCATCCCCGTCGGCTCGGTCGTGGTCGTCACCGCTGCGTACCGCGGTGAGGGGACGTCGGTCGACTACATCCCGCTGCCCTACCCGGCCGTCGCCGACCTCGACGTGACGCTGGCGCTCCGCCACGCGGCGGAGGCAGAGCTCGGCCGGCGCGCGATCGAGGGCGTCGTCTACACGCGCGACGCCTTCTACCGCCGCGACGAGGGCCTCAACGTGCGCCTGCAGGAGGCCGGCGTGGTCGCCGCCGAACAGGAGTGCTCGACGATCTTCGTGGTCGGATCCCTGCTCGGGGTGAAGGTCGGCGCCGTGCTCGGTACCGACTCGAACATCTGGCTCGACCCGCAGCCGACGATGGCGGAGAAGGAGGCGCTCTTCACGCAGGTAGAGGCGACTACGATCACGATCGCCATGGCAGCGGTCGACGCGCTCCACGCCGCCGGCTGATGCGCGACCTCCTCGCGCACGGCGCGACCATCGTCGACGTCATCACCCGCAGCACCTACCGCGGCTGGTTCGCCGTCGAGGGCGGCCGCTTCGTCGAGGTCGAGGAGGGCGAGGCGCCGAGCCCCGAGGCGCTGCCGGCCGCGCGCCGCATCGACCTCGCGGGCGCGGTGGTGCAGCCGGGCATGATCGACGCCCACATGCACATCGAGAGC
Source organism: Trueperaceae bacterium (assembly GCA_013697735.1). Classification (GTDB taxonomy): domain Bacteria; phylum Deinococcota; class Deinococci; order Deinococcales; family Trueperaceae; genus SKWV01. The sequence continues at coordinate 3,464 of JACCWH010000223.1, read as the reverse complement.
AGCCTCGTGACGCCGCGCCGCTTCGCCGAGGCGGTGCTGCCGTGGGGGACCACCACCATCGTGCAGGACCCGCACGAGATCGCGAACGTGCTCGGCGTCGACGGCATCCGCTGGATGGTGCGCGCGTCGCAGGGACTGCCGCTTCGCGTGCTCTCGGCGATCTCGAGCTGCATCCCCGCCACCACGGCCGACATCGAGACGCCCAACGCATCGATCCGGCCCGACGACGTGACGGCGCTGGCGAGCGAGCCGGGCGTCGTCGCGCTCGGCGAGATGATGGACTTCCAAGGCGTGATCGACGGCGACCCCCACCTGCTGGCGATGCTCGCGGCCGGCGCCGCCGCCGGCCTCAGCCTCGAGGGGCACGTCCCGACGCTGACGGGGCCCGAACTCTCGCGCTACGTGGCGCACGGCATCCGCTCCAACCACACGCTCATGACGCCGACGAAGCTGCGCGAGCAGCTCCGCAAGGGGCTGTGGATCATGGTGCAGGAGAAATCGCTGACGCCTGACGTGGTCGACGCCGTGATGGCCCTGCCCGACCGGAGCCGCGTCATGCTCATCACGGACGACGTGATGCCGAACCGGCTCACCGGCGGGCACCTGAGCCGCCTCGTCGAGCGGGCGATCGAGGAGGGTTGGGAGCCCCTCGACGCCATCGCCGCGGCGTCGCTCCGGCCGGCGACCTACTTGGGGCGGCACGACCTGGGCGTGATCGCGCCCGGCGCCGCCGCCGACTGGCTCGAGTGCGCGGGCGTGGGCGTCTACCCGCCTCGTCGCGTGGTGGTGACCGGAGCGGAGGTCGCCGCCGGCGGGGCCGTCGTGCCGTTCGACGCCGTCGCACCGTCCGGCGCCGGTACGCCGGACGCGGCGTTCCTCGCCACCCCCTTCGAGACACACGACGTTCCCGCGTCGCTCCTCGTGCTCCCCACCGGGGCGGGCCGCGGCACCGTACGTGCCCGGGTGGTGGTGGTGAACCAGGTGAACTCGTTCACGACCCTCGAGGAGCGCGACGTCCGGGTGGAGGACGGCGTACCCATCGACGACGACCTGGCGCTCGCGTTGGTGATCCCGCGCGCCGCCCTTCGTGGCGATCTCCCGGAACGTTTCGAGGTCGGTCTCCTGAGCGGGCTCGGCCTCGCGCGCGGCGGCTGGGCCTCGAGCTTCGCGCACGACAGCCACAACGTCTTCGTGCTGGGCCGAACGCCCGACGCCATGCGCGCGGCGCTCCACGCCGTGCTCACGATCGGCGGCGGCATGGCGTTCGCACCCGACGGCGCGACGCCACCCGTCAGCGTGCCGCTGCCCATCGCGGGGCTCCTCTCCGACGACCCGATCGCCGACGTCGCCGAGGCGTTCGATCGGCTCGAATCGAGCCTCCGGGATGCCGGGGTCGGAGTCCGCAACCCCGTGCTGCTCCTCACGCTGCTGCCGCTCACGGTCAGCCCGGATTGGAAGGTGAGCGACAAGGGGATCGTGGACGTGGCGAGGCGCAGGGTGCTCCCGACGTTGGTGGCGTCGTGAACGATCGGGCGGATGCGGCGGCCGGCGCGGCGGGGGGCGGGGTACGGGACCGGCTCCGCGCGCGCCTGCTCGAGCTGTGCGCGACGCCGAGTCCGAGCCTGTCGGAGGCTGCGGTGGTCGCGCTCGTGCGCCGTGACCTGGAGCGGCTCGGGCTCACGGTGCGCGAGGACGACGCGGGTGAGCGGCTGGGTGGCGACAGCGGGAACCTCATCGCGGAGCTCGCGGGAGGCCGGCCCGAGCGGGTGGTCCTCAATGCCCACCTCGACACGGTGCCGCTCGTGCCCGGCGCGCCGCTGGCCCCGTTCGTCGAGGGAGACATGATCCGCACCGACGGTACGCAGATCCTCGGCGCCGACGACAAGGCGGGCGTGGCCGTGGTGCTGGGGATCCTCCACGCGCTCGCATCCACGCCGCTGGAACGCCGGCCGACCGTGGTCGCCGTTTTCACCGTCGCCGAGGAGCGGGGGCTCCTCGGTGCCCACGCCTTGGACGTCGCCGCGCTGCGTGCCGACGTCGGCTTCGCCTTCGACGGCGAGGTGCCGGTCGGCGAGGTCATCACGGGCGCGGTGTACAAGGAGTCGCTGCGCATCGTCGTGCGTGGGAGGCGCGCGCACGCGGCGCTCGAGCCCGAGAAGGGCGTCCATGCGATCGCCGCGGCGGCAGCCGTCGTGGCGGGGTTTCCGCTCGGCCGCGACGGCGATCGGGTCGCGAACCTCGGGCGCATCTCGGGCGGCGGCGCCAGCAACGTGGTGCCCGACGAGGTCGTGCTCGAGGGTGAGGCGCGCGCGTTCGACGCGGACGACCTCGAGGGACTGTTGGCCGCCATTCGCGCAACGGCCGCACGTGCCGTGGACGCTTTCGGCGCCAGCGTTCGCGTCGATCGCGAGCGGCTCTACGACGGGTACGACGTCCCGGCGGACGCTGCCGCGCTGCTGTGGCTGCGCGCTGCGGCGCCACGACACGGCCTCCGGTTGACGACCGTGCGCTCCATCGGTGGGTCGGACACGAACGTCTTCAACGGCAAGGGTTTGCAGACCGTGAACGTCGGCCTCGGCATGCACGGCATTCATAGCGTCGACGAGTGGATCGACGTGGGGGATCTGGCGCGAGTGGTCGGGTGGGTCGTCGGGGCTCTTGTGGAGCAGCCGGGTGGTGGGGCGGGGGCGGTCGTGGCGCCGTGACCACGTAGGGTGGCGAGTCGGCGACCGTGCGAACCTCGAGTTGGATCAGCGCGTGACCTCGAGGGGATCGATCCCGAAGGCGGCCTCCAGCAGCCGCGGCAACACTTCGCCCGACGGCCCGATCAAGCGGTGCTGGACCGCAGCCGGCGTGGCCTCGACATTGACCTCCACCGTCACGGCGCCCGCCGCGACCGCCCGGCCCACCAAGCCAGCTGCCGGGTACACGGCCGCGCTCGTGCCGACCACCAGGAACAGGTCGCACCAGCTCAGCGCCGCCTCGGCGGCCGACCACGCTGCCCTCGGCACGGACTCGCCGAACCACACCACGTCGGGACGCAGCCAGCCGCCGTCCGGGCCCGGCTGCGGATGGGACGTGAATGGCTCCGGCTCGGGCGTGACCTTCCGGCCGGAGCGGTGGTCGCGCCAGACCGTGATGCTGCCGTGGAGTTCGATCAGGTGCTCGCTGCCGGCGCGTCGGTGCAGACCGTCTACGTTCTGCGTCAACAGTGCGAAGCGTCCGGCGGCAGTCGCCACGTGTCGCTCGAGCGCGGCGATCGCGTGGTGACCGGCGTTGGGGTGTGCGGCCAGCGCCGCCAAGCGGCGCGTGTCGTACCACTCGCTCACGAGCGCCGGATCGGCGGCGAACGCCTTGGGGGTCGCCAGCCGCGTGGGATCGTGCCCCCGCCACCAGCCGTCGGCCCCGCGGAAGGGGGGCAGCCCGCTCTCGACCGACACGCCTGCACCGGTGAGGACCACCAC
>JACCWH010000216.1 GCA_013697735.1 Trueperaceae bacterium | reverse complement strand
CCGCCGAGCGGCGAGCGGCAAGCCGGCGCCCTACGTGCTGAACGACCTCGCCCCGTAGCTCGCGGACGCCACGTCCGATCCTCGACCGACGACCAGCACCCCGGAAGCGTCTCTCGCGCGCCGATCCCGTTCGGCCGATCGCCTGTCGAGGAGCTCGCGAGCGTGGCGGCTCGCCCCGCTCGAACGCACCCGCCCGGTATCGTCGAGCCACGCTTCGACGGACCGTGCCACGACACGCAACGGGATCGACGTCAAGAGGGGGACACCATGGCAACCTTCGTGCTCGTCCACGGCTCGCACGACGGCGGGTGGGTGTGGCAGCGGCTCGCACCACTGCTGCGCGAAGCTGGCCACGCGGTCTACGCCCCGACGCTGACGGGCCTGGCCGACCGCCAGCATCTGATCGATTGCGACGTGAACCTCACCACCCACGTCACCGACATCGTCGGTCTGCTTACCTTCGAGGACCTCTCCGACGTCTCACTGGTAGGCAACAGCTACGGGGGGATGGTGATCACGGGCGTCGCCGCGAAGGTCCCCCAGCGCCTAGCGCGACTCGTGTATCTCGACGCCTACGTACCCGACGATGGCCAGTGTGCGGCGGACCTCTGGCCGCCGGAGCGGCGCGCGTTCTCGGAGCCCGTCGTCTCCGGGCCAACCAGGGTGGCTGCGCCCCCATCGCCCGCCCTCTTCGGTGTCTCCGATCCGACGATGATCGCTTGGATGACGACGCGGATGACGCCCCATCCGCTGGCTACGTACGAGGAGGCTGTGTCTGTGGGGAACGCCGCGAGCCTGGCGGTGCCGCGCACGTTCATCCATTGCACCGACACACCGGTGTCGACCCCGGACGTCTTCAGCCCCTTCGCCGCCAAAGCGCGGTCGCGGGGCTGGACCGTCCACGAGATCGACACGGGCCACGTCCCGATGTTGACCGCCCCGCAGGCCTTGGCGGCGGTCCTCCTAGATGAGGTGGGTCGGGCGGAGGCGAATGAATAGCCTCTGAACGAGCCGACGTCTTGGCCGACATCGCCATCGCAACGTTCCGGAAGGCGATGTGTCGGCTGCGAGGCCCGTTCCGACCGATCAGGACGCGGCCCGCTCAACGATCGAAGGCGTGGACGGCGCCGACCCGGACGCCCAGCGCCTCGGCGCCGTACGCGCCCACGAACGCGTGACCGGCAGTGAGCGCCACCGCACTACCGAAGGCGTCGAGGTCCGCCGGCGCCGTCGGTACGAGGCGCTGCACCTCGGACCACACGTCCTCCCGCAGGTGGAACACGTACACGGCACCGGAGTTCGACAGCGGTCCTTGCGTGTCGTGGGAACCGACCACGGCGTGATTGCCATGGATCGCGAGGGCGTACCCGAAGCGGTCGTCGTCGCCGCCGTCGGACGCGAGCAGCCTGCCGGTCTCGACCCAGTCGCCACCGACGTCCCGAAAGGCGTAGACGGCCCCAAGGTTGGTGCCACTCCCCTCGTCACGGTACTCGGCGCCGACCAGCACCCGGTCGTCGTCGATTACGACGGGGAAGCCGAAGACGTCGTTCTCTGCCGCGTCCGTGGCCATGAGCTTCTCGATCTGTTGCCACCCGCCGGCACCGAACGAGAACACGTAGGCGGCGCCGGCGTAGAGTCCCGCTTGTCCGTCACCGAAGGCGCCGATCACGGCGTTCGTACCGCTCAGGTCGAGGTCGTTGCCGAAGCGGTGGCCCGCGGCGGCGTCCGCCGGCACGATCCGGTCGAAGGGCTGCCAGGTGCCGCCGACGCGCTGGAGCGGGTACACCGCGCCCGAGTCGTTGCCCACCAGGTCGACGCGGTCGGCCCCCACCAGCGCGAGGTCGCCGTCGACCGCGAGCGACGCACCGTAGCGGTCGCCGGCGAGCGTGTCCGAGCCCAAAAGCTTCTGCACCTCGACCCAGGAGTCGCCGTCGCGACCGAACACGTACACCGCACCCGAGTCCTCCCCGAACTCGTCGTGGTCGCGTGCCGAGACCATGATGACGTCACCGTCGATCGCGACCGCGTGACCGAAGCGGTCGTCGGGCATGCCGTCGGACGCCGTGAGCTTCACGACCTCGCGCCAGGCGCCGTCCTCGAGCCGGAACACGTACGCCGCGCCGGCGTTCGAGCCGAGGTCGTCGTCGTTGAACGCGCCGACGACGACCTCGAAGCCGTCCGCGGCGAGTGAGACGCCGAAGATGTCGTCGGCCTCGCCGTCCGACGCCAACCAGCGCGGCCGCTCGGTGCCGAAGGGCGCCACGACCTCGAGTCGAAAGGAGGACGTCGCTTCGCGCCCGGCAGAATCGCGGACGATCACGGTGATCCGCGCATCACCCGTCCCCGTCGCTGCGGGGGTGACGCGCAGGGAGCGTGCGCTGCCACTACCGACGAACACCAACCCCGCTGCCGGCACGAGATCGGGCGTGTCGCTCGCGGCCTCGAGCACGACGGCGTCGAGCGCCGGTGCGCTCAGCGTCACCCCGACATCGATCGCCTCGCCTGTAGTCGTAGATCGGTCCGCGATCGGTGAGAGCGCGGGCGCGAGGCCGGACCCGGCGTCGCAAGCGACCAGGAGTGGGGTGGTGAGGAGCAGGACGATCGCAGTCACGGCGATAGGCGAAATTGACCGAACGGGACTGGCCGACCTCATGCAGCACCTCCAGGGACCTCTCGAGCGCGCTAGCCTGACCGTTCTTTCGTGCGAGCGTCTAGGTTTCGGTACGGGTCCGGAGCATAGCAGGTGCGCCTGGAGCAGGATTGCAGGCGGTTGGTGCACGCGTGACGAAAGCCGTCAGTGCCAGGTCCACACGGCGTCGAGGTCGTGGCCCACGAGGAGCGTACCCTCGCCGCGCGCCAGTCGCAAGCGGTTGCAACCGACCTTGTGGTCGACGTCCACCGGCATCTTGACGACGACGGTCCATCGGGTCGCGAGAGGGTGCTCGCGAGGGGGGGCAGACGGCGCTCGGTGAGCTCGCTTCTCCGTCATCTCACCGGGCTTTCGGCATCCGACGAGTAGAAGCGATACGTGCTCTTGCCGGCGTTCTTGGCCACGTACATGGCGCTGTCGGCCTTCCGAACCAGGTCTTCCACGGTGTCCGCGTCTTGCGGGAACACGGTGATGCCGATGCTGGCGCCACAGTTGATCGCGTGCGTCGCGATATCGAAGGGCGCCCTGAAGCTCTTGATGATCTTGTTCGCGACGACCTCGGCCTCCCGTGGGTGCTGAAGCTGCGTGAGCACGACGGTGAATTCGTCCCCTCCGAGGCGCGCGAGCGTGTCGTTCTCACGGAGGAGCGCTTCGAGCCGTCGGCCCGCCAAGGCGAGGAACTCGTCCCCGATGCCGTGGCCGTAGAGGTCGTTGACGGCCTTGAAGTCGTCGAGGTCGATGAAGAGCAGTGCGACCAGGCCAGCGTGACGGCGGGACTCCCGCACCGCATGTTCGAGGCGTTGGTGGAACTGCGATCGATTCGGCAATCCTGTGACGGTGTCGAAGTTGGCCGCGCGTTCGAGGTCACCGATGAGCGTCACCTGTTCGGTGATGTCGCGGAGACTGAGGAGGTGGGCGGGTTCGCCGCGCCACTCAACCGCCGAGACGCGCATCTCCGCGGATCGCACTCCGCGAAGGTCGGCGATGAGGTCGATGACGACGGCGTTCCGGTCTACGATCGGGAACCCGAAGACCTTGCCCTCGATCGTGGCTCCGTTGCCGGAGAGCATTCGCGAGGCCGCCGGGTTGGCGCAGACGACCACGCCCTGTGCGTTTACGACGAGGATGCCGTCGACCATGTGCTCGTAGATCGCCCGCAGGTGCTCGTGGCTCGGCCAGGTGAACGAGCCGCCCATCCTACTGCACTTGCGGCACGTGACCAGGGTCGCCGTGGGCCGCCTCCTGCGCCGTCGCCGCTCCGAGCCCGACCGGCTCTGAGAAGGGTTCCCCCATGTGCAAGCCCTGCGAGTCCACCGTGAACTCGCGTACGTCCTTGTCGTGCCGCGAGCCGCGCATCTTGAGGACGACCAGGCCACGGCGTAGCGTGCCGGCCACCTCACTGTGGCGGAGGAGGATGATCAGGTCGGTGACGGTCGAGAGGTGCGACTCCGTGTGCGACGCGCCGCCCAGGAAGGTGGGCGTGGTCGACGTCATCATCGCCGTCAAGCCGCGGTGCTTGAAAGTGGCGCACAGGCTCACGATGAACTTCCGAAAGCCGTCGACGGTGCCGACTCGCTCGAGCGCCGATAGGCTGTCGATCACCACGCGCGTCGGTTCGAATTCCTCGATCAGCGTCCTCTTGGTGACGAGGTGATCCTCGAGCGTGGCAGTCTCCGGATAGACGGCGACGATCTTGAGCAGCCCATCTCGCTCCATCGCCTCGAAGTCCATACCCCAACCGCGCGCGTTGCGGAAGAGCTGCTCCCGCCGCTCCTCGAACGCGAAGACGAGGCAGCGCTCGCCAGTGGCCACGCCGGCCGAGATGAACGTGGTCATCATCAAGGTCTTTCCCGTGCCGGCGGAGCCCGAGACGAGCACGATGGAGTCTCTGAAGAGGCCACCGTCGCACATGGCGTCGAGCTCGGCGTTGCCGGAGGTGGTGCGCTCGTCGGTCAGGGTCCTCGTCTCCGCAATGTCGAGGTGGGGAATGACCGTGATGCCGCTGCCGTTTACGGAGAAGCCGAACTCTCCCGTCCCGTGGCGTGTGCCGCGGAACTTCACGATCTCGATGGTGCGCCGCCGCTTTTCGGCGGTGAGGTTGTTGCGCAACAAGATCAGATTGTCGGAAACGAACTCCTCGACGCCCCGGGTGGATATCGGGCCGTAGTCGTGGCTGCGCTCGGTGGTGAGCACCGTGGTGACACCCATGTCGGCGAGGTGCACGATCACCCGGTGCAGCTCGATGCGGAACTGAGCATCCTGGCCGAATTGAGCGAATAGGCCGTCGAGCGAGTCGACCGCGACGCGCGTTGCGCCCAGCTTGGTCACGGCCGCCTGGATCCGAGCCAACAGCGCCGTGAGGTCGTACGCGCCGGCGTGTAACACCGTCCCGTCGAGCGAACGGGAGGCGTCTACGAAGGCCCACGAGCCTGCCGCCTCCCAGGCCGCGACGTCCCATCCGAAGCCACGCACGTTGGCGCGGATGTTCGCGGGGGTCTCCTCGCAGCTCACGAACACGCCCGACTCCCCGAGTTCGATGCCGCCGCGAAGGAATTGAGCCGCCAGCACGGTCTTGGCGCTACCGGTCGTGCCGGCCACGACGACCGCCCTCCCCGCCGGAAAGCCGCCCTTCGTGACGCTGTCGAGGCCCGGGATGCCGGTCGCCACCTTCGTCATGCGTTCCTTCGTCGGGCGGGGAGAGCCGGTTGTGTTCATGGGACCTCGATCTCCGGGATAGCCTTGACGGGAACGCCGAGCACGGCAAGCACGTTGTGTGTCAGCGTCAAATCTCCGACGATGCGAATGTCGGGATCAGGCTGGGAGCGCAACAGCGTCGGCGTCGCCAGGATCTTGGCACGCTCCGCGCGGTCGGGATCGACGAGCACGTCGATGACCTCCAAGCCGTAGCGGTCTGGGAGTCGCTCGTCGCACATCCTCCTGACGGTTTCGACCGCCGTACGCGACCG
>JACCWH010000135.1 GCA_013697735.1 Trueperaceae bacterium | reverse complement strand
CTTCCCCCTCGTCTTCTACCGCGACAACGCCGCCGACATGGAGCTCGGCATCGACCACGTGCTGGCGTCGCCGGTCGACCGGACGCGGGCATTCGAGTTCTCGGGCACGGGCCTGAGCCGCGAACCGTCGCGCAGTGCCACGATCTTCGCGGCGGAACGGGCGCGGGCGGTCGGAGCGATCGTCTACCTCGACCTCGACTTCCGCGCCGACCAGTGGCACGACCCCCGCGCCTACGGCGTCACCGTGCGGTCGGTCCTGCCTCTCGTCGACGTGATCATCGGCACGGAGGAGGAGGTAATGGCCGCGATGCTGACCGATCCGGCACGTTTGCGCATAATCGACGGCCAGATGTCCGCTCCGCACATCGTGGGCGACGTCGAGGCCGACATCTCGGCGCTGCTGGCAGCGCCGGGGGCCCCGAACGTGCTCGTGGTGAAGCGCGGAGACCGTGGCGCCACGGTCCATCAGCGAGGCGAAGGGGTCGTGACCGCACCCGGCTTCCCGGTCGAGGTGCACAACGTGCTGGGGGCCGGCGACGCGTTCGCGGCGGGGTTGATCTACGGCCGGACCCACGGTTGGGACTGGTACCGGAGCGCCCGGATGGGGAACGCGTGCGGCGCGATCGTGGTGACGCGTCACGGCTGCGCCAACTTCATGGGCTACGAAGATGAGGTGCTCTCGTTCGTCGCGGAGCGGGGTGGGTTCGGCTCCGAGGGGCCGGGCGAGCGAGGAGCACCCGTGCCTGGGGGCTGAGGAGCCGCATGCGTAGGCCCCCACCGTGCGATCGCCGTCGGCCGCGCGGTGGCGCACTCGAAAGCCCGCACATGACGGGTCCGATCACGTCTTCACAGGTGCTGACATCAGGCATGCAGCATCGTGTCAGCCCGTTACAGCTTTCGAACTGGTGGCTCTTCCGGGGTGGAATCATTCCAATCGCCACACGCTCGTGACCGTGGCGCGGCACCCAGAAGCCGCGGCCTGCGAACCGTACGCTGAACTCGATTTGCTGCCCGGGGCTTCAGCACCTCCTGCCCGGGCCTCGAAATGAGTCCGAGCGTGACCACGGCAGCCACCACGACCACACCCGTCCCCGCCGACAAGCTGCGGAGCTTGCGCCGATTCAACGGCATCATGGGCATCCTGCACCTCGTGCAGGGCGTCTTCATGATCCTCGTCAGCAACGACACGACGTACCCGATCTTCACGAACTTCCTCAGTTTCGATGTCGAGACCTTCACCCTCGCCACCGATCCGCAGCTCCTGTACGAACTCCGCTTCGGCCCCGCCGTCGCGAGCTTCCTGCTGATCTCGGCGGTGGCGCACCTGTATCTCGCGACCATCGGTTTCGCGCGCTACGCGCGGGACCTGAGCCGCGGTATGAACCCGGTGCGGTTCTACGAGTACGCCCTCAGCTCGTCGGTCATGATCGTGCTGATCGGCATGCTGACCGGGTTGTGGGACCTGGGCGCGATCCTGCTCATCTTCACGTTGAACGCGACCATGAACCTGTTCGGGATCATGATGGAGTATCACAACTTCTACACGAAGCGGGTCGATTGGACGGCGTTCATGTACGGCTGTGTCGCCGGCATCGTGCCGTGGATCGTGGTCTTCCTGTACTTCTACGGCGCCGTGAACTCCGGTGGCGGCGAGGGCCCGCCCGCGTTCGTCTACGTGATCATCCCCACGCTCTTCGTCTTCTTCAACATCTTCGCAGTGAACATGGTGCTGCAGTACAAGAAGATCGGGCCGTGGCGCGACTACCTCTACGGCGAGCGCGTGTACATCATCCTGAGCCTGTCGGCGAAGTCGGTCCTCTGCTGGATGATCTGGACGGGGACGCTGGCGCCGGTCTGATCGCGCTGCGCTCCGGCGATGGTGAGCGGCTGCGTGCACTTGTCGGCGAGCGGACGCCCACGTACACTGCGGCAACCTCGAACCGCCGATCCCGTGCGGGCCTGCCCGCACGGTCGTGATTCGGAGCTCAATGGAACGTGCTCGGCGTGATGCGGCCAGGGGAGTCCCGTCGTATCGCTGAGCCGGTGTCGACTCCGCTCGTCTCCGGCGCGGCGCAGCCACGGACGCTACGCATCGGGTGATCGCGGCACCAACCGCCTTCGCCATCGTGGAGGAAGCATGCATCGAACACTTCGGATCCTCACGGCACTCGCCGTCATGATCGGCTTCGGCGTCGGGGTCGCTCAGTTCGAGCCGCGCAACGTGGAATGCATCGCGCCGGCCGACCCGGGTGGTGGCTGGGACTTCACCTGTCGGCAGATGGCGCCCGTGCTCGTGGAGCTCGGTCTGGTGCCGGGGAGCATCCGCACACAGAACATGCCGGGTGGTGGCGGCGGCGTCGCGTTCGCCTACGTCGTGTCCAACGAGACGGGCAACGACAATCTGCTGGTCGCGGCCTCGACCGCCACCACCAGCCGGATCGCCGCGGGTGAGTTCGCCGGCTTCTCGGCGGACGACGTCCGGTGGGTCGCCGCTCTCGGAGCCGACTACGGTGTGGTCGCCGTTGCGCCCGACAGCCCGTTCGAGACCCTCGAGGACCTGATGGACGCATGGCGCACCGATCCGCGTAGCGTGTCCGTCGTCGGCGGCAGCGCCGTCGGCGGATGGGATCACCTCAAGGTCCTGTTGCTCGCCGACGAAGCCGACGTGAACGTCCAAGACGTGCGCTACACCACCTTCACGGCCGGCGGCTCCGCGATCATCGAGATCGTCGCAGGGCGCGCCGACGTCTTCACGGGTGATGTCTCCGAGGCGCTTCCGCAGGTCGAGGCGGGCAACCTCCGCATCCTCGTCGTGCTGGCAGACGAGCGGCAGGGTGGCCTGTTGGCCGACGTGCCGACGGCGGTCGAGCTGGGCTACGACGTCGTCGGACCCAACTGGCGAGGCTTCTACATGCCCGCCGGCATCAGCGACGAAGCCTACGAGTTCTGGGTCGAGACCTTCCGAGAGATGGCCGCTTCGCCCGAGTGGGAGACGCTGCGCGAACAGAACGGCATCGCGGACTTCCGACGCTTCGGGAGCGACATGGAAGCGTTCGCGGAGCAGCAGGTCCTCGACATCCAGGAGTTGCTGACCGAGATCGGCGCGCGCTGAGCCGATGACGAGCGTCCTGACGGGCTTCGGCCCGTCCGGACGACTGTGAGGTGGCATCCGTGACCGATCGGCTCTCCGGCCTCGTTCTCCTCGCGTTCTCGCTCTGGTTCGGCGTGTTGGCGTGGAATCTGCCACGCAGCTTCTTCAGCGATCCCACGGGTTCGCGTGCCTTCCCGCTCGCTCTGGCGGTGCTGCTCACGCTCCTCGCATTGCATCTCCTGCTCCGACCTTCGCACACGCTCGTCGTCTGGCCAGATCGCGCGGCCTGGCCGGCACTGGGCATCACGATCGTCACACTGATCGCGTACGCCCTCCTCCTGGAGCCACTCGGCTTCGTGGTGGCGACGGTGATCGTGTTCACCGCGCTCGCGCTCGTCTTCCGCGCGGCCCTCCCGAAGGCCGCTGTCGCCGCCGTCGGGGCCACGGTGGCGCTCTACCTCCTATTTGGCATAGTGCTGGAGTTGTACCTGCCGACGGGTGAGGCGTTCGAGGGCTGGTTCCGATGACCGAGGTCTTCGCCTCGCTGATGGGCGGTTTCGCCACCGCCGCGCAACCCGTCAACCTCTTCGTCGCGTTCGTGGGAGTCCTCGTCGGGACGATCATCGGCATGCTGCCCGGTATCGGCCCGATCAACGGCATCGCCATCCTCATCCCGATCACGTTCGCGCTGGGGCTCGAGCCCACGGCCATGTTGATCCTATTCGCCGGCATCTATTACGGATCCCAGTACGGCAACTCGATCAGCACGATCTTGCTCAACGTACCCGGCACCGCCTCCTCGGTCGCGACCGCCCTCGACGGCTACGAGATGGCCAAGCAGGGGCGCGGCGGGCCGGCCCTTGCCATCTCGGCGATCGCGAGTTTCGTGGGCGGCACGCTCTCCGTGATCGGGCTGATGCTGTTCGCCCCGCTCCTGGCGCGTTGGGCGATCTCGTTCGGGCCGGCGGAATATTTCGTGTTGATGATCTTCACGTTCACGACCCTCTCGGCGCTCACGGGGCGCCACTTCGTCAAGGGCCTCGTCTCGACGGCGCTGGGCCTGGGCGTGGCGATGGTCGGTCTCGACGTCACCAACGTCGCGCGCTTCACGTTCGGCCAGATGCGTCTCTTCGACGGTTTCGACTTCGTCGTCGTCACGATCGGTCTCTTCGCCGTCTCCGAGGTGCTCGTGCTCGTCGAGGGGACACGCCGGGGTGAGGCCGCGCTCCTGAAGATGGGGCGCGTCATGATCACGGCGAAGGAGTTCACCTCCTCCATCTGGGTGATGGTGCGCTCGAGCATCCTCGGCTTCGCGGTCGGCGTCCTTCCCGGCGCCGGGGCCACCATCGCGAGCTTCATGGCCTACACCGTCGAGCAGCGTCTCGTCGACCGCCACTCAACCTTCGGTACGGGTGACCATCGTGGGGTCGCGGCGCCCGAGGCAGCGAACAACGCGGCCGTCTCGGGTGCGTTGATTCCCTTGCTGACGCTCGGAATCCCAGGTTCGGGCACGACAGCCGTGATCCTCGGTGCGCTGCTCGCGCTCAACCTGTCGCCGGGCCCGCTCTTCCTCACACGCAACCCGGATCTGTTCTGGAGCCTCGTCGCGTCGATGTACATCGGCAACGTCATGTTGCTCGTCCTCAACCTGCCGCTCGTGGGCGTGTTCGTGCGCATCCTCCTCGTGCCGCGTTGGGTGCTCGTTCCGACGGTCGTCGTGATCGCCTACGTGGCGGTCTACTCGGCGACGTCGTCGTCGTTCGACCTGCTCGCCATGACCGCGTTCGGCGTGATCGGCTACTTCATGCGCAAGATGCACTTCCCGCTCGCTCCGGTCATCCTCGCGGTGGTGCTCGGTCCGCTCATGGAGATCAACTTCCGGCGGGCCCTGTCTCTGAGCGACGGCGACTACGGCATCTTCGCGTCATCCCCGCTCGTGTTGGGGCTGTGGGCGCTGGTCGTGGTGTCGCTCCTGCTGCCGCTCGTCTTCCGCCGCCGCCGGCCGGCCGTCGCCGAGGCGCCCGAGCGTCCAGAGGCATGATCCATCGCGTCCGCGTCGTTCCGTCCGCCGAACGCCTGCCGCGCGAGGAGCAGCTCGCATGGAAGATCGCCGAGGTGGCGAGCGACGAGGCCGCCGGGCGAGCCGTCGTCGCCGACCGGGAGGTGCTCGAGGCACTCTCCAACCGTCTCATCGACAACGCCGCCGTCGCGCTCGCCGCGATCGACCGCGAACCGGTGGCGAACGCCAGGACGATGGCGCTGGCGCACCCGAGGCCGAGGGGGGCGACGCTGTTCGGGCTCGGCGAGAGCGTGACCGTCGACGCCGAGTGGGCCGCCTGGGCGAACGCCACTGCGGTGCGCGAACTCGATTTTCACGACACCTTCCTCGCCGCGGACTACGCGCATCCGGCCGACAACATCGCGCCGCTCGTCGCGGTGGCGCAGCAGACCGGCCGCGATGGCGCGGCGCTCGCGCGCGGGCTTGCCGTCGCCTACCAGGTACAGGTCTCCCTGGTGACGGCCATCAGTCTGCACGCACACAAGAAGGACCACATGGCGCACCTCGCTCCGGCAACGGCAGCCGGGATCGGCGCCATGCTGGAGCTTCCGACTGCCGTCATCTATCAGGCGGTGCAGCAAGCCGTCCACACGGCCTTCACGACGCGGCAGTCGCGCAAGGGCGAGATCTCGAGCTGGAAGGCCTACGTCCCTGGCTACAGTGCCCTGCTCGCCATCGTGGCCGTGGACCGTGCCATGCGAGGCGAGGCGAGCCCGAGCCCGATCTACGAGGGCGAAGACTCCGTGATCGCCTGGATGCTGGGTGGGAGTGGCGCAGTGTACGACGTGCCGTTGCCGAGTCCCGGCGAGCCGCCGCGCGCGGTGCTCGACACGTTCAGCAAGGAGCATTCGGCCGAGTACCAGGCGCAGGCGCTCATCGACCTGGCGTTCCGCATGCGCGAGCGCGTGACCGACTGGGACCGAGTCGCCCGCGTGCTGGTGCGCACGAGCCACCACACGCACTTCGTGATCGGCAGCGGGGCGAACGATCCGCAGAAGTACGATCCCAGCGCCACGCGCGAGACGCTCGACCACTCCATCCCCTACATCCTCGCCGTCGCCCTGCAGGACGGACGCTGGCACCACGTGAACAGCTACCTGCCTGAGCGAGCCGCGCGAACCGACACCGTGCGGTTGTGGCGGCGGATCGAGACGGTGGAGGACCCCGCCTGGACTGCCCGCTACCACGATCCCGACCCTGACCGGAAGGCGTTCGGCGGCCGCGTCGAGATCACGCTCGACGACGGCTCCGTGATCGCCGACGAACTCGAGGTGGCGCACGCTCACGCGCGGGGAGCGCGCCCCCTGGATCGTGCGGCCTACGTCGCGAAGCTCGACGCCCTCACCGACGACCGGCTCGAGCCGGAGGAACGCGCGCGCTTCCTCGGCCTAGCCGAGCGCCTGGCGCGCCTCGGCCCCGAGGACGTCCGCGCCTTGATCCCGGCGCTGCCGTCCGGCACCGTCACCCGTGCAACTCGCGATGCGAGGGGGATCTTCTGATGCTGTTCGTGCGCCGAGACGACGTCGCCATCCGGCGCGCCCTGCGCGAGCGCCTGGCCGCAGGGGAGACGCTGCGCTTCCCCGGCGCCTTCTCGCCGCTCGTCGCTCGCTCGGTCGCCGACATCGGCTTCGACGGCGTCTACGTGTCGGGTGCGGTGACCGCCAACGACCTCGGCTATCCGGACGTCGGCCTCACCACACTGAGCGAGGTCGCCGATCGCGCCGGCCGCATCGCGCGAGCGACCGCGCTCCCGACGCTCGTCGATGCCGACACCGGCTTCGGTGAGCCGCTGTCGGTCGCGCGTTCCGTGCAGGAGTTCGAGGATCGCGGCCTCGCCGGGCTCCATCTCGAGGATCAGGTCAACCCCAAGCGTTGCGGGCACCTCGACGGGAAAGCCTTGGTCTCGACGGGTGACATGGTGCGCAAGCTTGCGGCCGCCGTCGCCGCTCGACGCGATCCGGACTTCCTGATCGTTGCGCGGACCGATGCGCGCAGCGTCGAGGGCTTGGGCTCCGCGATCGAGCGCGCCCAGGCATACGTGGCCGCCGGGGCGGACGTGGTCTTCTGCGAGGCCCTGGAGCGCCTCGAGGAGTACGCCGCCTTCCGCGACGCAATCGCGGTGCCGCTGATCGCCAACATGACGGAGTTCGGCAAGACGCCGTTGTTCCACGTGAGCGAACTCGCCGCCGTCGGCGTCGGGATCGTGATCTATCCCGTCACCACGCTGCGTGTGGCGATGGGCGCGGTCGAACGATCGCTGCGCGCGCTACGCGACGAGGGCCATCAGCGCTCGGCGATCGAGGGGATGCAGACCCGTTCCCGGCTCTACGAGCTGGTCGAGTACGACGCGTACGGTGAGCTGGATGCCAGCGTCGCGCAGCATGGGTACGACGAGTCGTCGTGATCTTCTTCCTCGAGTCCTCGTGGGTACGCACGGTCGTGAAGTATTCGTGACACGTACGTGACGAAGCGCTCGTACACTCGGTCTCATGAGAAATCGTGACGCATGGGGCGTCCTGAACGCCACAACTCGCCGGAGTCACTCCGGAGCGTCGCTCGCGATCACTTTCGCGACGCTCCTGCTGTTGTTGGTCGCCTGCAGCGACCGGAGCGTGGCTCCGACCGAGGCCGTCAGTCCACCTCCCGATCCCGATGCATCCGTCAGTCTCGCCGGCACCGTGATCGATGCGTCGGGCCTCCCGCGAGGCCTCGTGGAGGTCACGCTCTATCCGACGGGTCATCGGCCCGGCGCCGACGCCGCACCCCCGATCGCGCAGACGCTCACCGACGACGACGGCGACTTCAGCGTGAGCGACGTACCGGCCGGACACTACAACGTGTTCGCCAGGCTCGGCGACCGAGGCGCGATGATCGAGCGAATCCTCATCGACGCCGTCCCGCAGGCGTCGCGGCTCTCGCCACGGAGCCTGCTCGAACTCGAGCACCTCGGTACGATTCGAGGCACGGTGGCCGCGGCAGACGGCCAGCTCGTGGTCGGTGCGACCGTGTACCTGGCCGGTTCGCCGTACTACGCCATCACGGATGGAGTTGGTGCCTACACCATCGCTCCCGTGGCGGCAGGGGCGTACGACATCGGAGCATGGGCAGACGGCTTCGTGGACGCGGCGTATCTCGGGGTCGAGAGCGCTCCGGATCTCGTCATCGACGTCGAGGTGCTCGAACTCACGTCGATCGACGAGCCCGATGCGTTCGATCCGGGTGCTCCCGTCGGCGAATGGGTCGACGTCCCGACCTATCTCGACTACCGCGTGTACGGAACCGACGCATGGACGTCGGCGACGGGTTTTGCGCGGCTCCAGCCACTCGACATGGGCCGCGCGATCCACACCGTCGAACTGGACACGTTACAGCCGGGTATGGAGTACGAGTTCCGGCTTCCCTACGATCCCGCCGTGGCGTACCCGGTCGTGCTAGACGACCCGACGACGACGATGACGATCCATTGGCAGACGCGCGGAGCGCTCCACGAGTTCCAACCCCGACCCGCCACCGACGAGTGGCTGTTTCGATTTCGTACCTTTCCCGATCAACTCTCCGACGTCCCCGTTCGGATCGCATTCGGGGGAGACATCAAGCAGAGCGCACAGCCGCTCGAAATGTATGCCGAGGTCCTGACCGCCTACACCTCGCAAGACTTGCACGCCCTCGTGATCACCGGTGACTGGGTCTACGACGACAACGAGCCGTTCAAGGTGCCGTACTGGGGCGACAACCGCTTCGCGGACCTGTGGGACAGTTACAAGTTGCACGGCTCGGACTCCGAAGGGCGCCTGACGCCGATCCTGCCTGGGATCGGA
The DNA here is from genome assembly GCA_013697735.1 of Trueperaceae bacterium. GTDB lineage: Bacteria > Deinococcota > Deinococci > Deinococcales > Trueperaceae > SKWV01. The sequence continues at coordinate 1,657 of JACCWH010000135.1, read as the reverse complement.
AATCACGAGGTCGCCGGCGGGTACCGTGGGCAGCAATACGATTGGGATACTGCCACGCTCGGCGACAACACCGTCTTCGCCGTGCAATTCCCGACCGTTCCGTCGGGATGGTACTTCGTGGTCGACATCGGCGAGTATGCAGCGATCGTCATGCTCGATTCGGAGCACGTGAACCCGGCGATCGGCTTCTCGCAGGATGCGCAGACCCCGTGGCTCGAGGGCGTCCTCGAGGATCGCGCCGACGTGCCCGACATCTTCGTGACGTACCACGTGGCGGCCTATCCTGTCGCGCGGTCGTTCTCGGGCGACATTCCGCGTCGGATCCGTACGAGCTGGCACCCGTTGTTCGATGCGCACGACGCCATCAAGCTCGTCTTCGAGATGCACGACCACGTCTATGGCGAGTCCCGTTGGATTCGAGGCGGCAAGGTCGTGGCCGAGGGTGCAGGGATCAAGTACCTCGGTGCCGGCCACATGGGAACGATCCAGAACCGCGGCTTCTGGAACCCGGCGACGACGTGGTACCTCGAGGATGCCATGGGTCTCTACGTCAAGCAGGCCGAGAGCGGTGAAGAGCACCCGGACGACGGCGTGAAGATGGACGATAGCGGCGATCGCTCACGGCACGTATGGATCGTGGAGCTCCTCGCCGACGAGCGCCGTGTTCGTTCGTTCATGATCGATGGGAGCGAACGTACGTCGTTCACGTTCTGAGGCCTCGAGGCGACGCGGCCGCCGCCGCCCAGACGGGAGCGCGAGCCCGCCGTGGCGCTAGCGCTCCACGAACGACTTGAACGCGGCGAGGCGTTCGCGCCAGTACGCCTTCATCCGCTCCGCCTCGTCACCGTCGCGAAGGCGCTCGTGATTGACGCTCAGCGACGCTTTCGCGTCACCCTTCGCCGTGATGTGGATGTGCACGCGTGTGGCGCCGTCGGACCAGTCGAAGCGGGCGGACTTCGGTCGGCTTGCGGTGCGCTCACGGAGCTCGTCGTCGGGCAGCCACTCGGATCGTGCTCGTGGATCGACGAACGCGTCGAACGTCGCCTCGGCCGACGCGGCGACGGTCTTCGACGCTGATACCGCGAATCCGTCGGGTCTCTCGCCGAGCGAGCGTCCCCCGCGTGCTCGCTCGTAGCCGACCGTAAGGCTCTGGGCCCACCACGCGTCGACGGCGTGCGTCTCGACGAGCCACCGCGCGATCTCGGCATGCGGGCGTTCGCGCGCGCCGCACTCGTCGAGGACGTCGAACCACGCTTCCCAGCCGCGCTCCGTGCCGCGCATCGCAGCCTCATCGGACGTCGGTAGCGCGGGCACGCCCGGTGCGGTGTCTTCGGAGCGTGCGGCAAGGATGGCGACCCGCGCCGTGGCAGCGTCCTCGCCCGCCCCGACCATGCGCGTACGGACGAGTCGTGCGAACGTCGGTTCCTCGGACATCGGCATCTCCCTCCCGTACTTTAGAGCGTTCGGTGCCCCTCGGGGCCGTACGCCACTCTAGTCTGAAGTTCCCGCAGTCGAAGCAAGCAGTACCTCGTCTGGGACGGGGGTATTGGCGTTTCGTGGTGTCGTTCGGCCGTCTACCCGGTGATGGTGTCGAGCAGGTCGAGGGCGTGCTGTGCGCGTGGTGTGGGGTGATGCCCGTTCGAGGCGATGGTCCCCT
>JACCWH010000123.1 GCA_013697735.1 Trueperaceae bacterium | reverse complement strand
AGTCTTGGAACACCATCCCGAGACCACGCCGCTCCGCCGGCAGCGCCAGCAGGTCGTGACCGCCCAGCATCACGCTCCCCGCCGTCGGCTGCAGCATCCCGGCGACCGCCGCCAGCAGCGTCGACTTACCCGAGCCCGACGGACCGAGCAGCGCTACGAGTTCGCCCGCGTGGACGGTGACGTCGGCATGCTCGAGGGCGACCACGTTGCCGTATCGATGGTGGAGTCCGGCGACGACGAGGTTGGCGGGCATGCCGTACAGGATGTCGGGCTGGTGTCATCGGATCGTCAAGCGCGACCGCGTGGTGCGTTCAGCAACGACCGCTTTTGTGGCAACCTGAAACGATGACGAGCGAACGGTTCGAGGAGATGCTGACGGGCGGGCATCCCAACTCCCTGGGGCGAACCGTCGAGGTGGTGAACGCCGTGCTCACCGAGCCGTCGCGCTTGGCGGAGTTGTATGGCTGCTACTTCAGCGCCGACGAGGTCGTCAGATTGCGGACTTCGAGTGCGCTCAAGCGCGCGGCCGCGCAGCATCCGGCGTGGCTAGTCCCGTACATCGACGGCTTGCTCGGGGAGGTCGCCCAAATCGATCAAGCGTCGGCGAATTGGACGCTGGCGCAACTCATGGCCATGCTGGAGGAGTGGCTGACGGTCGACCAGAAGGCTCGGGCTACCGACGTGATGAAGCGGAAGCTGGAGACGAGCAGCGACTGGATCGTCTTGATCCAGACGATGCAGACACTCGCCACGTGGGCGCGCGAGGACGCTGACCTGAGGTCCTGGCTCGAACCGGAGCTGAGGCGGTTGCGTCGCGACGAGCGCAAGTCCGTCGCGGGGCGGGCGACGAAGCTGCTCGCGTCGCTGGGTGGGTATGGCGTGTCGACGGTAGCGAGGTGACCGATACTTGTCGTCGAGGAGGAGGCGACCTAAGCACCGACGGCGTTCCTCGACCACGCGATCGAGAATGGCGTCGCCCCCAGCCTGCACCCGGAGCTGCCGTTCGGATCGCATGCGCGTGGCGATGCAACGCCGAGAGCGACGTGGACGTGGCTTACCTCGCTACCGAGCGCGCTTCCGTGCGAGTGTCGCCGGCCGTCAGCGCGCCTGCCGCTCGGCGTTGGCGCGAATCGACGCCGAAAGGAAGGTCGCCAGTCCGGCACTGCCGAACCGGTCGATGTTCTCGGCGAAGCGGTGGTCGGCCTCGTACAGCTCCGCCAGGCCCACGTGCATGGCAACGCTGCACGGGTAGAACCAGCGGCTGATGGAGTCGCGGTGGCGCTCGGCGACGTCCATGGCCTCGGTAGAATCCGACGCGCTCCCGGCCCGCAGCACGGCGGCGGCCTGGGCGTAGATGGCTTCCTGCTCCTGCTGAATCTGGCGCCACTCGTCCTTGCCATAGCGCTTGGTGCGCTTGGCGGACTCGCGGAACGCGTCGGTGTCGCCCCAGTGCTCCTGGGCTTCGGCTTCGTATCGGCTGGGGTCGAACCCGTCGAAGAGTCGCTGCATGTCCATGATGTCTCCTTGATCCTCCTCGAGGAAGGCGAGTCCAGCGTCGACGGCGCGGATCATCGCGTCCGTGTGCCTGGCGTGCTCCTGGAGTCGTCGCTTCTGCGCCAGTAGGGCCTGCCGGTGGTCGAAGCTCGGTTCGTCGAGCGAGCGGCGGACCTCCTCCAGGGTGAGGCCCTGCCCGCGGCCGATGAGAACCTGTTGCAGGCGCAGCAGGTCGTCCTGGTCGTAGGCGCGGTACCCGGAGTCGGTGCGCTGCCCGGGAACCAGGAGGCCGATTTCGTCGTAGTGGTGGAGCGTTCGCACCGACACGCCGGCGATCCGCGCAACCTCGCTGACTCGGTACGTGCGCCGCGGTGCCATGCGTGACAGTTTGCGGCCTCACGTGGCGTGAGGGTCAAGGGGACACGCTGTGCGTCGCCACCACGTACGCTGCGCCGCTCGCCCCCGGCAGCGACGGCGCGTTCGTCGGATGAATACAGCGCACCGGTACGCACGTGTCTGGGTCGCTGGGACCGGCCATTGCCGTGCCTCGCGGCCCGCTCATGCTGCGCTCCAGCAGGCCGTCATTCCACGCCGGGGAGGTGGAGCGAAACGAGCTCCACGACGCGGCGGGCGGAGCCGAGCGCGCGGCCCGCATCGGTCCGTGCGTAGAACTCGCCGGGCGTCAGGTCCTCGGC
>JACCWH010000112.1 GCA_013697735.1 Trueperaceae bacterium | reverse complement strand
GGGTCGTCGACGGGCAACGCGTGGTGCACGATGGCCGAACTCGACCCCGTGATGGCGAGCACCTTCTGGGCGAGCTCGAGCATCGTGAACTCGCCCGGGTTGCCCAGGTTGATCGGTCCGGTGACGTCGTCCGGGGAGTCCATGAGACGCACGAGGCCCTCGACGAGATCGTCGCGGTAGCAGAACGAACGCGTCTGACCACCGTCGCCGAAGATCGTGATCGGCTCGCCCAACAGCGCCTGCACGATGAAGGTGCTGACCACGCGACCGTCGTTCGGGTGCATCCGTGGGCCGTAGGTGTTGAAGATGCGTGCGACCTTCACGCGGAGCCCGTGCTGACGGTGGTAGTCGAAGAAGAGCGTCTCCGCCGCGCGCTTCCCCTCGTCGTAGCACGAGCGCGGGCCGATGGGGTTGACGTTCCCCCAATAGCTCTCCGGCTGCGGATGGACCTCGGGGTCGCCGTAGATCTCGCTCGTGGACGCCTGCAGGATCTTCGCGCGCGTCCGCTTCGCGAGACCGAGCATATTGATGGCGCCGTGGACGCTCGTCTTGATCGTCTGCACCGGATCACGTTGGTAGTGGATGGGGCTCGCGGGACACGCCAAGTTGTAGATCTCGTCGACCTCGACGTAGAGCGGGAACGTGACGTCGTGCCGCATGAGCTCGAAGTGCGGCTCCTCGAGGAGGTGCGCGATGTTGTCGCGCGAACCGGTGAAGAAGTTGTCGAGGCAGAGCACGTCGTCGCCACGCTCGACCAAGCGTTCACACAGGTGCGACCCGAGGAACCCGGCGCCGCCCGTCACGAGCACGCGACGACGGGTCAGCATCGGCGCCGAGGAGCGATCATCATGAAGGGGGTCAGCACGAGTGCACCATGTCGGCCATTCAAGCACATGTGGGCTCTGGACGAACGAACCACGTCAGCTGCGTGCGCTCGCTCGAACACCGATCTCGACCGGACCACCGCTCGCGAGCGAACGCTCCGCCGCCTCGAGCACCTCCACCACCCGCAGGCCGCAGAGGCCGTCGGTACGCGGTTCGATGTTCCCGGCCACGCACTCGGCAAAGTGGCGGGTCGCCACCCGCAGCGGCTCCTCCGGAGGGAGGTAGGGGATCGAGATGGCACCGTAGCGGTCGCTCGCCGGAGACCGTTCGCGGGGATCGCGCGGGGCCCCGGTCCGCGCCCCGCGGTCGTAGACTCGGACCTTCTCGAGGTGGGAGACGTCGTCGTACACCACCATCTTCTCGTCGCCCACCACGGTCGTGGTGCGGGTCTCCTTCGGATCGAGGGTCGAGACCCGGATGTTGGCGAGCCTGTTGCCAGGGTACTCGAGGTGCAGATAGACCAGGTCGTTGACCGTCCGGTCGCGCCCCGAAAACGATCCCGCGAGCGCCGTCACGCGCTCGGGAGTGCCATCGAACACGAAATTGGCGATGGAGACGTCGTTCGGAGCGAGGTCCCAGAGTGCGTCGCTGCCGAGCTGGTAGCGGCCGATCTCCGTGCGCACCGCGTCGAGATAGAAGACTTCGCCGAGTTCGCGTTCCTGCACCATCCGCCGCACTTCGAGGACGGCGGGGTCGTACTCGAACGTATGCCCCGCCATCAGCTTACGGCCGTGCGCGTGGGCGGTGTCGATGAGGTCTCGGGCGTCCGCCACGGACATGGCGAGCGGCTTCTCCACCAGGCAATGGAGCCCCTGCTGCAGGCACGCCTTCGCGATCGCGTGATGGGTGTCTGGGGGTGTGGCGATGGCGACGGCGTCGAGCGTCATGTCGAAGAGCGTCGAGTAGTCGGTGGTGATGCGCACGCCCGGGAAGCGCCGTTGGGCGAGCGCCAAGCGCTCCTCGTCGAGATCCGCGAGTACCACGAGGGCGCTGGTGGTCTCCTCGGCGAAGGTCCGGGCGACGTGCGGCCCCCAGGCACCAGCGCCGATCACGCCGACACGCACGGGGCGATGCGTGCCCAGGGTGCGCCGTTCGCGTGGTTCGGATCGCTCGGGCGAGAGCGCGAACCGCTCCCGGTGCCGAAGGGTGACGTGCGCAGGGTGGGTAGGGCTCTTCACTGTGGGCTCTTCTCATGTCGACGGGAGTCGTTTGCAGGGCCGCGCAGGCGCTCGGTGCGCCATTCACGGTGCGAACGTGGGCGAACGACCTGCCTACATGGGAGTCAGATTAGGGCGCCGATGGAGCCGATTGCCGTTCAGGCATCACAGGTACGGGGTGGCTCGCGCGTACGCGCGGGCCACCCCGTACCGAATCGGTCAGCGTGCGACTACTCGAACGAGCGCTCCTCGCAGGCACGAGTTCCGTCGCGCTCGATGACGCCGTTGAATCGCTCTGGTCCGTGGTGCGTGGTCAGTGGTGTGTGGCGATCAGGTCGCGACTGCGGTCGTGCAGCGTGCGCGGCCTCGGGGGTGTGACGTCGTGTTGGGCGTCGACGCGTGGACGCTTGACCGGAGCGAGCGGTTTCGCGCTGAACAGCACCAGAGCCAGAATGGCGAGGCAGATAGCGTAGACGGTTCCGAAGACTGCGAGGATCATGCTGTCCTCCCTTCACTCGATCTCGACTGCAACTCTAGAGCGCGCGCTCACACGGGATTCTCACACTGCATATGATGAAACCGGTCGCCCCTCATTGGCGCGGCGTGTCAGGCTGACGGCGTGATCGACGTGCAACCCCTCGACGCGCTCCCGGACGTTCTCCGCCTGCGCCCGCGAGTCCATCGCGACGACCGCGGGTACCTCGTGGAGCGGTGGCGCCGGAGCGTCTATCGCGAGCTCGGGCTGCCCGACCTCGTCCAAGACACTCATTCGCGCTCCACGCACTGGGCGCTCCGCGGCCTCCACTTCCAGGCGCCGCCGCACGCCCAGGGGAAGCTCGTGTCGGTGATGAGCGGCCGTATCTACGACGTGGCGGTCGACCTCAGACGCGGCTCGCCCACGTATGGGCGGTGGGCGGGCGTCCTGCTCGCGGCGCGCTCGCCCGAGCACCTCTGGGTGCCGGCGGGCTTCGCGCACGGGTTCCT
>JACCWH010000166.1 GCA_013697735.1 Trueperaceae bacterium | reverse complement strand
GACGTAGAGCCCGTAGCGGAGCCACGGATTGCCGATGGCCGGCAGCTTGCGCCACCGTGGCGTCACGCCGGAGGCGGTGGGGACGGTGGGGGGCACTTCGCTCACGGCGTCTCCGCGAGGGGGTCGTTGGGTGCGGCCACGCGGCGCGCTTCGGCAGCGCGCGCCTCCTCGGCGTCGTCCTCCTCCTGCTGCTTGCGCGGGGCCGACCAGTCCTCCTCGCCGTAGATCTCGGTCAGTACGCGCTCGGTGAGTTCGTCGGGCGTGCCGTCGAACACCACCTTGCCCGCGCGCAGGCCGACGATGCGCTCGACGAACTGCTGCGCGAGGAGCACGTCGTGGATGTTGATGATCGCCGCGAGGCCGTGTTCGTCGGCGAGCTCGATGAGGAGCCGCATCACCTGCCGCGACGTCTTGGGGTCGAGGCTGGCGGTCGGTTCGTCGACCAGCAGGATCTCGGGGTCTTGCAGCAGCGCGCGGGCGATGCCGACGCGTTGGCGCTGGCCGCCGGAGAGCTGGTCGGCGCGCTTGTCGATCTGCTCCACGATGCCGACGCGCTCGAGGAGCTCCACCGCGCGGTTCACGGTGGCGGGCGGGAAGCGGCGGAGGTACGACTGCCAGAAGCCGACGTAGCCGAGCTGCCCCGAGAGGACGTTCTCCATCACGGTGAGGCGGTCGACGAGCGCGAACTCCTGGAAGATCATCCCTATGCGCCGCCGCGCGACGCGCAGCTGCCGGCGCGACAGGCGGGTGAGGTCGACGTCGCCGAGGGTGATCGTCCCCTTCGTCGGTTCGACGAGGCGGTTCACGCAGCGGATCAGCGTGCTCTTGCCGGCGCCCGAGGGGCCGATGAGCGCCATCACCTGCCCGGCGGGGACGTGCAGGTCGACGCCGTCGATCGCCACGTCGCCGCCGCGGCCGTACTGCTTGACGAGTCCTTGGATCTCGAGGATGAGGGCCGCCTTTCGGGGGGTGGGTGGCGCCGCGGGGCGCGGTGGGTGCGGATTGATACGTCGTTCGCGCGGCGCTTCGCATCGACGCTTCATCGAAAGCGTGAACCGTGAACGCTCAGCGCTCCCACGACGACGCCCACAGGCGCCGCCGGATCGAACGGCCGCGCGATCCGGCGGACCTTCGTGTGCTCGACTACTCGATCTCGGCAGCCGCCGCCGCGATCGTGCGGAGCACTTCCCAGTCGTCCTGGTAGGAGATGGCGATGAACTTGTCCACGTCGCCGAACTCCTCGTCGAGCGCGGTGCCGGTCCAGTCGAACGTCAGGAATGCCTCGGAGACCTTCTCGGCGATGTCGGGGTGGAGGTTGTAGATGTGGCCGTAGGCGGTGGACGGGAAGGTCTGCGACACGTAGACGAACTCGAGGTCGTCGAGAGAGAGCACGTCGCGGTCGACCATGCGGCGCAGCACCGAAGAGGCGATGGCGGCGGCTTCGTAATCGCGGTTCACCACGCCCAGGATGCTGTTGTCGTGCCCGCCGGAGAAGGCCGTCTGGTAGCCCTCGTCGGGCTTGAGTCCGAGCTCGGCGTAGAGGAGCGCGGCGGGGGCCTTGAAGCCCGAGTTCGACGTCGGCGACACGAAGGCGAGCTGGCGCCCCTCGAGGTCGGCGAGCGACTCGATGCCACTACCAGGCAGGGTGATGATCTCCATCTCGTAGCCGAAGGAGCCGTCGTCGGCGGCCATCATGGCGACGGGGCGGAAGCCGGCCGTGTTGACGCCCTCCTGGACGGCGCCCGCGGCGAAGCCGGCCACGTGCAGGCGGCCGGCGCGCATCGCCTCGATCTGCGCCGCGTACGAGCGCACTGGGAAGTACTGCACGGGCAGGCCGGTCAGTTCGGAGACGTAGTCCATGAATTCACCGAACACATCCTGGTAGACGGCCGGGTCCTCCGTGGGCGCGTACGTGAAGATGAGCGTGCTGGGCGTGAGCCACTGGCTCTCGTCGGTCGGGACGTCGGCGAGCATGTCGCCGTCGGCGTCGCAGAAGCGCTCGTCGAGCTCTCCGCGAGGGCAGTCGGCCTGTGCGAGGCCGAACGAGAGCAGGCCGAGCGCGGTGGCCGCGAGGATCGTGCGGGCGAGGAGCGAGCGGATGTCGATCGTGGCGTGTGTCATGCGGTCAGTTCCCCCTTCGAGTCGTGCGGTGCGTGGACGTGCTCCGTGTGGTCGTGGCCGCGCGCGCGGTCGAGCCGGGGCCCGCGCGGCCGAGGCTCAGCCGGGCATCTCCGGCTCCGATCGCCGCACCTCGAGCGACAGGTAGTAGCGGTCGCCGCGGTAGAGCGTGCGGGTGAGGCCGATGAGGCGACCATCGGCGACGTACGTCACGCGCGTGACGCGCAGGAGTGGAGAACCGACGGGCAGCCGCAGGTGGGTGGAGGTGTCGGCGTCGGTCGCGACCGCCTCGATCGTCTGGCCGGCGCTCGTGACCTCCGCGCCGAGAGCGCGAGCGACGCCGTCGTAGAGGGACTCGGTGTAGTCGAAGCGGCCCAGCGCGCGCGCCACGTGCGGCAGCAAGATAACGGTGTTGAGCCCGATCGGCTCGCCGCCGGTCGAGCGTACGCGCACCACCTCGTGGAGCGCTTCACCGATGGCGACGTCGAGCAGCACGGCGAGTTCGTCGTCGGCGGCGACGCTGCCGCTGCGCAGCACGCGCGTGGCGGGGTCGAGTCCGTGCGCGAGCGCATCTTCGCGGAAACCCAGGAGCCGGCTGGTGACTCGCTCGATCTTCGTCTTCGCCACGAACGTCCCCACGCCCTGACGCCGCACCAGTAGCCCGGCGGTGGCGAGTCGGTCGACGGCGTGACGGACCGTCATGCGGGAGACGCCGTAGCGCTCCTTGAGGGCTGCCTCGGTGGGTATGCGGCTCCCGAGGCCCCACTCGCCCGTGGCGATCGAACGCCTCAGGTCGGACTCGATGCGGACGTAGATGGGTCCCTGCTCGCGGCGCATGCCGGGGTCGCCCTCCTTCCCATGTGGACGCACTGTATTGTCTAGACGACTATACGATTCGCCCGCGCGGGGAGTCCGTGTCGGTGGCACCGACCGTACACACTTGGGCCACCTCTGTCATGCGAGTGTCACGATGGGGGCGATGGACGCTTCGGAAAGGGGGGCACGATGCTCGTAACGCTCGGTGGGCTGGCCCTCTTC
>JACCWH010000111.1 GCA_013697735.1 Trueperaceae bacterium | reverse complement strand
ATCCTGGTCCAATTGCCTCGTAGGGGGCCCACCGGCGAGACGAACGATCCCGACGCATCGAAGCGCAACCTCCTCTATCAACGCGTTCGCGAGACGCAGCGGGCGATGGCCCGAGGAGCGCTCGACGCGTCGGGGGACGTGACGCCACAGGCCGAGGCCGGGCGGCACCTCGTCGTCACACACGATCTTCCCCTCCACCCGGGAGACGGTCGGCACCTCGCGGCGACGGCCCAGCTCGAACTCGGGCGGCGCGTGGCGCTCGCCGTTCGCGACCACCTCCTCGGTGAAGGTGTCGACGGCAGCGGCCCACAGTTGCAACGCGTCGAGAAGGTCAGCAACACCCTCGTCCGCGTCCATACCGACCGCGCGGTCGCGCCCCCGGGTACGTCGGGTCCGGACGCCTACTCCGGCTACTTCCGTCTCTTCTCAGGTGGGGCTGCCGTGCCGGTGACGTTCATAGAGCGCGATCCCGTCGACACACGCGTCATCCGCCTCGGCATCGCCGCGACGCCCGGCGCCGTGGAGGTGCGGTACATGCCGCCGCCGGCTCCGCTGAACGAAGTTGCGCTCGACGTGGTGCGGTCGGCCACCTGCACGGAACCGATGCCCGGTACGAGCGCCTGCCTGCCGATGGCCGCATTCGGCGCTGCCGTGACCGAGGCGACGCTCACCGCGCTCCGGCTGCTCTATCTCGGCGATTGAAGCGACGTCGGCGGCTCTAGTCCACGTTAGCGGGCGTGCGCCGCACAGACTCATTTGGAACGCAGCGACTCGAGGCGGCCGACGACGATCCCGACCCGGTTCGCGAGGAGGCGGCCGCGCTTCGCCCGGATGGCGCTCGTGCGGCTCATGACGACTCCGATCGTTCGTTCGGCGATGACGCGCAGGTCGCGCCACAGTGATACGTGGCGCATCCCTTTCTTGGCGTAGCGGTTGTAGAGATGTCCGTCGTAGCGGCCATAGAGGAAGGCCTGCGCGATCGAGCGCGACGTCGACGTGCGAAAGCGATAGTGCACGAGGGCCGTGTGCTCGAAGTGGAGCGAGAACCCGGCGAGTTGCGCGCGCCAACAGTAGTCAGTGTCCTGGAGGCGCAAGAGCGACTCGTCGAAGCCACCGATCGCCGCGTGCACGGACCTCTGGATGGCGAGGCCCGAGCCGCTCGCGTGTGGGAGAAAGTCGGCGTAATCGTGGGCACCGAGCCCCACCTCTTGTGCGAGTCGTCGCGATCCGCGGAGAGCTGGAGGATTCAGTCGGTTCTTGTCGAATTTCGACGCCACGACCGGATGCATGTCGAGTGCCGTTACGATCGACGCCAGCCACCCGGGTGCGACCTCGTCGTCCGCGTCGACGAAGGCGAGCAGGGGTGCCCTGGCATGCGACGCACCGACGTTACGGGCGTGGGCGGCGCCGCGGACCCTGGAGGCATCGATGAGGTGGAGCGGGAGCCGTCCGGCGTATCGCCGTGCCGCCGTGCGCGTGCCGTCCGTCGAGCCGTTGTCGGCGACGATCAACTCCCATGCGCCGTCGAACGTTTGCGACGCCAACGCCTCGAGTTGCACGGCGATGGTGTCCTCTCCGTTGTACACGGGCATGATGACGGAGATCCGCGGCGTCGTCGCGACGGCCACGAGGGTCGTTGCGACGTCACCTGGTACGTACTGCTCGAGCGTGGTGCTCACGCTGCGATCGTAGCCGCCAGCGAGCGGGCAGCGATGATCGCTTTCCACTTCGCCTCAGGCGCGCTGCTTCTCGTCACCGGCCGGTCGTCACGGCACCCACATCGCCGCGAGCGGGCCGAACGTCGGCAGCGGGAGCCCGCTCTCGGCGCCCCGCACGGCGCCGTTGGCGATGGTCGTCCACACCTCGGGATTCTGTCCGGCGAACTGCGGGAGCTGCCCGGGCGGAGGCATGTAACGGACGTGCGGTACGTTGCCGGGGCTCACGGGAACGGCGAGCGTGAGGCGGATGGCCGAGGGATCGTCGGGGTCGCGCATCACACCAGTGAGGTTGATGGTGTTCGTACCGTAGGTGGTGGCGTCGGAGACGTCACCGGTCGGTGGGCCGTCGAAGACGGCGAACCACGC
>JACCWH010000044.1 GCA_013697735.1 Trueperaceae bacterium | reverse complement strand
ATCCAGGTGGTGGTTGGCTTCACCATCCGGATGGGAAGCATGTAACGCAGACGTTCGAGCCGACCCTGACGCTCGGCGACCGCGTCACCGCTACCGCATCCCTGCAAGTGACGGTCTTCGATTCCGTCGTGATCGAGGAGGACGTAATGTTCGCTGCGAACGTTTTCATCGCCGACGGCACGCATGCGTTCGTCGACGCCGACATTCCGTACAAGTTCCAGGGGATGGCCGAGGTCGCGCCCGTTCGCATCGGGCGGGGTTCTTGGCTTGGTACGAACGTCGTGGTCTCACCGGGGGTGACGATCGGTGAAATGGTCATCGTGGGGGCGAACAGCGTCGTCACGCGCGACGTGCCGGCCCGCTCGGTCGTGGCCGGGAACCCGGCGCGCGTCGTCAAGACCTGGAACGCTGAGCACCGCGTGTGGGAGCAGCCCCCGTCATGACCCCTCTGGTGACGATCGGAATCGCAACCTACAACCGTGCCGACGGCTACCTTCGCGCGGCGCTCGCGAGCGCGCTCGCCCAAACGTACCGTCCCCTGGAGATCGTGGTCTGCGACAACGCCTCCACCGACGGTACGCCCGACCTCGTCGAAGAGATGGCGGACGAGCGTGTTCGCTACGTCCGCCATGACACCAACATCGGCGCGAACGCGAATTTCGCCGCCTGCCTCGACGAGGCGCAGGGCGAGTACTTCCTCCTGCTGCACGACGACGACGCGATCGACGGCGACTTCGTCGAATGCGCCATGCGCGCCCTCGAAGGGAGCGCGGGCGTCCAACGCCCCGGCATCATCCGCACCGGCACCCGCGTCGTCGACGCAACCGGCACGCTGCGCTCCGAGCGAGCGAACACGGCCAACAGCGGATCGATGTCGGACCTCGTCCTCGCCTGGTTCGACGGCCGCACCTCCCTCTACTTGTGCAGCACGCTCTACCTCACCAAAGCCCTGCGCGAGGCCGGTGGCTTTCGGTCGAAGCGCGACCTCTACAATGACGTTGCCGCGACCCTTCGGGTTGCCGCGGGCCACACCACGCTCGATGTTCGAGAGGTCAAGGCGACCTTTCGTCGGCATGGCGCCAACTACGGCGGCGCCCAAGCGATCGAGGCGTGGTGCGACGACTCGCGCTACCTGATCGACCTCATGTGCGAACTCACACCGGGCGACGCGGAACACCTGCGGCCACGAGCGCTCGCCTACTTCAGTCGGAACAATTACAATCGTGTGTCGCGACTGAACACCTTCACGGAACGAACTCGGGCGTACTGGCTCGTCTATCGAAGCTTTCGGTTTCGGTACTCACCGCTCGGGTGGCTTGCCCGTCGTCGGTTTCGTCGGTTCGTAGAGACCATGCGAGCCGCGCGTGGTACCGCGAAATGAGCATCATGGGGTGGGCGGCAGCCGCACACGTCGCTGATCCCCACAGTGGCCGCGGCGACCGGTGAAAGAGACGGCGACCGGTAGTATGATGATCCGATCCGCGCGGGAGATCGCCGTAGCCGCCCGGCGTGGATATGCGCGCTACATGTACCCCTCACACCTTCGGGCCGTCACTTGGCTCCGCGTCGGCCGGAAACACGCCGCGCCCATCGACCCGCTCAAGAATCTCTGGGTCGACCCTGCGACGATCGAGACGTTTCTCGAGCTGCGTCGTGACGAATTCATCCGCATGCGTTTCGTGTTCGATGTGATCGGTGGGGATTGGGACCTCCGGGCCAAACCGATCGAAGAGCACTTCATGTACCACTCATTCGTGGCTCGGTTCAAGCACGGCGCCGCGTGGGAGGAGACGCGCCTCTACGCGGTAGCACTCGAGGGCATCCGCAACGGAACGTGGCACTACCACGGCGCCCGCGACGCGTCGCAGGTGATGCAGCGCCTGGGAGACGTCGATCGCCTCTACGAACGCATTGGGCGCGTCGGGTACCGCAGGCAGGCAGAACTTGCCGATGAGGCCCCTGGACAGCCGTTGTCGCGTCGCGCCACACGTCCCCCCGAGCTCGACGAGGTCATGGTCGCCCTTGACCGGGATGGGGCGATAGCCTTCGTCGACGGCATTCATCGCCTCGCCGTTGCGAAGCTCGTCGGCGTGCCATGCATTCCCATCTGCGTATTGATCCGCCACGAGGCATGGCAGGCGCGGCGAGATCGCGTTGCCCAAGACCGCACGCCGCGGGCGACGGAGCTGTCCGTGCATCCCGATCTCGCCGGCCTCCGCCGCGGGTGACGGCGTTGCACGCCGAGGAAGCGTCCGCTATCGGCGCAGCCATTGTGTGCTCGCCAACCGAACCGAGGCTGCCGCTCACGGACGCGTGGGCGCCTCCTCTCGCTTCGGTCCGAGACCGATTCCGACGTAGCGCTCCACGCTCGCCGGATCGAGCATCCGGCGGCCGTCCACGACCAACGGCGGTGGTGCTCGACCCGCGATGAGGCTCGGCAGCTCATGGAACTCCGGCCACGCCGTCATGACCGCCACTGCGTCGACGCCCGCGACGGCCTCGGCGAGGGAGTCGTGGAGCGTACAAGCCCGATCGAGCACGGCGCGGGCGGTGATGGTCGCGATGGGATCGAACGCCCCCACGATCGCACCGGCGTCGAGCAGCGAGCGCACGACGCTCAGCGTCGCCGACGCCCGCACGTCGTCGGTGTTGGGCTTGAACGCCACGCCGAGAACGGCGATGCGCTTACCCGTCAGACGACCGAGTCCACGCTCGAGCATGTCGACGACCTGCGTGGGTTGCAGGGCGTTCACCGCCAGCACCCCGTCGAGCATCGTGCTGCCGACGCCCTGGGCGCGCGCGAAGCCCGCGAGCGCCTCGACATCCTTCGGGAAGCAGCTGCCACCGAAGCCGCAGCCAGCGGCGAGGTACGACAGCACGCCCGGTCGCACGCGGCTGCCGTCCTCGAGGATCGGCGACCAACGGCGGTCGAGCTGCAGCCCCTCCATCACCGTGCGAACGTCGACGCCGGGCAGCGTCGCCACGAGGTTGCCGATCTCGTTCGAGAACGAGATGAGCGTCGCGAGCGCGGCGTTCGATGCGTACTTGATCGCCTCGGCGGTGCGCGGCGTGGTCACGAGGAGGTCGACGCCCTCGAAGGGGGCGTAGAGCTCGCGCAGCGCCCGCTCAGAGAGCGAATCCGCCACGCCGAGCACGATCCGGTCCGGTGTCGCGAAGTCGGCGACGGCGTTGCCTTCGGCGAGGAACTCCGGGTTCATGGCGACGCCGAGCCCGTCGCCGAGACTCCTGCCCGAGCACTCGAGGAGGATCGGCGCCACCACGTCCTCGGTGGTGCCGGGGACGACGGTGCTCTTGACGACGACGACGTGTGGGGCGCCCCCGTCGCGGAGCGCCTCGCCGATCTGCCGGGCGGCCGTCTCGATGTAGCTAAGGTCGATTCGCCCGCCCGCCGATGGCGTGCCCACAGCGATCATCGTCAGGTCGCTCGCACACACGGCCGCGGCGAGGTCGGTGGTGCCGCGCAGGGTCGCGCCGGCGTGGCGGTCGAGGATCGCCTGCAGTCCCGGCTCGTAGAGGAACGCCTCGCCGCGCTCGATCGCCTCGGCCTTCGCCGGGTCGATGTCGACGCAGGTGACGATGTGCCCGATGTCGGCCAGGCAGGCACCGGTCACGAGACCGACGTAGCCGGTGCCGACGATCGTGACCCTCACGTGGGCCCAGCCGGCGCCGGCGTCCCTGCGTACCAGGTCATCGCGCGGTCGAGCCCGTCGTCGAGGCGTACCTGCGGGTCGTAGTCGAGCTCCTCGACCGCCTTGTCGATCACGGGGCACCGGCGATTCGGGTTGTCGACGAGGTAATCGCGCTCCTCGCTCGCCTGATGGACGACGCGTCCCGTGTAGCCGACGGCGTCCCGGGCCCAAGCGACGACGCGCTCGGCGAGATCGAGCATGCTGATCTCCGGTTCGCGCACGCCGATGTTGTATGGCTCGCCGTCTCGCCCGCGCACGAGCGCGCGGACATAGCCAACCATGGCGTCCTCGACGTAGCAAAAGGTCCGCGTCGGGCTTCCGTCCGAGTGCATCACCACGTCGCGACCCGCGAGGACGTTGCGGGCGAAATCCGGCAGCACCCGGCCGTCGTGGAGATTGAGGCCGGGCCCGTAATTGTTGAAGGGGCGCACGATCTTCACCGGCACGCCGTACTGCCGAGCGAAGGTGACGCTCAACGTCTCGCCGTAGCGCTTCGACTCGTCGTAGCAGGCGCGAGGACCGGTGCACGAGACATTGCCCCGGTATGTCTCGGGCGTCGGGATCATGTCGGGTGTCGGATCGCCGTAGATCTCGCTCGTCGAGAAGAAGAGGAATCCGGAGAGGGGATCGCCCGATGCCGCCTGCGCCACGGCGCGGTCGAGAAGCAACCGTAGGCCGTGCACGTTCGCGTCCATCGTCTCGAGCGGGTGCTTGCGGTAGAAGGTCGGCGACGCGATGGAGGCGGCGTGGACGACCCAATCGTGTGCGCCTACGCCTCCCGGGAGCGGCTGCGTCACGTCGTGCCGCAAGCAGCGCACGTCATCGTGACCGTCGAGCACCGCGAGCCATTCGGGCATCCCCCGCGCGTAGTTGTCCGCAACGAGCAGATCGACAGCGTCGCTCGGGCGCGAGCGGTTCCAGGCAGCAAGCAGCTGTACGAGCGTGTGGCCGAGGAAGCCGGCGCCGCCGGTGACGAGCACGCGCGACGACGCCATCCGCTCGAGGTCGCCCTCGAGACGCTCGAGGAGCGACTCGATGTCGCGCTCCACCACCTCGCGCGCCGCGCGGGCGCGCGTCTCGCTCACCCCGGCGCTCGCCCCTGCTTGGCGGGCGCTCGTCGGGCTCCCCCTCGAATCGCTCACGCGGCGGCCTGCGGCGTCCACGCGGCGTCCTGCTCACGGCGCAGGCGCACGACGAGCCGGTCGTCGGGGAGCCCCACGTCGTCATCGGAGAGCACGGCGTCCCGCGCCACGTCGCGCAAGAGCCGGCCGCCTTCAGCGACCCCGATCGGCAGCGAGCGCCGCTCGCGAACGGCTTCCGCGCGCTCGCAGGCGCCGTAGGTCATGAAGCCGCCGACGCCGTCGAGCGTCTCGCCCGCTCGCAAGTCGCGCTTCGCGTGCGCGACGACGTCGACGCGCGGCGCCTCGGGTTGCGCGGTGACGACGTGATCGCGGAAGAGGGCGACGCGTGCGATGGAGAGCGGGGCCTCGAGCGCCGTCAGGTGGTACGGGACGTAGAAGCTGTAGAGCGGCCCATCGCCGAGCTTGCCGTACCGGAGGTAGATCTCGCGCTCCGGATCGTCGTTCGCGGCGAGCACGAAGACGCCCGGGCTCGGTGCGGCGCCGACGACGTAATCGACCACGCCGCCCAGCTCCCGCAGCCGCTCGAGACCGACCTCGCGCAGGAAGTACTCCCGCAGGTCGTCGACGTGGCCGTCGTGGTTCGGTCCCAGCATGCCGGCGCGGGCGACCGACATACCGAGTGCGTTCGCCACGAGCGCCTGCTCCATGGAGATCTTCGTGCCGTCGGCGAAGCTCGTCACCATCTCGGGCGTCTGCCCCCACTGCGCGGCGAAGCCGCGCTGCGTCTCCGGCGTGCGGTAGTGATCCTGGAGGCCCTTGATGTTGCCGCACACGAGCGGTGTGAGCCCGAGGCTGCGAACGAAGCGCACCAGGTTGCACTGCACCGCGGGTTGATCGCCGTCGCATCCCGTTACCACCACGCCGGCGGCGAGCGCGCGCCGCTGCAGGATCGGACCGACGGTGGCGTCGAGTTCGACGTTCATCGAGACGACGTCCTTGCCGCCCTCGATCGCCGCGGTGATCACGTGCGCGCCGTGCTCGATCGCTCCGGTGGCCTCGACGATCACGTCGATATCGGGCGAGCTGCACAGCAGCCGGTGGTCGTCGGTGACGGCGCGTGCGCCCGCAGCGACACTCTCGGCGAGGCCGCGCGCGTCGGCGACGCGGCGGATCTCGCCGTCACCGGCACGTTCGAACGTCGCCACCGCCTTCTCAGGCGTGCGGTTGGCGATGGCGACGAGCCGCATTCCGGGCAACGCCGTGCGCAACTGCCGTGCGATCGCCCGCGCCATGAAGCCGGCGCCGATCATGCCGACTCGGATCGGACGCCCTTGGGACTCGCGCGCCGCGAGCGCCTCGTCGACGAGGATCACGACGTGCCCCCCACCGGCTCGGCCGACGCTGGCCCGTCGCCCCAGATGCGCCACGGCGCCTCACGCCGCGACCACATCTCCTCGAGCATCGTGCGCTCCTTGAGGGTGTCCATGCACGACCAGAAGCCGGTGTGCCGGTAGCCCATCAGCTGCCCATCGCGCGAGAGCCCCTCGACGGGGCCGCGCTCCCAGATGTCCGCGTCGCCGGTGATGTACTCGATCGCCTCGGGCTGCAGCATGAAGTACCCGCCGTTGATCCACGACTCACCGATGTCTTGCTTCTCGTAGAAGTCCGTCACGCGGTCGCCGGAGAACGCGAGGTTGCCGAAGCGCGCGGGGGGGCGCACCGTGGTGACGGTCGCAAGCTTGCCGTGCGTGCGATGGAAGCGCGCGAGCGAGGCGACGTCGATGTCGGCGACGCCGTCGCCGTAGGTGAAGAGGAACGGCTCGTCGCCGATCCACGAGCGCAGCCGACGGAGTCGGCCGCCAGTCTGCGTGTGGAGGCCAGTGTCGATCAGGTGGACCTTCCAGTCGGGGGTGTCGCCGTCGTAGACGGTGGTGATGCCGGCGCCGAGATCGACGGTGAGGTCGTTGTCGAACTCCTTGAAGTTCAGGAAGTACTCCTTGATCGAGTCGCCGCGGTAGCCGAGCGCGATCACGAACTCCTTGATCCCGTTCGCGTCGAGGATCTTCATGATATGCCAGAGGATCGGGCGCCCGCCGATGGTCACCATCGGCTTGGGCTTGTCGACCGTCTCTTCCGATATGCGCGTTCCGAAACCACCTGCGAGGATCACGGCCTTCAACGTCGTCACTCCTTCTCGATTCGATCGACGCCGTCACACGAAAGCCTGCATCGGCGACCGCACCGGCGCTGCCATGATACAGGCTCGTCCGTCACGGCTTTCGCACAAAGCACCTCACGCGCGATCTCACCGCCGTGCGCCTGGGTTATCGGCGTGGGGCAAGATCGGGCCAGCTCGCGTCCTTCTCGGAGACGACGTCGACGGGACGCGGCCACGCGATCGCCAAGGCGGGATCGTCC
>JACCWH010000027.1 GCA_013697735.1 Trueperaceae bacterium | reverse complement strand
ACGTCGAGCCCGAGGTGCCGCGCCAGACGCTTCTGACTCGTCTTCGTGAAGATATCGTAGTGGTACGTCGCGGATTCGTACGGCAGGGTCTCGAAGAGCCAATCCTCACGGCGATCGACGAACGAGCCGAAGGAACCAGGCGCTGCCCATGGCCGGGAGCTGCCGCTACGCGCCGTTCGCGGGCGCAGGGCGTCCCAGAGCGACACCAGGGGACGGGGTGCAATCCCCCGGATCCTCTTCTTGAGCGCCTTCAACGCCGCACCTCTGCCAACGCGACTCGCGGGCTCGCGGGAACACGCATGCGCAAGCCTATCCACTCCGCTCTTCACGCAGCGGTACGATTCTTCCCGTTCGGAGGTCGCGCCGGAGGGTGGCCGCAGCTTCGTGCCACCGCCGGGCGAACCTGGCGTCCCACTCGGGATCGAGCTCGTGCCGCCTTCCGGGGCCCGGCGTCAACTCACCGACCACCACTCCGCGACTCGTGTCGTAGAGGTCCATGCGAATGAACGGGTAACACAAGCACGACGCTGCCTCCTCGGCAACCGCAATGAGCTCGCGACCGCGCAGGGGGGCGGCCGCCACGGCCGCGTCGATCGACTCCAGACCGACGTCGACCAGCTCCCAATCCCTCGTGCAGGTCGTCGACACCTGCTCGTAGGAACCTGGAACGGGTCGCTTGCAGACGATCAACTCCGTGGTCGCACCGAAGACGTAGAACTTGTAGTCACTGAGATACCTGCACGACGGGTCGAATGGGCGCAATAGCTCTTCCACGAGCCACTCGTCCGGACGGTCCAACTCCTCGAGTTCCCGGCCGAGGTCGTGCTCGAGCCGAGCGAGCGTCACGATGTCGAGCGTGCGGACGTCGCGGTAGCCGCCTTCGGTGCGGGTGAGCGCACGAGAGGCCTTGCCGCCGTAGGAGAGGTTCGCCTTGATCACGAAGGCGTCGAGCCGCGAGCGTGCCACGAATTTGATCGCCACGCGCAGTGGTGCCAACGAGAGATAATCCTCGGCGACCGTAAAGCCGAGGCGTCGAGCGAGTCGCTTCTGGCTCCGCTTCGTGAAGACGTCGTATTGATACGCCGCAGCCTCGTGCGGAAGAGTCGCGAACAGCCACGCTCGCCGGTCATCGACGAGCTCCCCGAACGCGCTGCTGCGGCCGGCGCCGCGCACTGCGACGCCGCGCCACCGCGCCAACAACCACTTCACGAGGTGTCCTAGCCACGATCGAACCTTGGAGCCCGTTCGTCGGAGGGCAAGCACCACAACACTAGCGATCGAGTACGAGCGCGACCGCACCTCCGATCACCAGCCTATCCCCGTTGGCGCTCTGGCCCGATCGCACGAGGCGCGCTCCCCGCCGAGCGCTTCGCTTTCGTGGGACCAACTCCCTTTTTGCCGGCTCCGTATTCGCTCCCATACGCGGCCCCTTGCGAACCACCACGAACACGGTTCGCCACCACACCGAATATCGTTGCGTCCACGCGCTCCAGCAACGCCTTCGCTGCCGTGAGCTTGCGTCGATCCGTGCGCTGGGCATCGACCACGAGCACGGTTCCCGTGCAGTACGGAGCGATCGCCAACGCATCCGCGACCGCGAGGACCGGGGCGGAGTCGACCACGATGACGTCGTAGCCGTCCCACTGCGCGAGCGCTCTCGGAAATCCTCGAACGATCGCCCCCGAGGGGTCCGTTGCCGTCCAGAACTGTGGCACCACGAAGAGCTCGGCAGTGGTGTCGAGCGTGATGCGCATGACGCTCCGACCGCGACTCGAGGTGTCGATCATCCAGTCGGCGGTCGTCGTCACGCGCTCGTCCTGCTCGTCGATCCCGTAGCGTTCGGCGATCGATGGCGAGCGCATGTCGGCGTCGACGAGCAACGTCTGGTACCCGTTGCGAGCGAGGCCCTCTGCGAGGTGGCAGGCGGTGGTCGTCTTCCCCTCCTGCTCGTTGGCGCTGGTGACGAGGATGATCTTCGGATGCGCGTCCGCGGTGGCGAAGAGGATGTTGGTCCGGAGGTAGTTCGCGGCCTCCGTCTGGCGCCAATCGTCTTGCGGACGGCCCTTCTTCGGGAACTCCGCGAGGAGCGTGAGGCCGGTGGCACTGGCGATGTCTTCGGCGCTCCGGAGGCGGGTGTTGAGTGCGCTTCGCAGCAGGAGCAACACGTACGTGCCCACGACCGCCAGGAATGCCGCGATCACCGCGTTCAAGAACGGCCGGGGCGCGATCTGCCGCGGCGTCGTGCCGGCGAGCTGCATGACGCTCAGCAGTCCCTCGGCGGACGCGACGAGCGCTCGCGCGTACGCCATCTGCTGCTGCTGCTCCGCCCGGAGACGGATGAGCCCATCCACTTGCGTCGCCGCCGCGCCGTCGGTCGAAGACTGGAGGACGCGGATCTGTTCGCCCAGTGCACCGATCTGCTGCTCCAGCGTCGTGATCACGCGCGTGAGGCTATCGGTCGCGCGGCGCTGATCCCACGCAACGAGCGCCTCGGCCGCAGCGTTCGCGCGCAGCACGGCGAGGTCTTGCGTCTCCGCCCGCGCCTCCACACCCAAGAGGCTCGAATCCCGGCCATCACCCGCTACGAAACTGCTGGTGCGGCCACGCAGCGACCTGATGTCGCTGTCGGTCGGCGCTTCCACACCGAGGCGCATGAGGGCGTCCTGGAGCACGCGGTCGCTCCGCGCCGCCGCGATGTAGGCGCTGAGATCGATGGGGGGCGCCGTGACGGGCGAGAGCCCGAACTGGCTGAATCCCCCGGTGGTACGGGCGACCAAGATCGTGGCTTCGGCACGAAAAACGGGATCCTGCCGCTGCCCGAGGGTGTACGCCACGGCACCAGCGACGAGACCGAGGACGGCAGCGAGCACCAGTCCCCCGAGGACGAACCGGAACAGGTCGTGGATGCTGATCGAGATGTCGCTGCTAGGTTGGCTCACGATCGGTGGGGACTCCTCATCTTCCGTACGTGCACTCCGGCGCCGTGGGGACGGCGAGCCGATCGGGCTGGGACCGACCCGGGTAGATGCTGCCACTCGGCCAGCCCTTCAGCCTCAATCTAGCGCACTCCCGCCTCGGTCGCCATGTCCGATCTCATACGGTCCGATCGCGACGCTACGATCCCGAATGCTGCGCCGCACCTTGTTACTCCGTGTCGTCGAAACGCAGCGTGCTCAGGCGGGCACTCGTGACGGCGTCGGTCCCCATGCCGAACGCTGGCATCGGCAGGCAGACGCCCAGACCCGGCAGCGGTTC
>JACCWH010000006.1 GCA_013697735.1 Trueperaceae bacterium | reverse complement strand
AGGTCTCTGCTCTGGACGTCGACGTGAGACGCTCCAGTCCGTGCGGACTCCGAAAAGAGCGCGGCGAGATTTCGTTCGAATTCCGGCGCCCTAGGTCGATCTCCCCTGCGCGAGGTGCTCGTCCGTGAATCGGCTGATAGCTCAGCGCTTCTGGCCGGCACAGCGTAGGCAGGCTCCACCTTTGGCTGCGGCCGAAGGCGAAACACCATGACGGGGTCTATCAACGATCGCCGCGAAGCGCTGCACGAAATGCGCGTCGACGGGCTCGTCGACATGGTTCACGTTCCAGAGCCCGCTCGCCACGATGGCCTCACGCCGCGCGCTGCGGCCGAGCCAGGTCTGCGACGGTGGGTCGACGACTACTCCAGCGCTCGCCAGCAGCCCGATCGCACTCCGCTCGATGTAGCCGCGGAGACTACTCGGTCCCGGCTCATCATCGATGGCCACGGTCACGACGAGGAGCTCGGCGAGGTAGCGCGATACGTGCCGCTCGTGTTCGACCTCCTCTACGGGCGCGGCGGCACCTCGTGCGAGCCCCAATCCCCAGGACGGGAGGTCGACGTCGGTCCGCTCGAGCATCGCCGCACCGACGTGCAGCCGGAAGACCGATCCCCTGTGGTTGCCTCCTCGACCCGGAAGACCGCGATGCTGCCGCAGGCGCCCGGGCATCGTCGACTTGCTTCCACGCAGAAGCGCGTGCGTCCCGACCCGGACGACCCGGCAGGCATCGCGACCGCCGCGAGGCTCGTTGGGATCGAGGAAGAAGTAGACGCCACGCGGTGAAACGTCGCTCCGGCCGACGATGTCGCCGAGCTTGTGGAGGCCATTGCGTGCCACGAGGACGTCGAGCAGATCGTAGAAAGCCTCATTGGTGGTGGTGTGCGTCGGTGCCTGCAGGCTCGTCGTAGTGCTGCGCGATAGCCACGCCAGCTGTTCACCGATCCGCATGCCGGACATCGGTACTTCGACATGAACTCCGCGGCCGCGGAGCACGTGAACGAGTCCCTCTCGGTACGTATTGCCGGCCAGGATCACCACCGTGTCGCCAGGCTGCACGGCATCGTCGAGTCGCTCGATCACACGACGCGCCCATGCAGCCCGCTCACGCTGGCCCATCTCGTTGAGCGTTCGATCATACGGCTCGATCACCGTGTCCGGCTCGAGCGCGCCGTGTTCTGCGGACAAGATGAACCAGCCAGCAGCACGCGACTCGGCGTACGCCCGCGCCTTCATGAACAAGCTCGACACGTACAGGTCCTTTGCGGCGCAGGCATACGACCGCTTGGTGCTGGCGCATGCCACGAGCGCTAAGGTCCGAGATCTACGAGGCATGCCACCACGATACTCCCACTCGCCAATCGACCGCCAAGCGCCACATCGGCTCCCAAAGATGGGCACGTGGGCGTAGCACCTCGTCCCGCGCGTCGTCGCTTCTGGCAGAGTGAGACATGAATCTCCTCTTGATCGTGCTCGTGATCGCGATCCTCGCGGCTTTGGTTCTCTTGGTTGCGCGCCGCCAGCGAGTGGGGGTGACGGAGCCAACCTTTCCCTACACCGCCGCCCACCTCTTCTCGAACGCAGAGCGCTCGTTCCTCGGCGTGCTCGAGCAGGCGGTCGACGGCCAGTACCAAGTGTTCGCCAAGGTCCGCCTTGCGGACCTATTGAAGGTGCGCCCAGGGTTGGATCGTTCTGCTTCCCAGAGTGCCTTCAACAAGATCAGCGCGAAGCACGCCGACTTCGTGCTCTGCCACCCGAGCGACCTCCGAACCGTCGCGGTCATCGAACTCGATGATGCCAGCCACCGTGCCGCCAGCCGCAAGGCGCGCGACTCGTTCTTCGACGGAGCGTTCACGGCAGCCGAGATTCCCGTCTACCACTTCGACGCGCGCACGTCGTACTCGCTCCACGACCTCCGGCGCGAGCTGAGCATCATCTTGGCTCAGGGCGCACCTCGATCGGAAGCCGACGGGAGCTGGAACCGCCCGGAGCAGCCAGCGCGGGCCACCCCTGTGGCGTCGAATCCACGCGCGATTCACGCCGACGTCGAACCGCCATCCCCAGAACCTCACGCCGACGAGGAGTTCGAACACGCAATGGACGGACTGTATGACCGAGTCGTCGCGGCCTGCCCGGGCTACAAGCCGACAGGATTCCTACGGGCCGTGCGAGCGCACGGGGGCCTCGGCACCGCCCAACGGTTTCTGGCCTCAGGTCCTAGCGTGCAGAGCGGACTCGAGCGCCTAGCCGACGCGGGCGCGCTACACGTGTCGATGGAGTGCTTGGTGCTCCAGTTCCCGCACCTCTTCACGCCAGATGAGATGCGTATAGCATCGGAACGCCTTCACACGGTGGTGACTGCGCGCCCACACCTCTATACCGACACGGAATCAGCGTGCGTGCCGGTTCGACGACCCGGAGAATCACATCAGTCGGAGCGCGAATAGTCCGTGCCGTTCAGGACGGCGGGCTGGGCCCCGCTCGGCCCACCGGCTCGACGCGGTCCCGAGCGTCGCCGCAGCACTCTGCTTCCTCGCGAGACACCTATCCAGTATGGCGATTCCCCATTGTGCTACTCAGCCTGCGTGGAGGGGGTCGATGTGGCGCACGTCGTCTTCGATCGCGGCGTGGGCGTCGTGTAGGTCGACCACGCGCTGCAGGTTCAGCCAGAAGTCGACCGAGTTGCCAAACAACCGTACGAGACGTAGTGCCATTCCGGGGCTCAGTCCGCGGCGCTCGCGCAACAGCTCGTTAACGGATTGCCGAGAGACGCCCAGCGCCGCAGCGAGCCGCGCGGCCGTCGAGCCGTATTCGGGCAGGAACTCTTCGCGCAGCACCTCGCCTGGATGCACCGGCCGGCGCCGCATTCGCCTAGTGTTCAAGATGCTCATGCGTTCCTTCCTCGAACTCGCTGGTGGTAGTCACAGACCTCGACCTCGTATGCGTCGCCATCCGCGAACCGGAAGCACACTCTCCATTGGTCCGGCGCGCTTCGCCCCGTTGCCGTACGGTGGCGCCGCGATCGATCGCGCGCCCGCTCCCAACGCCGTAGGAGCGTTGGCGCCATGACCACTCCCGCCGAACGCTGAGCGATCATCGACGGCAACCGCGTGCCACACGAGGCCGTCACCGTTCACGTGAGCGACCTCGGCCTCCGGCGCGGCTTCGCCGTGTTCGAGATGTTCCGCGTCGAGGCGGGTGTACCGTTCTTCCTCGAGCACCACCTCGCCCGCCTCACGCGCTCCGCGAACGTCGAGGAGGCGATCCGCCCCGCCTTGGCGGATGCACGTCGACAAGGACTCCTGGCGTCGGGTCTGGGCGCCCTCGTCACCGTGGCAGGCGTCCTGGAACGACGCAGCGATTACATCGGCGCTCGGCGACTCATCGCCTTCCTCCACGGGCATCCCCGTGCGACCTTCGAGACACGACGGGCGGTCGCGCGGCTCCATTGCTCAGAGGGCGCCTATGCGTCGGCAGGACGCGATCCGAGCTCTGCCGGAATTCTGGCCGAAATCGACCGGGCGATCGCCGGCCCCTGAGTACCCTCGCGACCTCGACCGACACACCGGCGGATCACCTGCTCGCTTCGTCGGAGCGACCACCTGCAATCGAGGCGGGGCATCACATCTTTAACTTTGCCCGGCTGGACACGATGACCGCAGAACCTGTGCGTCGCCATTACGGGTCCGAAGCTCTAGGAAGGAGAGAACGTGGCGAAGCACGTACGCGAGCTCGGCCCCTTGCCGAGGACGAGGCTAGTACGAGGCCACACGCGAACGCGCCGCTCGTGCATCACCCATCCCGTGACGGTTCTCGGAGACGATCGCTGTCACGGTTCATCCTGCGCGTGAAGTGTGCTTGCTCAGCGCCCGCCAACCTCGGCAAACGACTCAGCACGATGTCGACGAGCGCGACGCCACCTGGCGTCATCTAACGCCACGCGACGCTGCACTCGAGTGAGTGAAGCCCCCTGCTACCGCCATCCGCTACCCTGCAAGCGATGCCATTCCAGACCCACGAGCTCACCGAGATCGATCACGCCCTGAACGCGTTCATGCAGCGCCGCCGGCCACCGGCGGAGATCCGCAAGGAGCTCGACCTCGAGCACCGCATCGACGGCCAGAGCGTGGAGATCTTCGAACGCCGCCCCGCCTGGCGCGGCGCGCCCGGCGAGACGATCGAACTGAGCGTCGCCAAAGCCACCTATGTCCGCTCGCGCGACCACTGGCGCGTGTATTGGCAACGCGCCGACCTCCGGTGGCACCGTTACGACCCCGCCCCCGAGGTGCGGTACGTGCAATCGTTCCTCGCTCTCGTCGACGAGGACGCGTACAACTGCTTCTTCGGCTGACCGCTCGGTCCGGCTACGACTCGGAAGCATCGTCCCTACGGGAGCGGAGGTACGC
>JACCWH010000004.1 GCA_013697735.1 Trueperaceae bacterium | reverse complement strand
CGCGTCGGACACGACCAACACGCCCGCCGTCGCGACGGGAGAAGGCACGGCCGTGCCTTTTCTCGTCAGTCCGAAGCGATTCGCGATGGTGCCCAACGTTTTCATGAAGCGAGCATTGCGCACCACACCTTACAATTCCATGACATGTACGTACGAAATCGGCGAGGCGCACCGATCAACGCATCGGTCTCGTGTGTTTGTGTGTGGAATACCTCCGACACACGGGCGCGCGCGTCGCCTATCATCCTTCCAGACACCGGCTAGTGATGCGACCGTGCTCGTCGCTGATGTCGACCGGTGGCGGGAAGGGGATTGCGGCATGAGCCTCATTGCTCTCCTGATTGTACTTGGCGGCTGCGCCTTCATGGTGTCGTTGCTCAAATCGAAGAATGTCTTCGTGTCGTCTCGGGTATTGGCAACCGAGGACATCGAGCAGATGCAGGCGCTCGATCTTCGGAACGTCTCGAAGGGTCGACTCGTCACCTCATCGAGGTAGCTCGAGAAGCCCGCTCAGAAGATCGGCGGGGGCGCGGTCATGCGGCGACCTCGCGGCGCAGCGCATCGATCTCGACCGGGCGTCCGGTGTCGGCCGAGCTGTAGATCGCAAGACAGATCTCGAGCGCCCGGATCCCGTCTTCGCCCGTCACCGACGGATCGCGCCCCGCGGCGACGGCGGCGAGCAGGTCGGCCGCCTGGCGCTCGAAGTTGTAGTGGGGCCGCGCCGTCTCCTCGTCCTCGCCCGGTACGTAGCGCTCTGCCCCCGCGGCGGACGACGTCTCGGCGAAGCCGCGCGTGCGCATGCGCACCATGGCGCGCTCGCCGTGCACCTCTGTCTCCCAAACGGCAGGGTCGGCAGGGTACGTCGGCGCGTTGGCGGTGAGGGTGGCGCAGCCGCCGTGCGCGAACGTGAGCAGGGCCGCCACCCCGTCCTCGACCTCGGCGTTGTCGGGCGTGTAGCGGCGCGTGCGCGCGGAGACTTCCACGACCTCGTCGCCGAAGAACCAGCGCAGCCGATCGACGCCGTGGATGGCGGAGTACATGAGCACGCCGCCGCCCGATGCCTGCGCGTTCGTGAGCCAGCGCGGGTGCGTAGGCGTGCGCCGCGTCGCCATCGCCTCGCGACCGACCTGGAGGGTGCCGGCCGTTTCGACCCACGACTTGGCGCGCCGGGCCTCCTCGCGGAAGCGGTGGACGAAGCTCACCGCGAGGCGTACGTCGGCGTCGCGTGCGACGTCGACGATGCGCTGAGCGTCGGCGAGCGTCGTCGCGATCGGCTTCTCCATCATGAGGTGGACGCCGCGCGCGGCGGCCTCCTCGGCCGGTGCCACGTGGAGGTCATGAGGGGTGGCCACGACGAGCACGTCCAGGCCGAGGGCGAAGAGGTCGCGCCACTCCCGGACGGGTGTCGCGCCGTAGCGCGCTGCCAAGTGCGCGGCGCGCGACTCGTCGAGATCGGCGACGCCGACGACGCGCGCGTCACCGTGGATCGCGAAGCCGTCGGCCTGTCGCTCGCCGGCCTGTCCGGCGCCGATGATGCCGATCCGGGCGCTCATCGCGCCGCGCCATCGCCCGAAGGGGCATGCAGGTCGCTGAGGCGTCGATCCATGTGGGGTTCCTCCGGGGTGCGGGCAGCGCGTGGCGCGTGGGCGCCGCGCAGCGTACGATGCAGCTACCCTAGCAAGAAGTCGATTGTCGACACGCGGTCCGTGGCGATCGACGGGAACCAGATTCGCACGAGGGAGGCTCCTTGACGCACGCCGGCGACCGATCCCGCCCCTCGCTCCTCGACGCCATCCACCATGAACCGCTACGGGAGCGCGTCGCGGCCGTCATCCGCGAGGCGATCTTCGACGGCAGCCTCCACCCCGGCGCTCCCCTCGTCGAGAAGACCATCGCCGAGGACCTCCAGATCAGCCGCGCGCCCGTTCGCGAAGCGATCCGGATGCTCGCCACCGAGGGCCTCGTGGACTCGGTGAGCTACAAGGGCAGCACCGTACGGCGCCTGAGTGAACGCGACGTGCAGGAGGTCTACGCGATGCGCCGACTGCTCGAGCGCTACGCCGTGCGGCAGGTGATCGAGCGCGGCGTCGACGTATCGCGCGATGGGCTCGAAGGAGCGACCTCCGCCATGGAGGAGGCCGCGGCCTCCGGCGACATCGCTACGCTCAACGAAGCCGACGAGCGGTTCCATCGCCAGCTGATCGAACTCGCGGATCACGAGCTGCTGCTCGGCATGTGGACGCTCCTCGCCCTGCGCGCACGCCACGCGATCGCCCTGCGCAACGTGCAGATCGGAGATCCGGCGGCCGTGGCCGCGAATCACCGCGCGATCGTTGACGCCATCGCGGCCGGAGACCTCGAACGGAGCCTCGACCTGGTCAGCGAGCACATCGATTCCGGCGCCCAGCTCGTGCTCGACGACTGGCAGGACGACTGAGGGTACGTGCCGGCACGACGGGGCCCGATCACGAGAGGAAGTCGTCGTGCGGAAGCACGGCCTCGAGTGCCTCGAGGGACCCGAGCGTTCGTTCTGGCGCTCGGAGCGTCCAGGCGACCACCAGCGCGTTCATGAGGCCGATCACCGCCGTGTAGGAGTGCTGGAACGACGCGGAATCGACTCGGACGTGCAGGGAGTGATCGGTCTCGGCGACGGCGGGGGCCGCGAGCGCGTCCGTGACGACGACGGTCGCCGCGCCCTGCATTCGTGCGAGTCGCAGTGCCTCGAGCGTCCGCCGCGTGTAGCGCGCGAAGGTGAACGCGAACAGCAAGTCGTGCGGGCCGATGTGTCGCAGGGCGTCGAACATCACGACGTCTCCGCTCGTGATCACGCGGACGTCGGCCCCCGCCTTGTCGAGCAGGACCCCGAAGAGCCCCGCGAGATGGGCGGGGCCGCGCAGCCCCAGGACGTAGATCCTGCGGGCGCGCAGCATGGCGTCGAGCACGTCCTCGAGCGGAGACGACGTCGGGTCCTCGACCGTGGCGCGTAGGTTCGCCTCGTCCTGCGCCGCGACCGCGCGCCAGACGTCGGCGGCTGGAGTGGATGCGCCCAAGTCGGCCGGCCGCCCCCGGAGACGCTGCGGCAGCGAGAGGCTGGCCTTGACGATCTCCCGCAGCTCGCGCGTGAGCCCTGGGTAGCCGTCGTACCCGAGGGAGGCGGCGAACCGCACGACGAGCGACTCGCTCACGCCCGCCGCCTCGGCGACGTCGGCTGCGGGGAGGAACGCGGCGTCGCGGTGGTGCCGAGCGAGGTAGTCGGCCACGCGACGGTAGCCGGGACTCATGCCCGTGCGACGCGCGCGGATCCGCTCGAAGACGTCCCCCTCCACGCCCCCGCCTACCGTCGCCGGCACCGGCGCGCGTGGGCGTCACGCGGCGGAGTAGACACGCACCCCGGCCTTCTCGACGCCAAGGACGCGATCGAAGTCCTGCGAGAAGACGGCCAGGTCGGCAGGGCGCCCCGCCTCGAGCAGACCGGCCGCCGTGAGCTCGGGGAATCGCAGCGCGACGTTCCCGGTGGCGAGCGCGACCGCACGAGGGATGTCGATCAGGCCCTCGCGCACGATCGCGAACAGCGGTACGGACACCGGGTCGAACGCGCCGCCCGCGTAGTCGGTACCGACCACGTCGACCAGGCCCTCACGCACGAGTGCGCGGAACGGAGCGGCGTCGGCGAGGCCGGGCGCCTTGGAGAAGAGATCGAGCCCGGAGAGCTCGAGCGTGGCGCCGCGCCGCCTGAGCTCGCGAGCGAAGTGCACGGCCTCCTCGGGGAGGAAGCTGGGGTGGTTGCAGTGGCCGGCGATCATGCGCTCGCCAGCCACCTCGACCACCACCTCGGCCGACGCGGCCGCGTGGTGGACGATGAACGGCGCGCCGGTCTCCGCCGACGCTCGCGCCGCCTCGCGCATCCCCTCGTAGGCGTGCTCCATGGACGGCATCACACAGTGGGTGATCGTCTCGATGACCGCGTCCTCGCGCATGACGCCGCTCAGGCCGGCCGCCGCCATCGCTCGCTCCAGCCCCTTTCGGTCGAGGTTCGCGGGATCGATCGTGCGTCCCAGCACCGCCTCCTTGAGCGCCCGCGCGTCGGCCGTGTCGACGGTGACGCCGCACCGCTCCCGGATCGCGGCGGGGATGTAGGCGTAGTCCTGCATGCCGCCGCCGAGGGTGCCGCCAGCGCCGATCTCACCGATGCAGCGTGCGCCGGCCGCCAACAACTCGGCCATCGTGGCCTGCTCATGTTCCGGGGCGAGCCCGGTACCGTCGGCGTGCCGGGCCGCGCGCACGTTCGCGGGCGAGTGCGCGGTGCACTTGATCACGGCGAGCGGGTGGGTGCGTGCGAGGGCCTGCGACTCCTCCCACAGGGGGAAGCCGTCGACCGACATGGCCGTGGTCGTCCCGCCGCGGAGGTGGCGCTCCTTGAACGCGGTCACCTCCGCGTCGCTCAGGCTCGGCGAGCCCGTGGCGTGGATGGGGCCGCGGGTGAGGCCGTGGGCGTGGAGGTTGACGAGGCCGGGCGCGATGATCGCGCGGCCGAGGTCCTCACGGCGGTCGGCCGGACCCCGGCCGCCGCCCACGGCAAGCACGAGGGCGTCCTCGATCACGACGTGGCCCGGCTCGTGCACGGTGCGGCCGTCGCCCGTGACCACGGTCCCCACGATCGTGCGGATCACGCGTTCACCGCGATCCGATCCCATGCGTACGGGGTGACGTCGTGCGTCGTCGACCGCCCGGCGATCATCTCGGCGAGGCTGAGGCCGATGATCGGGCCCAGCGTCACCCCGCTGTGGGTCACTGCCGTGAACACGCCGGCATGCCCCGGTACCTCACCGAGGATCGGGAGGTCGTCGAAGGGCTTCGGCCGGATGCCCGCGTAGGAGCGCACCACGCGGACGTCGCCCAGTGCGGGCGCGAGCGCCAGGACGTCCTTGAGCGCCTTCTGTAGACCTTCGTAGGTGTTGACGTTCTCGGTCTGGTCCGTCTCCATCACGCGGCCCATCAGGATGATGCCGCGCTCCGCGAGCTGGCGGACGCTGCCGTTCGCGAGGATGTGCCGGACGGTGGGGGGCATCGGTTCGGAGACCATCACCTGCCCGCGCGACGGTGTGACGGGGAGCGTGAAGCCAATCAGACGCGCGATTTCGATGCTCCATACTCCGGCGGCGACGACGATCTTGCGGGCGCGGACCTCTCCGGTCGAGGTGGCGACGCGGAAGAGGTCGTCCTCGCGCGTCACCGCGGTCACCTCGGTGTAGGGACGGAAGTGCGCGCCCGCCTCGCGCGCGAGAGCGTTCATCGCGTACATGACCGAGAAGGGGTTGACGCAGCCGTCGAGCGGGCCGTAGATCGCCCCCTTGATGTGCTCCGGCGACACGATCGGCTCGCGCTCCGCGACCTGCTGGGGCGTCAGGAGTTCGCAGGCGATGCCGGCGGCGTTCTGGTCGGCGACGGTGCGGCGCGCCTCCTCGAGCGCGGCGTCCGTCCAGACGATGGAGAGGCCGCCAGAGCGCTCGTACTGGAAGTCGACGCCGTACTCGCGCGCGAGCGCCTCGTAGCGCAGGGAGCTCTCGTAGCTGAAGCGACCGTAGAACCCGGGCGTCTTGGTCGAGACGTAGATCCACGCGTGGGTGGCGCCCGAAGTCCCACCGGCGGTGTAGCCGCGCTCGAGCAGGCAGGTGTCTAGGCCCTCGCGCGCGAGGTCGAACGCGATGAAGTTGCCGAGTACGCCGCCGCCGATCACGGCGACGTCGTGCACGTGGCCCGGGCCGGTCATGCGCTCACCTCGTGCTTCTCGATGTCCGGCTCCTCGAACATCGCGCGCGCGGTGACGGGGCGCACCGGCGGCCGAGTGCGCATGGGGCGGAGCGTCGCGACGTCGACGTCCCCCACCGTGGCGAGCAGCCGGACCACGGTGCGGTGGCAGTCACGGCCCTGGCACGGACCCATGCCGGCCTTGGCCTGACGCTTGACGTCGTCGATCGAGCGCGCGCCACCCTTCACCACCGCGGCGACGTCGGCGAAGGTGGTGCCGATGCAGTGACACGCGACGTCGGTCGACGCCGCGTCGACGGCGCGGTAGGCGAGGGGGATGCGCGCCGGCGGAGGGGCCGAGGCCGGCGGGGCATCGGCGAGGAGCGCTTCGAGGCGCTCCGCGGGAGCGCGGCCCGCGCGGACGGCTGCCGCGAGGCCGGCGACGGCGCCGCTACGCTCGCTCGCGTCGTAGCCCTGGGCTCCGGCGAGGGAGCCGGCGACGAAGATCCCGGCGACGCTGGTCGCGCCATCGCGTCCACGGACCGGGCGGAAGCCCGCCTCGTACCCGTCGAAGCGGTGGTCGCAGCCGGCCATGTGGGCGAGTTCGCTCGCGACGCTGCGGGGCCCGGCGATCACGAGCCACTCGACGTCGAGCGTTGCGCGCTCGCCGCCGACGAGCTCGAGGTCGAGTGTCTCGAGGCGCTCGCCGCCGCGCGCGACGCTCGGGGCGGCGAGGACGAGGACCGGGTGCGGAGAGGGGCGCGGGCGCTCGGCGAGCAGTGCGACGGGCGCGGCGCCACGCTCCGTGAGCGTCTCGGCGATCTCGTCGGCGAAGGCGTCGTCACCGAGCACCGCGACGCGGGCGCCAGCCGCGATACGTCCCTCCTCGAGGGCACGCGCGAGCCCGAGCGGGGTGAGTACTCCGGTGAGGGCGTGGCCGATGAAGGGTGGGCGTGCGACGTAGGAGCCGGTCGCGAGGATCACCTGCGCGGCGTCGATGCGCCGGGTGCGGCCGCCGCGAGTGACGGCGAGCGTCCACCCCGGGAAGAGGCCCCATACCAGGGCGTCGGTGAGCAGCGTGGCCGCCGTCGCGCGCTCCCGCAGGCGTTCGATGCGACCGTTCGCCGCGTCGCGCGCGCCGAGCGGCGGCATCAACCACGCTGCGTCGGGATCGCGCGCCGAAGCGCCGAGGGCTCCGTCGACGCTCCCGCCGGCCGCGAGTCGCTCGTCGACCACCGTCACCTCGAGCCCCTCCGCGGTTGCGGCCGCTGCCGCCACCAGTCCCGCCGGGCCTGCCCCCACGATCACTAGATCCGTCCGCACACGTCACGCACCCTTCTCGCTCGCGCCCCGGCCGCGCTTCGCACCGACCCTCTGGCGGTAGCGTTGACGGTGCGCGATGCCGGCCACTACGATAGCCAGCAAGAACTCTTGCGTCAACGCTTCACCCCTGCAAGTGGCATTGCAAGGTGGCGCAGGGTCATCGAGACCGGAGGATCCACCCATGTCCCGACCCATGAACCCACGCGACCCCTACATCGGCTGGCGCGAGCGCCTGCCCGCGCTCGAGATGACGCCCACCGACACCGCTCTCGTGGTCATCGACATGCAGTACGGGTGCGCCAGCGCAGACCATGGCGTCCACGCGCAGCGCCGGGAGCGCGGTCTCCTCGACGGACTCGACTACATCGCTGAGCGCATCGACACCATCGTCCCGAACATCGCACGCCTGCAGGCGGCGTTCCGCGCACGCGGCATGGAGGTCGTCTTCGCCCGCATCTGTGCGCTGACGCAGGATGGTCGCGACCGCTCCAAAGCGCACAAGGACCTGCAGAACCACTCCCCCGACGGGAGCCGCGAGGCGATGATCCTCGACGAGCTCGCCCCCGTGGGGGACGAGCTCGTGTTCGACAAGACCGGCGGGAGCGTCTTCAACTCGACGACGATCCACTACGTGCTCGGCAACCTCGGGATCCGGAACCTGGTCTTCGTCGGCATGATGACCGGGGGCTGCGTCGAGTCCTCGCTGCGCGACGCCAAGGACCTCGGCTACGGCGTGATCATGGTGTCCGACGCCACCGGCACGTGGACGGCGGCGATGCAGGAGAGTTCGGAGCAGGTCGTCGACGAGGTGTTCGGCAAGGTGATTGACACCGACGAGGTGCTCGCCATGCTCCCGGAGCCCGCGCTCGTCAGGAGCGGTAGCTGAAGGGATCGAATGGCGCAGCCGTCGCCTCGCTCACGGCGTCGATGAAGGTGCTCGTCGTGTGCGGCGTGCGGTAGAGCATGTCGATGAACCGTTCGCGCAGCGCCCTGTCGCCCTCCATGCGCTTCAGTGCCTCGTCGACGATGCGCCGGCCGTAGTAGTACTGCGGGTAGTGGGTGCGTGAGACGGCGTTGGTGAAGAATCCGTAGGCCCGCTCCGCGTCGTCGCGCAGGACCAAATGGTCGACCATCAGGTCGATCGCCTCCTCGCGCGTCATCGTCCCGGTATTGACCCCGAGGCAGGCGTCGTTCATCGCGATGCGACCGAGGTCCTTGTAGACCTGACCCATGCGCAGCCCCAGCGCCTCGCGCGTCTCGCCGACGTCCCAACCGACCAGATGCATGGCCACCTCGGGGCCACCCTCGAAGATCGGGTTCGTCGGCGCGTTGCGCGTGTAGAACGCGGCCTCGACGGGCCACTTCCCTTCCTGGAAGAGTTGGTCCCAGAGCGTGTAGAACGTCTGGTGGCCCGGGTAGGCCTCGTGGCAGAGCACCTGCGTGAACACGTCGCGCTGCCAGTGTTTGTCGATGTTGAAGTGTAGCCACCCGCGGTAATTGCCCGTGTAGGCCGATCGTCCGCTATAGAACACGTCGCGCACCCCGGTGAAGGAGTCGACGCCCTCGCCCTCGGGCAGCGGCGTCACCTTCAGGACGGTGTCGGCGCGGGCGCGGGAGAGGATTCCCTTCCCGAACGCGATGACCGCGTCGCCGGTCATGCTCGTCGCCGCGAGCCAAGCGTCGACCTGCTCCCGGAGCGAGCCGGTGTAGCCGAGCTCCGTGAGACCGCCGGAGAGCTCCTCGCGCAGGCGCACGGCCTCCGAGTCCGGGATGGGCCGGAAGTCGACCTCGATGATGTCGCGCACGAGATCGAGGTACGGCCGGCCCTCCTTGCGGAGGATCGAGATCATCGCGTACGAGCTCTTCACCAGCGCGCGCATGTAGGCGCCGGGGTGGCCGCCGAGGCCGGCGACGGCGGCGTCGACCTTCGCGAGCTCCTCCTCGACCTCATCGAGGGTGGTCAGTGACGGGACGACGCCACTGTAGTTCGATAGCAGCATCTCGCGGCCGAGGTAGGCGGGATCCTCGCCGATCGCGCTGAGGCTGGCGACGACGTTCACGTAGCGTTTCGCGTTCTCGGGGTCGGTGTAGGTCAAGTGCGGCATGGAGTCTCCTCGGGATGGGGTGTCGGGCAGACGCTCAAGCGAGGAGGAAGGTGCGCACCTCGTCGATTACGCGGTCGACCTGGGCTTCACGCATACCGGGGTAGATCGGCAGCGCCAGGATGCGGGGCGCCTGCGCTTCGGCGATGGGGAAGTCGCCCGGCGCATACCCTCGGTCCGAGTACACGCTCTGCAGGTGGACGGGTGGCGTGTAGAGCACCGCCGTGGTGATGCCGCGCGCCCGTAGATGCGCGCGCAGCTCGTCGCGTCGGTCGACGAGCAGCGTGTAGTTGCGCCAGCCCGGCACCACACCCGGCGGCGTCGTGGGCCGTTCGAGGCTCGCGATACCCGCCAGGCGCGCGTCGTAGCGCGCCGCGACGGCGGCGCGGAGCGCGTTCCAAGCGTCGAGGCGACGGAACTTGGCGTGAACGATCGCCGCCTGGACGCCGTCGATCTTGAGGTTGTAGCCCTCCGCGACGTGATCCTGACCCGCCATCTGGTGCCGCTCGGCGATCGGCCGATCCTGCACGGCGGGATCGAGGCCATACCCACGCAGCGTGCGGATCCGGCGGGCGACCTCCGCGTCGCGCACGATGATCATGCCGCCGTTGCCCACGCCACCTAGCACCTTGCGGGGCGCGAAGCTGAAGAAGCCACCGTCTCCGAACGTGCCGGCCCGCGTTCCGGCTATGGAGGCGCCGAGCGCGAGCGCGGCGTCCTCGAGCAGGAGTAGGTCGTGCGCGTCGGTGACCGCACGCAACTCCGTGATCGCCGCGGGGTGCCCGTACATGTGCACGGCGAGCACCGCCTTGGTGCGCGGCGTGATGGCGCGGCGGACGGCCTCCGGATCGAGGCCGAAGGAGCCCCGTGCGACGTCGGCGAGCACGAAGCGGGCGCCGACGTGCGAGATGGCCGCGGTCGTGGCGAGGTCGCTGTTCGGGGCGGTGATGACCTCGTCACCGGGGCCGATGCCCCACGCGCGCAGGAGCAGCGCCTGCGCAGCCAGTCCCGACTGTGCGGAGACCGCGATCCAGGGGGCGCCGAAGGAGGCGTCGAACGCCTCCTCGAGGGCGTGCGTGAAGGGGGCACCATCGCACGTTGGGTCCAAGAGCAACTCGGCGAAGGAGGCCTGCACCTCGTCCCACACCTGCCGGTGCTGCCAGGCGACGTCGGTGAGCGGGATCGGATCGGTCATGCGGTTCCCGTCCGAGCGTAGTGGCGCATCTCTGCCACGCCCATGCCCTCGAGCCCGAGCCGCGCCGCCGTGCGGCCCGTGCTCCAGAAGTCGACGCCCATGAGCGCCCCGACCACGTCGACCACGCCACGGGTCGCGGTCAGGGACATGCCCAGCACCCTTCCGATCTCGACGATCGGCACGAGCCCATACGGCAGGTCCTCGGTGAAGTAGCGGTGATCGACGGACGCTGGGGCGCGGGCTGCGCCGTGCACGGGCGTGGTGTGCACCGCGTCGTAGTACGTGGGTCCGCCGAACCCCTGGTCTCCATAGAAGCGCACGAGCTGCGCGAGCGTCGACTCGGGCGTGTAGCCGAGCCGGGCGACGAGCGCCATGCGCTCGGCGTCTATCGTGTCCGTAAGCCGTGCCACGGAGGGCGTCATGCCCTCGTGGAAGAAGCTGTAGTCGCTCCCCGTCGATTCGATGCGCGCCACGTTGAGCAGCAGCGCGGGCGGGTGCGCGACGTGGTTCGCGTTGCTGAGGCTCGTCTCGAGCACGTCGGTGGCCGCCGCGAACGTCGGGTAGAGCGCCTGCACGAGCGTCATCACGTGCTCCGTCGCCTCGGAGGGGAGCACGCCCACCGGGAGGCCATTCTTGACGCCCCGGATCCAGACACCCGCACCCCCCTCCTTCTTGCAGGCGAAGACGAACGAGGCGGCCTCGGCGACGGTCACCGCCGGTCCGCCCTTCTCCATGACCGCGCGCCGGAACGCGAGGGCGCCGCCGGCGTTGCCGGGCATGAGCACCACCACGTGACCTTCGTGCAGGTGGGGTGCGAGCGCCTCCGCCATCGCCTCGTGGGCGTACGCCGGAACCACGACGAACACGAGGGTGGTGCCGGAGAGCGCCTCGCCACCGTCGGTCGTGACGAGGGCGGGGCGCGCGAGCCCCTCGCCGACCACGCCGCGCACGGTGATCCCACCCGCCTCCCGGATTGGCACGATCGCCGCTTCGTACGTCGGGTGCTCGTAGAGGTGCACGCGTACCCCGCGGAGCGCGAGGTCGCCGGCGAGTCCGAACCCGGAGTGGCCGGCGCCGACCACTGCCACGGCCGCACGGCTCACGCGGGGTCCACGAGGTGGCACGACACGAGGTGGGACTCCACGAGGTGGGACGCCGAGCCGCCGGTCTCCTGCAGAACCGGGCCCTCCGTGCGGCAGCGGTCCATGACGAACGGGCAACGGGTGTGGAAGGCGCAGCCCTTCGGAAGGTGGATGGGACTGGGGATGTCGCCGGTCAGGCGGACGCGTTCACGCCGAAGGCGTGGGTTGGTGACCGGGATGGCGGATACCAGCGCCTTGGTGTAGGGATGTTGGGGGTCGTTGAAGAGCGTCTCCGAGGCACTCGTTTCCACCACCTTGCCGAGGTACATCACGGCGATGCGGTCGCTCATGTGCCGCACCGCGGACAGATCGTGGGAGATGAACAGGTACGTGAGTCCGAGGTCACGCTGGAGGCGTTTGAGGAGGTTGAGGATCTGCGCCTGCACCGAGACGTCGAGGGCCGAGGTGGGCTCGTCCAGCACGAGGAACTTCGGTTCGACGGCCAGCGCCCGGGCGATCGCGATGCGCTGCCGCTGGCCGCCCGAGAACTCGTGCGGGAAGCGGTTCCGATGCTCCTCGCGCAGCCCCACCTGCTCCAGGAGCAGGCCGACGCGCCGCGACCGCTCGGCCGCAGAGATACGGAGGTGGATCTCCATCGGCCGGCGCAGGATCTCCTCCAC
Organism: Trueperaceae bacterium; assembly: GCA_013697735.1. Taxonomy (GTDB): domain Bacteria; phylum Deinococcota; class Deinococci; order Deinococcales; family Trueperaceae; genus SKWV01. Next base: position 18,784 of record JACCWH010000004.1, on the reverse strand, counting down.
CGACATGCGCGGGTTGAGCGATGCGAACGGGTTCTGGAAGATGATCTGCAGCTCCGAGCGGACCCGCCGTAACTCGCGCTTGGAGAGGGCGCCGAGGTCACGCCCCTCGATGAGCACCTCCCCCGCCGTCGGCTCGATGAGGCGCAGGACCAACCGTCCCATCGTCGTCTTCCCGCACCCCGACTCGCCGACGAGACCGAGGGTCTCACCCCGCAGCACGATCAGATCGACCCCCGAGACCGCGTGGACCACGTCGCGCGAACCCTCGACGGGGAACTGCTTGACGAGGTGCCGCGTCTCCATGACCGCGTCAGGCATCTGCGTCCACCGTCCCGGTCTCGCCGTACAGGTGACAGGCGACCCTGTGGCCGGGGCCGACGACCTGAAGCTCGGGACTCACATGGTGGCACACGTCCATCACCTGCGGACAGCGGTTCGAGAATCGACATCCGGTCGGGACCTCGAGCGGGTTGGGGATGGTGCCCGGGATGGCGGCGAGCCACTCCTGCTTCTCGTCGATCTTCGGGATCGAGCCGAGCAGACCCTGCGTGTAGGGGTGCTTCGGGTGGTCGAAGAGTTCCGCGACGGGCGCCTCCTCGACGATCTTCCCGAGGTACATCACGATCACACGGTCACACGTCTCGGCGACCACGCCCATGTCGTGCGTGATCAGCAAGACCGCCGCGTCGGTCGTGTCTCGGAGGTCGCGCAGGAGATCGAGGATCTGCGCCTGGATCGTGACGTCGAGGGCGGTCACGGGTTCGTCGGCGATGATCAGCGACGGCGAGAGCGCCAGACCCATCGCGATCATGAGCCGCTGGAGCATGCCGCCGCTGAACTGGTGGGGGTACTGGTCGATGCGCCGCTTGGCGTCGGGGATGCCGACGAGTTCCATGAGGTCCATCGTCCGCTCGCGCGCCTCCTGGTTCGAGACACGCTCGTGGCTCCGGATGGCCTCTGCGATCTGGAAGCCGACCTTGAGCACGGGGTTCATCGACGTCCCCGGCTCCTGGAACACCATCGACATGCGACGGCCGCGGAGTGTGCGCATCTCCTCGCGGCCCAGCTTCAGCAGATCGCGCCCCTCGAAGTGGACGGAGCCGCCGACCACGCGCCCGGGGTGATCGACCAGACGCATGATCGACAGGGATGCGACCGACTTGCCCGAACCGCTCTCCCCGACGATGCCGAGGATCTCACCCCGCTCGAGATCGAAGGAGATGCCATCGACGGCCTTGGTCACGCCGCGCCGACCGAAGAAGTGGGTCTTGAGATCCGTGACCTGGAGGAGCGCCATGCTCACGATCTCCCTTGCAACCGCGGGTCGAGCGCGTCACGCAGGCCGTCCCCGAGAACGTTGAAGCCGAACACCACGAGCATGAGCGCCAGCCCCGGGAAGATCGTCATGTGCGGCGCGAGACGACCCCAGGTGAGGCTCAGCTGCAGCATCGCGCCCCACTCCGCGGTGGGCGGGGCCACACCCAGCCCGATGAAGCTGAGGCCTGCGGCCGTCATGATCGCGCCCGGGACGAGGAGGCTGATCTGCACGATGATCGGGGCGATGATGTTGGGGAGCACGTAGCGCGACAAGATGGCGCCGTCGGACTCACCGCCGGCGATCGCTGCCTCCACGTAGGTCTGCTCCTGGGCGGAGAGCGCCAGGCCGTGCGCGAGACGTGCGAACTGTGGGATCTGATAGATCGCGATGGCGAGGATGACGTTCTCGAGACCCCTCCCTAGGATCGCGATGATGGTGAGCGCGATGACGATGCCCGGGAAGGCGAGCAACACGTCCATGAGACGCATGATCGGCCCGCGTGTCCAGCGATACCAGGCGGCGAAGATACCCAGCGAGACGCCGACCAGCGCGGCGAGACCGACACTCGTGGTCGAGATGTAGAGCGACACGCGGGCGCCGTGGATGATGCGGCTGAGGATGTCGCGACCGTTGTTGTCGGCTCCGAGCGGAAACTCCGCGCTCGGCGGCGCGAGCGAGTGGCGCACGGAGACACGATTCGGGTCCTTCGGTGCCAGTTGCGGTGCGAAGATGCCCGTGAAGACGAAGGCGGCGACGAGGACGGCTCCGAGCGCGGCCAACTTGTGATCGCGCGCGAAGGTACCGATCGTGCGGAGGGGTGAGCGAAGGTTCATCGGGGCAGCCTCACCGGTGTCGGATCCTGGGGTCCAGGAACGCGTAGAGGATGTCGACGAGCAGGTTCACGATGACGAACGACGTCGCGAACACGAGCAGCAGACCCTGTACGAGCGGGATGTCGCGCTGCGCGACGGAGAGGATGAGCAGACGACCGAGGCCGGGCCATGCGAACACCTCCTCGGTGATCACGGCGCCGCCGACCATGTACCCAAAGCGGAGGCCGACGACGATCGTGACCGGTAGGAGCGCGTTGCGTAGGGAGTGCATCAGGAGGACCAACCGTTCGCGCACGCCCTTGGCACGGGCCGTGCGCACGTAGTCCTGCTGGATCGTCTCGAGGAGCGACGACCGCGTCATGCGGGTGATGAAGGCGATCGAGAACACCGACAGGGTGATCGTGGGCATGACGAAGTGGCGCCAAGTGCCGTAGCCGGCGGCCGGCAGCCAACCGAGCTCCACGGAGAAGAGCTGCATCATCAGGAGCCCGAGCCAGAAGACCGGGATCGAGATGCCCAGCAGGGCTATGAGCGTGACCACGTGATCCGCGATGGTGCCGCGGAAGAGCGCGGAGACCACACCCATCGATATGCCCACGATCGTCGCCAGCGTGATCGCTGCGAGCGCGAGGCTGAACGTGTTCCAGAAGCGACTCGCGATCTCGACGGCGACGGGCCGTCGCGACGAGAAGGAGACACCGAGGTCGCCTCGCGACAGCTTCGCGAGATAGGCGCCGTACTGGACGAGGGCCGGCCGATCGAGGCCGAGGTCGCGACGGATCTGCTCCACGCGCTCCTGCGGGGCTTCGTCGCCGGCGATGATCCGCGCCGCGTCGCCCGGGATGAGCCGGAAGGCGAAGAAGACCGCCGTCACCACGAAGAACAAAATAGGGATCCCGATCAGGATCCTTTTGAAGATGTACCGCGCCAAGGGCGCCTCCCCTCGTGTGGACCCGGCGGCTCGTTCAGACACGCGCCGTCGGCCGGGGGCAGCGCATCGGCTGCCCCCGGGAGCGAGGAGTTCGTCAGGTCAGGGCGTCTTCCAGGCGTACTTGCCCGGCCAGTTGCTGAAGGCCGGCTCGAAGTAGAGGCCGTGGACACGCGCGTTGGCCGCGAGGAACTCGATGGAGTTGAAGAGTTGCAGGATCGGCGCGTCGGCGAAGACGATCGGGATGATCTCGGCGTAGATCGCGTTGCGCTCCTCGATCGTCGCGGCCTGGCGAGAGAGGTCGCTGAGTCGATCGACCTCGGGGTTGCTGTAGTAGGCGCGGTTGTAGAGGCGCGGCGCGGCGGCGTCGCTGCGGTAGATCGTCGAGACCACGTATTCGGCGTCACCCGTGACGGTGCCCCAGGTGAGATTGGCCATGTGGTAGGTGGAGTCTTCGGGGGGCACGGTCACGGCCGGCACGAACGACGCGGACTCGAGCACCTGCATGTCGACTTCGACGCCGACGTCGGCGAGCATGCCCTGCACCAACTCGGCCGTCTCGAAGTCCCCGGTGACGGAGCCACGACGCGTGAAGAGGGTGAGCACCATCCGCTCGCCGTCCTTGACGCGCACGCCGTCCGGACCCATCGTCCATCCGGCCTGCTCGAGGAGCTCCTCGGCGCGCTCGGGATCGTATTCGTAGGTGCCGGCTGGGACGTAGCCGTCGACCACCGGCGTCATGTAGACCGCATCCGCCACCTCGGCGCCGACGCCGAGGAACACGGCGCGGATGATGCCCTCCTTGTCGACGGCGTGGTTGATTGCCTGCCGGACGAGGACGTCGTTCGTCGGCGCCTTGGTGTTGTTGAGCGGCATGTAGTACTGGCGGGCACCGAGCGCACTCTGGACGTTGAAGCGGGGGTCGTTCTTGAGCCGCTCGGTCACCGGGACCGGCAGGCCGAGTGCGAGATCGACGTCGCCGGACTCGAGCAGGGCGGCGCGCGTATTCGCATCCGTGATCACACGGAAGACGACCTCGTCGAGGTAGGGGAGGCCGTCCTGCCAATAGTCCTCGTAGCGGGCCAGGCGCAGGGTGTCGTTCGGACGGAAGTCGACGACGGTGAACGGACCCGTACCGACACCATCGCTCTTGACGCCATCAGGCCCGACCGCCTCGGCCCACGTCGGCGAGTACATCGACCAGGTCTTGGAGGAGAGGACCGGCACGATGTGCGGGGCCGGAGCCGTGAGGTGGACGCGCACCGTGAGGGGGTCGACGACCTCGATGCTGTCCCAAGGGATCGAATCCCAGGTGGGGAGCTGCAGCGAGATCTTGCGCTCGAAGTTGTACTTCACCGCTTCGGCGTCGAAGGGTGTTCCGTCGTGGAAGGTCACCCCGCTCTGCAGCGAGAACGTGTAGGTCAGGCCGTCGTCGCTGATCTCGAAGCCGGTCGCGAGCAGGCCGACGATGTCGCCCTCGGCGTTGCGATCGAAGAGCGTCTCGTAGATGTAGTGCGCGGACTCGGAGAGTGAGCCCTGGTTCGTGGCTTGGATGTCGATGTGCGGCGAGGTGGAGGTGTAGGCGATCGAGAGCGAGCCGCCGTAGACCGGCTCACCCTGACCGAACGCCGCACCGATGATGGTGGCGGTGACCAACAGCGCGCCGAGCACACCGACTGCAGAAATGCGGGACGTTCGCTTCATGGTGTTCCCCTTTCGTCCGGTACGCGAGCCGATCCGACACACCCGTCGATCCGCATCGAAGGGCGCATGCGCGTCACGGTCCCGGCGATGATAGTCGACAGTCGACCACCACACATGAGGTCTGTCGATGAGAGGTACAACCGGGCGAGCGTCGCGCGCCACCGTACTCCGCGCCCCGATCAGTATTCCGTCAGTCGCCGTCCGCTAGGCTCCAATTCGATCGATGGAGGCTATGACACCCTTCCCGTATGTGGGCGCTTGGGATGGGTCGAGCCAGTAGCGCAACCGGCCACCCTCGAGACCGTGCGGCAGCGATGCCCTCGCTCGATCCATCGGATCGGGAGAGGACTGTGTTCATGACCCTTCTCGCTCTCATCCTTGCCACCTCGTTCGTGGGTGTCGTCGTGCTGTCGCTCCTGCACGCGAAGAGCCTCGCCGTGCCGTCTGGCATCCTCATCGCCGAGGACGCCGAGCAGATGCGCGCCGTCCGGCGGGGGCTCGCGACCCGTGCTGTCGAACGCGACGCCATGCTGAGCTCCACGTCGAGCTGAGGCAGCACGGCAGCGGCCGATGTCGCAGTCGACCGACGCGTGCTCGGGTAGCCTGGCGCCCATGACGACCAGGTTTCGCCCACACCCCGGAGCACCTTCATGAACGCACGTGGCCCATCGGGGTCGTTGATCGCGGCGGGCGAGGCCGGTGCCGACCCGCGCGGCGCGTGGCGCGACGATCTCTCGGATGTCCGCGTCGCCGTGATCGGCCTCGGTTACGTGGGGCTGCCGGTGGCCGTTGCTTTCGCCGAGCGCTTTCCCGACACCATCGGCGTCGATCTGCTCGCCTCGAAGGTCGAGGCGGTGAACGAGGGCCGTGACCCCAACGGTGAGATCGACGCTGCTCGCGTGGCCGCTTCGGGCCTGGTCGCGAGCAGCGACATCGACCGGGCCGCCGCCGCGAACGTCTACGTGGTGGCGGTCCCGACGGGCGTCGACGTCGATCACCGCCCCGACCTCCGGCCGCTGCGCTCGGCGAGCGAGGCGCTCGGCACGGTGCTCGCGCCCGGCGATCTCGTGATCTACGAGAGCACCGTCTACCCCGGCCTCACGGAGGACGAATGCGGACCGATCCTCGAACGGGCCTCGGGTCTGCGGGTGGGGGAGGACGTCTTCCTCGGCTACTCTCCCGAGCGGCTCAACCCGGGCGACAAGGAGCACACACTCGAATCGATCGTGAAGGTGGTGGCGGGCGGCGACGCCCGCACGCTCGAGCGCGTGGCCGCGCTCTACGAACGCATCGTTCCGGCAGGCGTCCACCGCGCGCCGAGCATCCGCGTGGCCGAGGCTGCAAAGGTGATCGAGAACACGCAGCGCGATCTGAACATCGCGCTCGTGAACGAGCTCGCTCTCATCTTCGACCGAATGGGCATCCGCACGAAGGACGTGCTCGAGGCCGCGGGCACGAAGTGGAACTTCCTGCGCTTCCAGCCCGGCCTCGTGGGCGGCCACTGCATCGGCGTCGATCCGTACTACCTCACCACGAAGGCCGAGCGGATGGGCTACTACCCGCAGGTGATCCTAGCGGGACGCCGCATCAACGACGAGATGGGCGCCTTCATCGCGCAGAAGACCGTCAAGCTGTTGCTCGCTGCCGGGAAGTCGCCGGTGGGGGCGAAGGTGACGGTGCTCGGCCTCACGTTCAAGGAGAACGTCTCGGACGTTCGCAACAGTCGCGTTCCCGACATCGTGGAGGAGCTGCGTGCGTACGGCGCCGACGTGAGCGTGATCGATCCGCGCGCGAGCTCGGCCGAGGCGCGTGCGGTGTACGGCATCGAACTGCGTGACGCCGCCGACGTGCCTCCCGCAGACGCGGTCGTCTACGCCGTGCCGCACCCCGAGTTCAGGGCGGATGCGCACGCAGCCGTTCGGCGCGCGGTGGCGGCCGACGGTGTGCTCGTCGACGTGAAGTCCGACCTCGCGCCGGACGCGGTGCCTGGCGTGCGGTACTGGTCGCTGTAGGTGTGCGCCGATCGCGGGGCACCCTAGGGGCCGCCGAGGACCTCGGGATTCACCACGTGCCGTGGTCGCTCTCCGCGCAGCGCGGCGAGCAGGTTCTGGGCCGCCAGCATCCCCATCGCGGCCCGCGTCTCGTGCGTGGCGGAGCCGAGATGGGGCGCCAGCACGACGTTCGGACGGTCGTGGAGGCCCTCCTGGAGCTCCGGTTCGCGCTCGTAGACGTCGAGTCCGGCGCCGGCGATCGTGCCGCGTTCGAGCGCCTCGACGAGCGCGTGTTCGTCGACGATCGGCCCACGCGCCGTGTTGATGAGGTAGCCGCCCGGCCCGAGGCGTTCGAGCGCCTCCGCTCCGATCAGGTGGTGCGTCTCTGGCGTCGAGGCGACGTGGATCGACGCGAAGCGGGCACGTGCGAGCACCTCGTCGAGCGGAGCGTAGGTCGCGCCGAGGCGCGCCTCTTCCTCGGCAGCGAGCCTCGTGCGGTTCCAGTAGACGACGTCCATGCCGAAGCCGCGTGCCCGCGGGATCATGGCCCGCCCGATCCGCCCGAGTCCGACCAGTCCGAGCGTGGCGCCACTCACGTCCGAACCGAGGAGCTGCAGCGGCTCCCACCCTCGCCAGGCTCGCGAACGAACCAGGTCGTGTCCCTCCACCACGCGGCGGGCGACCGCCAGTAGCAGCGCGAACGCCATGTCTGCCGTCGAGTGCGTGAGGACGTCGGGCGTGTTGGTGACGGGAATGCCGCGCGCGCTGGCGGCCGCGACGTCGACGTTGTCGTACCCGACCGCGTAGTTCGAGATCACGCGCAGCGTGGGCGCAGCGTCCATCACCTCGGCGTCGATCCGATCGGTGACGAGGCTGAGGAGCGCGTCGCAGCCGTGGACGCCCGCGAGGAGCTCGGCACGGGTGGGGGTCCGGTCGTGCGGGTTCACGTGCAGGTCGACGCTTTCCCGCAGTGCGGCCATCGGCTCCGGCGGCAGTGCGCGCGTCAGGAAGACCGCCCCTCGGGGCCGATCGGCGCTCACACCGACGCCACCCGGTCCTCGCTCCGATCAGTTGCGGGAGGCGGCTCGTCCGAAAGCGCCGAGATCTCGTTGCGCCACTCGGCCGTCATGTCGAGGGTGGTGGCGTCGAGCGATGCTCGAAGCTGGTCGACGTCCCGCGCACCGACGATGGGCGCGGTGACGCCGGGGTGCGCGAGCGTCCACGCCACGGCGAGCGTCGCGGGGTGTACGCCTCGCTCGCGCGCGTGCTCGGCGAACGCTTCGGCGATGCGGTAGTAGGCCTGCTGAGCGTAGCGGCGGGCGTACATGTCGTTCTCCACGAGGCGTCCGGCGTGCGGGGCGCTGCCAGCCGCATACTTGCCCGTGAGCATGCCGGCCGCGAGCGGGCTGTAGGGGATCACACCGAGCCCCTCAGCGAGCGCGAGGGGGAGGATCTCGACCTCGGCTTGCCGCTTGATGAGGCTGTACATCGGCTGGATCACCTCGAAGCGGGCGAGCGACTCACGCTTCGAGATGCCGAGGCCGATGGCGATCTGCCACGCGGCCCAGTTGGAGACGCCCAGATAGAGGATGCGCCCCTCGCGCACGAGGTCGTCGAGCGCTCGAAGGGTCTCCTCGATGGGGGTGTCGTCGTCGAAGAGGTGGACGAAGTAGACATCGATCCGGTCGGTGCCGAGTCGTTCGAGGCTGCGCTCGACCTGCTGGCGGATGTGCCGCCGTGCGAGGCCCCGATCGTTGGGCCCGTCGCCGACCTTCGCAGCCACCTTGGTGGTGATCACGAGCTCGTCGCGCATGCCGGCAATGAAGCGGCCGAGGAGCCGCTCCGCCTCGCCACCGGAGTAGCCGTTGGCGGTGTCGAAGAAGTTGATGCCGTGCTCGAGGCAGCGTTCGAACACGGCCTTCGACTGCGCCTCGTCGCTCGTGGATCCGAACGTCATGGTGCCGAGGCAGAGGGGCGACACCTTCACGCCGGTTCGTCCGAGGGGAATGTAGTTCATGGCTGCTCCTCCGGCCGTTCGTAGGGCGCTGGGTCGCGTGGCGCGCGACGCCGTCGTGCGTGAACGGCCGTTCGCCGTCATCCTACGGGGCCGTGGGACGATGCTCTCGCCGACCGGCTGCCGGCGAGGGGCAACGGGCCCGTCTGCGGTTCGTTTCCAGAGCACTGAGCACCCATGGTTCACGCATACGTTGAAGCGTGGGTGCTGAGTGGTCCCGAAGGCTCAGTACTCGCGAACCATCGGGGAGGTCGAGGCGTCCAGCGCTACAGCTCTACCGCCCCTCGCTGCGCGCCCACCACCGCCGGACCGCGCTCCACGACGCGTGCAGCCACCACCAGGCGCGCGCCGCGAGCGCCACCACCACGGCAAGCCACCGCCAGCGCGACCTGCTGTGCACGGCCTGGAGGATCCGTCCGGTCCTGCGGATCGCTCGGGGCGCCACCCGGGCCAGCAGCGCTCGAGACACCTCCCGCTCGTCGGGCACGCTGCGGCTGTAGACGAACGCTGCGTACAGCCACGGTGGAGCGCCCGGCTCGCAGCGATCACCCACGACCGTGCGCAGCGAGTGCGTGAGCGTGGCGACGTGCCGGACGACCTGGTGCGCCCGTCCGACGTCGACGATGGGCGCCGTAAGGAGTCGCTCCAGGGCGCTCGAGGCTGGCGTGAGCGCGCCCACGACGCTTGCGCCGAATGGCGTATAGGAGGTGGGCCGGAGCGCGTCGCCGATCGCCTGGAGGGCGGCGCGGGCGTGGACCGGCGAGCGGGTCGTGCGCGCGAGCCAACCCTCGAGCGCCGACTCCGCCTCGGCGAGCACCGTGCTCAGGCGGGCGCGGAAGTCGGGATCGCGCTCGCAGGCGAGGCGGAGTTCGGCGAAGGCGTCGGCCTGCTTTTTCATGCGCGCATCGGTTCGGGAGGCGCTCGTCGCGCGCCGTTCGTACGCGCCATCGGCGTAGGTGTAGGTCTCGGCGATGATCTCGACGTGCAGGTCGGCGATGAGCTCGATCTGCGCGCGGCGATCGGCGACGAGCGACGTGACGAGGCGCTCCGCGCCGTCGAGACGCCCCCAGAGGTTGTCGTCCTCGCGCCAGCGCCGCTCGAAGAAGGCGCCGAATGATCCCAACATCGTGCCGGCGAGCTTGGCGTACGTCGCCCGCTCCCCGGGCTCCGCCGCGCGCTCGTCGACGATCGCGGTCGCGTCGACGGGACTGATCCGGTGCACGTCGACGCGGCTCAGTTCGTCACCGACGTCGGCCGTTCGCAGCACGGGGAAACGGATGAGGTCGAAGCGCTCGAAGCCGTCGAAGGAATCGAGCGCGACGGTGGCGCCGAGCGACGGGCGTGCCGCCTCCATCACCCGCCGGAACGCCTCGCGGCGTCTCGTGGTCTCGGCGAGCACGAGCGCGCCGAGACGCTCGAGTGCGAGCGCGAGCTGCGTGAGCGCCGTGGGGTCGGAGAGCTCGAACGCCGCACTGCGGACGTCGAGCTGTTCGAGCGCCTCGGCCCGCGCGATGCGGCCGGCGTCGCTCGCCGCCCAGCCTCGGACGGCGCGCAGCACGCGGTGCAGGTCGTCGTCTGCTCGGGGTGTTGGGGTCGAGGGCGTCGCCGCGGCGAGCCTGCTCGCTTCCTGGAGGCGCTCGCGGAGCGCGTGCAGCCCTGCGCGCTCGGCGTGGAGGGCGGGGCGCAGCGCGCGGAGGTCGGCCTGGAGCGTGTGGAGGTCGGCCGCCGCGACGGGGCGCCCGGCCATCCGCCTGAACGCCAGGCGCTTCCCGTGTGGGAGTGCGTCGACATCGGCGACGGCCGTCCAGGCGTCGATCTGCTCCAGCACGAAGTCGAGGCGGCGGAGGTGATGGCCGAGGTCGAAGCGGTAGAGGAACGCCGCTTCTGGCTCCTTGCCACCTGCGGCGGAGGCGCGATCGTACTCGCGATAGCGCCACGCGCCCACGAGTCTGCGGATCGCTCGGCGCTCGTCGGCGTGCTCGCCCACGCCCGCTGCGGCGGCGACGACCTCGGCGAGATCGTCGGTGACGGTGGCCACCTTCAGGCGGTGGTAGCCACCGAAGGTGGGGCCGAGCCCCGTGCGGGCGATGTGTTCGGCGAGGAAGGTCCCCTGCGTTTCGCTCGCCGTGGGGAGATGCTGCGCCGCGCCGCTCGCCCCCCGGTGCGCCTCGCGTTCGAGATCTTCCTCCGCACCGAGCGTCAGCGTCGCGACGCGCTCGATGAGCCGGTTGCGCGCCAGGACGCGCTCGAGGTCGTCGCGGATGGTCTCGTAGCCCGGGAGGACGATGCCGGCGAGCACGCTGTCTTGCGCGGTGAAGCAACGCTCGCGGATAGGGCGCAGTCCGTCACCGTCTTCGGGCCGCGGCTCGACGTAGAGGAGCTTGCGCTCGACGGAGGTGGCACCGCTGCGCGACGTGAGGTACCCGATGGCGTGGCCGAAGGGCTTGTTGTCGAGCACGCCGCCGTCGACGAAGGGGCGGGCGACGACGTCGGCGCCGTCGCGGCCGTAGTCGGGGAAGAAGCGCTTCCAGCGCTCGTAGGCGCCCTCGGCATCCTCCGGGTTCGGGGAGCGCGCCAGGATTCCCTCGAGGTCGACCGGGCGGAACGCGAGGGGGATCGACGAGGTGGCGCGCGCGGCGAACGCGAGGAAGGGGTTGTTGGCGCGTGCGAAATCGTCGTGTGCGCCCGCGCCATCTCGCGCATGCCGGAGGTGGAACACGTTCCGGTGCCGCAACTCCGTCTGGACGCCGTCGGCGAGCCGCAACGGAGTGGCGAGGCCGGCGAGGTCGGTGGCGGTCACGAAGAGGTCGACCTCGCGCGCGGGCTCGTGGCGTTCCGTCGCGCCGCCGGTCGCTCGGGCACCGTCGTCGTCCATTTGGTCAAAAGCCCGGCGCAGAACGCGGAACATGTGATCGCCGCGGAGCAGCGCGACGGGCGGCTCACCCTCCTCGCCGTCGTCGATGAGGGTCTCGATGTCGCCCTCGTCGATCCAGAGGGGCCCGAAGGGGGCGATGGTGGCGCCGGTGGCGAGCGCCTTGGCGAGCGCGATGGCGTTGATGCCACCCGCCGAAGTGCCCGACAGGACGTCGATCACCACGGCGGTGCGGACGCCGCCGCCCGCGCGTGGCTCGCCGTGCCACGCTCCCTCGGGCCCGAGCTGGCGGCCGATGCGCCGGTAGACGTGCTCGAGAGGCGTGAGGACCTCGTCGGGCGCAGCCGATGTGCCGCGCGTGACGTGTAGTAGCTCCTGCGCCACGCCGTGGATGTAGATCGCGAGGGAGATGCCGCCGTACATCACCACCGCGAGGCGGACCTCGTGGGTCGGGCCGGAGCGCCCGTCCGGTGCCTGCTCGCTCACTGCCGCCCCCCGTCGCGCGTGTGTGTCTTCGTCGTGTACGAGTATGCGCGATGGCGCGCTCCATGGGCGCGCGGTTGGGCGAGCGATGAGGCGCTGGGCGGGCGTGCCGACGCGTCCTGCTGGCAACTTCTCGCGGCACCCACCGCAGCGGGCCTATACTGCGGCATGACCGGGGAGCAGCTCGAGCGCCTGCGCGACGTCTTCGCCCGCTACGAGGAGGTGGCCGGGGTGTGGCTCTTCGGATCGCACGCGCGGGGAACCGAGCGAGCTCGCAGCGACGTCGACCTGGCCATCGATCCCGCCGATCGGACGGGCACGGGAGCGCGATCACGAAAACTCGACATGCTCACGGATCTGGTCGGAGCCGGCTTCGAGGATGTCGACCTCGTCGTGCTCGACTCGGTGGATCCGGTGCTCCGCTTCGAGGCGATCGGGCCGAACGTGCTCGTGTTCGCCGCACCCGGATACGATCCGGCCGAAGCCTTCGTGCAGGCACTGCGGTATTACGACGACACCGCCCCGCTCCGCGCCCGTATCCGAGAGGCGTACTACGCGCGATTGCTGGCCGATGACGGATGACGGGCCCGTCGAGCGGTACCGCGACATCCCGGATCGCCTGCTCGCCGCGGGCAGGCTGAGCGAGGCTCAAGCCGAGCCGTGGCGGCGAGAGATCAGCCCGTTGGGTGCCGCCTCGAGCGCGGGGCGTCGCCGGGCGACGCCCGCGGCGCTTCGATCTCCATGCGCCCCGGACGCGACGGCCACCAGGAGCGCGGCCCGAGGTCGTAGAGCAGTCCCGGCACGAGGAACGAGCGCACCACGAGCGCATCGAGCAGCACGCCGAACGCCACGAGGAAGGCGAGCTGCACGAGGAAGAGCAGCGGTATGACGGCGAGCGCCGCGAAGGTGGCGGCGAGCACCACACCGGCCGACGTGATCACGCCTCCCGTGGTTCGAAGTCCCACCAACACGGCCGGGCGCGTGCCGCACAGGAGAGCCTCCTCGCGGATGCGGCTCGTGAGGAAGATGTTGTAGTCGATCCCGAGCGCCACCAGGAACACGAAGGCGAAGAGCGGCACCACCGGGTCTGCGCCGGGGAAGCCGAGCACGCGGTCGAACACCAGCGACGCGACCCCGAGGGTCGAGAGGTAGGAGAGCGCCGTGGTGGCCACGAGCAGCAGCGGCGCCAGTACCGAGCGCAGGAGCATCATCAGCATCACGCTGATCACGACGAGGACCGCCGGGATGATCACGAGGAGGTCGGCGCGGGCGGTCGTGCGCGTGTCGAGATCCGCGGCGGTGGGACCGCCCACCACCGCCAGCTCATCGACCCCCCGCACGACCTCACGCAGCGCACCGACCAAGTCGAGCGCCTCGCGACTGTCGGACGCGAACGCCAGCGTCACCTGGAGCTCGACGAGCGAGCGGCCGTCGACCTCCGCCACCAGCGGCGGTCGACTCGCGGGCGGTCCGCCGAACGGGGCGGTGCGGAGCGAGACCGACGACACCCCGGAGACATCCGCTACCGCCTCGGCCATGCGTTCGGCGCGGTCGGCCTCTGCGATCACGATCGTCGGTGCGCCGGAGCCGGCGGCGAAGTAGCGCGCCTGAATCTCCTGACCCACGACCGACTCGGTCGTGCCGAGCACGATCTCGGACTGCGGGACACCGTCGGCCTGGAAGCTCGGCGCGAACGCGGCGGCGACGAGGAGGACGACGGTCGTGACCACCCACGTTGCGCGCGGGCGGCGCTCGACGAGCGCGGCGACACCCGCCCAGAAACCGGAGCCCTCCGCCGACGCCGCTGCGCCGTCGACGGCCAGGCGCGGCGGGAACGGGAAGAAAGCGGCGCGGCCGACGAGGGTCAGAACCGCCGGCAGGAACGTGAGCGCCGAGAGCATGGCCACCACTATTCCCGCGGCGGCGATGGGGCCGAGCGCCTTGTTCGAGTTCAGGTCGGAGAGGAGCAGGCAGAGCACGCCCGCCACGACCGTGCCGCCCGAGGCGAGGATCGGCTCGACCGATCCACGCCACGCCCGACGCATCGCCACGAATGGGTCGCGCTCTTCGAGGAGCGCCTCGCGGTAGCGCGAGACGAGCAGCAGCGCGTAGTCCGTCGCCGCACCGATCACGAGGATGAACAGGATGCCCTGCGCCTGGCCGTTGAGGGTGATCCATCCGGCGGCGGCCATGAGGTACACGGCAACGACGGAGACGGAGAGGGCCGCGATCGAGGAGAGCAGCACCAGGATCGGCAGGAACGGCGAGCGGTAGACGAAGAGCAGGATGATGAACACCGCGACGACCGCGACCACGAGCAGGATCCCGTCGATCTCGCCGAACGCCTCGACGAGATCCGCGAGGAAGCCGGCCGGACCGGTCACGTACGCCGCGACGCCTGCGGGCAGCGCAGCGAGCTCCGCTCGGATCGCTGCGACCACCTCGGGCGCGTCACCATCGACCTGGACGAACGACTGGTACGCGATCGGGTCGCCCGTCGTGCCCTGGGCCGGCGACGGAATGAGCGGCGACGCACCCGCGGTCCCATCGAGGGCGGCGATGCGCTCGAGGCGCTCCGCCAGCACGTCGCGCACGTCGGCGGCGATCCCGAGCGGGTCCTCGAACAGGAGGATCGCCGGCGGCCCCGCGTCATCGCCGAAGGCGCGCTGCAGGACGAGCGCGCGCGTCGACTCCGCGGAGCTCGGCAAGAAGTCGGTCTGTGCCTGGGTCTGCACCTCGGCGAGCCGACCGAAGTAGGGTCCGCCGATACCCATGCCCACGAGCCAGAGCACGACGACGAGCGCCGGTCCCCACCACCGTCCGATTCTGGTCATTCCTCGTCCCCCTGCGGCGCGCAGCGTCGCCAGCCTACCGAAGTATGGGCCGTCGGCGGCGCTGCATCCGTGGCCTGGCGCCCCTTCGCGCGCGGACTGGGACGCTGTGGCGCCTCAGGGTCGGTGCCGGTACGCACTGCCGACAGCGCAGCCCTCCGGTACCCTGAACACGAAGGGGGGTGCCCGTGAGCCGCGCGTTCGTGAAGGAAGACGCCGACACCGAGCCTGTGCTGGTCCTGGCGAGGGCGTCGCTGCCTGAGGGCGTCCCAAACCTCATGACTCCGGTCGGTTGGGAGGCGCTCGAGGCAGAGCGAGCCGAGCTCGAGGCGGAACTCGGGCGCGCCCTCGCCGCAGCGGACACCCGCGCGGTGGCGAGCGCCCGGGGCCGGCTCGAGGAGCTCGCGCTTCGCTTGGAGAGTGCTCGCGTGGTGCGGCTCCCGGATGTGATCGAGAAGATCCAGGCAGGAGCGACAGTGACGCTTCGCCGCGCCGACGGGCAGACACTGTGCTTCCGCATCGTCGGTGTCGACGAAGCCGATCCGGCAGCCGGCAGCGTGGCGTTCACGGCGCCGGTGGCGGCTGCGGCCATGGAGAAGCGTGTGGGCGACGTCTTCACGGCGCCGATCGGTGGGAAGGACGTGCGCTTCGAGGTGGTCGGCGTCGAGCACTGAGGGAGCAACCGAATCAAGGGGCCGGAAGTCGGCCAAACCCTCGTCCGTAGGCCGAGCTGGGGGTCTGACTACGTGGCTGTGGGGCGCGGCCCCTGGTCGACCAGGTGGCGGCACGCTAGGTGGCGGCACGCTAGGTGTCGACACTTCAATGAAACCGTGAAGCGTGATCGCGTAGCGCGGCGTGGCGATTACCTGAGGACCGGACCAGCTGTGCAAAATGGCCGGGCACTATGGTAGGAGTTGCGGAGCTCGCCGCCGTAGCGGAGGGCTGCCCGTTCGGATCGTTCTCAAGAGCCTCGACAGTCTGACTGACGTCTGCAAGCATCGCTTCGTACCTGATGCCGTAAGTCTGCCAGGCGACGAGGCAGCTCTCAGGTCTCCGACACCTACCTCGTGCAGCGTGCCGTGTCGCTCGGCGCGCGGCTGGCCACCTTCGATGCGCGGATTGTGATCACGGCCGTTTCGCTTGCCGAGAGCGCCGACTTCCACATTCCCTGAAACGGGCGGCCGGTGCCCTAATGTGGCGTCACTGTCGCCGCCACAAATCGAAGAGTCGGAGGGCGCGTGTGCCGGAATCCGGATTGTCGGAATCGTGCTAGCGTGATGCATGAGCGTCATACGGCTCGGGAAGAAGGGCCAGGTCTCCATCCCGCGCTCGGTGCTCAGTCGTTTGGGCCTCAGCGGCGATGAAATGCTGCTCGTTGAGACGTCCGAAGACGGCGCGATAGTGTTGCGCCCCGCGGGCGTGTATCCGCTCGAGGTCTACGATGAACGGCGGATCGAGGAGTTCCTCCAGGAAGACGAGATGCCTCCGGAGTTGGGCGTGCGCCTCAGACGGACGCTCGAGGATCGGGCCGGCGAGTAGGCCGTCGGACTCGCAGCGTGCGCCTGTTCCTCGATGCCAACGTTCTCTTCACGGCGGCGATCTCGGTTGATGGTGCTTCACGGGCCATCATGGACCTCGCGGGTGCCAGCGCATGCACGGTCGTCTCCTCCGCGTACGCCATGGATGAAGCGGTACGCAACATCGAGGCGAAGCGAGACAGGTATCTCGCCGATCTCGAAGCGCTCCTCGAGTGGGTCAAGCGTATGCCCGAAGCAGGGCCGGCTCAGCTCGCCCGGGCAAGGGCCATCGTGCACGAAAAGGACGCTCCGATCCTCGCGGCGGCCATCGCGTCGGGTGCGAACGTTCTGGTAACCGGCGACCGGCGCCACTTCGGGCAGCTATATGGCGAGAAGGTCGAGACGCTCGAGATCCTGCCGCCACGGCAGGCGCTCGAGAGCATCCTCGCGACCATGGCGAGCCGGGAAGCGTAGGCTTCGGCCTCAGCGACGACGATGCTGCTCGTCGAGAACCGACGACGGACCATATGCTGCGTTCCTTGCGGCCGTGTCCCTCAGCGCGAATCGCCAAAGGCTCGTCTGCGGCCGGGTCCCCGGCGGAGCCTCCTGAGTGAAGTGTGGGCACTCGACCGCTGTGACATCGACTGGGACCGTCGGGCCGTGACGGTGGTGGGGAAGGGTCGGCGTGAGCGTGAGGTCTACTTCGGGTCGAGCGCAGCACTGTGGCTGCGTCGCTACATCGACGGGCGCATTGAAGAGGTTCCGGCGCTCTTCGTCACCGAGGTCCAGCAGCGGCAGGGTAATGCACACGTTAGTCGACGATAATGATGCGGTCGTCGCCGAACTTCGCCGTGACCTCGAGCTCGCCACCGAGGGCCTCGATGTACGCGCGAAGCGTGGCCAATTGCGTGCTCTCGAGGTCGCCGCGCTCGATTCGCGAAACCCTCGGTTGTGAAACCTCCAAACGAGCAGCGAGAGTCGTCTGATTGAGGCCGCGGTCGGCGCGTATCGACGCGAGCCGATGCGCACGGACGCGGGCTCGTGCGCGCTCCTTGTTGGCGACAATCCTTTGCTGGTCCATTCGTCCGCCCGCGACCGCTTCCTTGCGAGTTGCTTCCCAGGTCCTTGCTCCGTCATGTTCCTCACTCATCGTGCGCCTCCGTCCAGCGGAAAAAACGTGCTTCGGCGATCGGAATGTGGCGCGTGTACCACTCGCTCCACGCTCCGCGCTTGTCGCCCGCCGCGAGCAGCACGGCTTGACGCGAAGGATCAAAGGCGAACAAGATCCGAACCTCGCTGCGCCCGCTGGATCCCGGTCGGAGTTCCTTGAGGTTTGCCAGTGCCGAACCTGCGACCGTGTCCACCAGCGGACGCCCGAGCGCCGGCCCCCTCTCCTCTAGGAGGTCGATCGCTGCCGTGACCTGCTCCGCGGTCTCGGGATCTTCGTCGACGAGCGTGAGGTACCACTCGCGGACCTCATCGACGAGCATTACGGTCCAGGTCACGGCCGAGTATAACATCTATGGTGTATGCCTTCGGCGTAATGTGTTGCAAACGCCTGGCTCGCGGCTGCCGCTTCGCCGCGACAATGCGACCCATGCGCGACGGCTACGAACCGACACCGTCATGAGCAATCTCGACGGGATCTCAGGCGATCAGACCGCCCCTGCCGCGTCCGAGAGGCGTCCTCGTAGGCTCTGCTGAACGAATTCAGCGTGCGATCGCCGACCAGCGAGTGAATCGGGAGCGAATTGCGCAAATTGACCAGGTGCCGTGGGGTGACATTCAGCGCTCTGGCAGTGCGGTCGCTGCTGTCGCGAGACTTGAAGGAGTAGGTGCGGACGGCGGTGGCCGGTCTGTTCGATCGAGGCGCTTGCACGCGCGAATGGTTGCTCGCGGGAAGGGCGGCATTGATGCGCCCGCCGCACGCGCTCCTCACGGAGCCCCGCGTCCAGCGCGCTATCATTCCCACGAGGGAGGGACCGGCGCGCGTTCATGTCCGCCGACGTCCCGAGCTCGTGGAGGCAGATGCACCGATTTTCGTTCGACAGAACCGCGGCAGGCTATATCGTCACCGCCCTCATCGTTTTAGGGCTCGTCGTGATGATGGCGGTCTCGAGGAGCGAAGGTGGGACGTCGGTACCCGGTTTGACCGGAGCCGCGATGTTGGGTGCTGAGGGCGTTGGCGGCCGCACAGGTGCGGGCGGCGGAACCTCAGGGGGGCGTTGAGGTTCTGCCTGCTGAACGACCTGCTTTGACCGCTCACGCCGCCCACCCGCTCGATGGCACCAGA
>JACCWH010000129.1 GCA_013697735.1 Trueperaceae bacterium | reverse complement strand
GCGTGCAGAAAACGCTCGAAGGCGTCGTCGACACCTTCGGGGCGCTTCGGCGGCACCTTCGCCCCGCGCACGTCGTCGTTCGTCACGCTCATCTCGCGTCGCAACGCGGCCGACCTCGTCCGGGACTGCTCCTCCTTCGGGCGCTGCTCCGGCCGTGGTTGCAGGAGCGCCCACACGACCAGTGCCAGCACGATCAGGAGGAGGAAGGCCAGCACCATCACGCTGGCGAGCGGCGTCATCGCGAACATGGTACCCGGCGTGGCTCGTGCTGCACGCCCGTGGGCCGCACGGGCGGGGAACGCCGGGGCGGGCGCCGGATCGTCAGCGAGGGAGTTCGCGTTGGAGCAGCGCCGTGAGCACGCGCGCGTCGACGTTGCCACCCGACACGATGAGTGCGGTCGATCCCCGACGCAGCGCGACCGGCCCGACGCCCCTGACGAGCGACCGATAGGCTGCAAGCGCCAGCGCGCCGGTCGGCTCGACGACGAGATGGCCTTCGCGCACGAGCCAAGTCGCGGCATCCATGATCGCCTCCTCTTCCACGGAGACGAAGGCGTCGACCGCCGAACGGATGATCGCGAACGTGTGGTGTCCCAACGCTTGCGTGCGAACACCGTCGGCAACGGTGCGGTTGACGTCCTCGGCGGGCCACGTGACGATCTCTCCCGCTGCGTACGACGCCCCCGCGTCCGCCGCCAGCGCCGGTTCGACGCCGATCACCTGCGCCCGGGAACCGCGAGCGCGGAGCGCACTCACGACGCCGGCGAGCAGACCGCCGCCACCGACGCAGACGAGCACGTTGGCCACGTCGGGGAGGTCGTCGAGGAGCTCGAGCCCGACCCCGGCTTGCCCCTCGATGATCCACGGGTGATCGAACGGCGGCACGACCGTGGCGCCGCGCTCCCCGGCGATACGCGCCGCCGTCCCCTCGCGATCGGCGGCGGTGTTCTCGCAGCGCACGACCTCCGCGCCCCAGGCGAGCGTGCGTGCGACTTTGACCTGGGCCGCTCCTTCGGGTATCACGATCGTGGCGGGAATGCCGAACGCATGAGCCGCACAGGCGACGCCCTGGGCGTGATTGCCGCTCGAGTGTGCGACCACGCCGCGCGTGCGAGCCTCAGGTGTCATGCGCGCCAGGAAATTGCTCGCGCCTCGAATCTTGAAGGAGCCGGTGCGCTGAAGGTTCTCGGCCTTCGCGAACACGTCCGACGCTCCTTGGAGCGGGAGTTGGACCAGCGGCGTACGGAAGACGGAGGGGGCGACGCGAGCGTGCGCCTCCTCGAGCACTTCGAGCGACGGCAGGGGGGCGGCGGACGGCGACATGCCACCGTCCTACCACGCCCGCTCGCATGGCGTGGAGGTCCGGCGTGGAGGGCAGATCGCCCGCTTCATCGGCCGGTTCGTGGCCTCCGCAGGAGTCTTTGCAGGTGATTCCGACGAAGTGCGCCGCAAGGTCTTGACGAATAGCGCATACCGGCGTATGATGATGTCTATCAGTAGATGAGACGCGAGCGCCCAAGGGCGCTTTTTTCGTGGGCCAGCAGGGTGGCCGGGCCGACGCCGCGTGTGTGGAGCGGGCACCCGTGGGCAAGAGCTGCCCCCGCTCGCCAGCGCGTGCGCACGCGACGCACAGGCTAAATTGCAGGCTCAGTCCGAAGTGTGCTGCGCGAGGAACGCTTCGAGCGTTTCGAGGGACGGCATCGCCGGGATCGCGCCCGGTCGGGTGGTCGTGAGGGCGGCGAAGGCATTGGCGCGCCGGAGCGCTCGCTCGAGCGCCTCGCGGTCGTGCATCAGATCGGGGCGTGTGGCGAGCGCGGCGAGCACCGCGGCCATGAAGGCGTCACCCGCACCGGTGGTGTCGTGGATGTCGACCGGGAATCCCGGCACGCTGCCACCGCCCTCGGCGAGGAGGTAGTCGACGCCTTCCTCACCGCGCGTTACCAGCATGAGGCGGCAGCCCTCGTGCCACAGCGAGCGCGCCGCCGCGACGTCGTCGCGACCCGTGAGGAAGTGGACCTCTTCGTCGCTCACCTTCACCACGTGGGCGAGCGGGAGGAGCGAGCGGATGGCCGACGCGGCTGCCGCCGCCGAGGGCCAGAGGGGCAAGCGCAGGTTGGGGTCGTACGAGATCGTAACGCCGGCGTCGCGGGCGACCTGGATCGCATGGCGCGTCGCCCGCGCCGAGCTGTCGCCGATGAGCGAGATGCTGCCGACGTGCAGGATCGCGGCTGCGCCCACCACGGCGTCGTCGACCTCCTCGGGGCGGTGACGCATGTCGGCGGAGGGGTGGCGGTAGAACATGAAGTCGCGCTCCCCCTCGGCCGTGAGCGAGACGAAGGCGAGCGCGGTGCGTGCGGCGTCGTCGAACACGAGCTGGCGAACGTCGACACCGGCCTCGCGCAGCACGTCCGCGAGATGGTGCCCGAAGGGATCATCGCCCACCTTGCCGATGAAGCCGCTCGTCACGCCGAGCCGCGCGACGCCCACGGCCACGTTGGCCGGGGCGCCGCCCGGAGCCTTGATGAACGTCTGCGCCTCGGCGAGCGTCACGCCACGCCGTTCGGGCACGAAGTCGATGAGCAGTTCGCCCAGCGCCAGGACGAGCGGTGATGCGGACATGACCCAGGATACCGCGCCGGGGGCCGCTCGAGCGGGCGAAAGCGTGTTCTACACCGTTCCGGACGCCGCAAGAAGTGGTACAACACACCTGTAGGACGACGGCCGCGGCGCGGCGCCGAGCGGCCTCCGTCGAGAGCGCGGGAGGGGTCCAGACCCTCTCGCACGAGGTCATGCATGGATGAGGTCGACTCGAGCCTGAACAGCTCCAGCCTTGCGTTCGTCGAGGACCTGTATGCGGCGTATCTCCTCGATCCGGATACCGTGCCGGAGGCGTGGCGCACCTATTTCTCCGCACTACCTGGCAACGGCGCGCCGGCGAACGGTTCGAGGCGCCAAGGCTTCGGGCCTTCCTTCCGGCCGGCGAGCCTGTTCAACCCGCCGCGCCCCGGCGGTGGTGGTCCGGGCCTCGCCGTGGAGACGGCAGACGCCGAGCTCACGCAGCGGCTCGATCGACTCGTTCGCAATTACCGCGTCCGCGGGCACCGGGTGGCCGACCTCAATCCCCTCGGCGCCCGGTCGCGCGAGGTGCCCGAGCTCGACGCGTCGTACTACGGCTTCACGGATGCCGACATGGACCGGCCGGTGCTCGAGACCACGTTCGCGAAAGCGCGCACCGTTCGCGATGTGATCGAAGCGCTGCAGGAGACCTACACACGATCGATCGGTGCGCAGTTCATGCACATCGACGACCTCGAGGTGCGCATCTGGCTCCAGGCGCGCATGGAGCGCAGCCGCAACCACCTCGAGCTGAGCCGCGACACGCAGCTCCGCATCCTGACGAAGCTCACGGACGCGGTCATGTTCGAGGAGTTCATCCAGAAGAAGTTCGTGGGTGCGAAGAGCTTCTCGCTCGAGGGGGGCGAATCACTCATTCCGCTCCTCGACCTCGCGCTGGAGAAGGCAGGTCAGCAGGGGGTGCGCGAGGTGGTGCTCGGCATGGCCCACCGCGGTCGTCTGAACGTGCTGGCGAACATCATGGGCAAGCATCCACGCGCGATCTTCCGCGAGTTCGAGGACAAGGATCCTGAACTCCATCGCGGCCGCGGCGACGTCAAGTACCACCTCGGCTACTCGAACGACTGGGTCACGCAAGGGGGCGACAAGATCCACCTGTCGCTCGCGTTCAACCCCTCGCACCTCGAGTTCGTCAATCCGGTCGCCATGGGTCGCGTTCGTGCGAAGCAGGACCGCGTCGGCGACGAGCGCCGCGAGCGCGGACTCGTAGTGCTGATCCACGGCGACGCTGCCTTCATCGGCGAGGGCGTGGTCCAGGAGACGCTCAACATGTCGGAACTCGCGGGCTACAGCGTCGGCGGTGCCCTGCACGTGATCGTCAACAACCAGATCGGCTTCACCACCGCCCCCGACCAGGGCCGCTCCACGACCTACGCGAGCGACATCGCCAAGATGTTGCAGAGCCCGATCTTCCACGTGAACGGTGAAGACCCCGAAGCCGTGGCCCAGGTGATCGAGCTCGCCATGGACTTCCGCAGTACGTTCGGCCGCGACGTCGTGGTCGACATGTACTGCTATCGACGCTGGGGGCACAACGAAGGTGACGAGCCCTCCTTCACGCAGCCGGGAATGTACGACCGCATCCGGAAGCGCCCCACCGTGCGCGAGGGCTACCTGGAGCGACTGCTGACCCTCGGTGGCATCACGCGTGAGGAGGCCGACGCGATCGCCGAGTCGCGGCGCGAGCTGCTCGAGCGGGAGCTGAGCGCGGCGCGCGGCGATGAATTCAAGCCGCACTACTCCGCGTTCGAAGGCTTCTGGAAGGCGTACCAGGGGGGTCCGGAGGCGGAGGCGCCCGAGGTCGACACCGCCATCGAGCGAGCGCAGGCCGAGACGATCCTTCGAACGCTCGCCACCGTGCCCGATTCGTTCGAGGCGAACCCGAAGATCACGCGCTACCTGCAGCAACGAGGACAGATGGCTGCCGGTGAGCGGTCGCTCGATTGGGCGGCGGGGGAGGCGCTGGCCATAGGCTCGCTCGTCGCCGCCGGGGTGCGCGTCAGGCTCACCGGACAGGACACGGAGCGCGGCACCTTCGGCCACCGCCACAGCGTGCTCCACGACGTGGAGACCGGGGCCCGGTTCGTGCCGCTCGCGACCCTCGCGCACGACGGCGGCGTTTTCGACGTGTGCAACTCGCCCCTCAACGAACAGGGGACGCTCGGCTTCGAGTACGGGTACTCACTCGACATGCCGGACGGCCTCGTGGCGTGGGAGGCGCAGTTCGGCGACTTCGTCAACACCGCTCAGGTGGTGATCGACCAGTTCATCGCTTCCGGTGAGGACAAGTGGCGGCGACTCTCCGGGCTGGTGTTGTTGCTACCGCACGGCTTCGAAGGTGCTGGGCCCGAGCACTCGAGCGCCCGACTCGAGCGGTTCTTACAGCTCTGCGCCGAAGACAACATGCAGGTGGTCTACCCCACGACCCCCGCGAACTACTTTCACGTCCTACGGCGCCAGGTGGTCCGACCGTGGCGCAAGCCACTCATCGTCATGACGCCCAAGAGCCTCCTCCGGCACCCCCGGGCCGTCTCCGACCTCGACGACATCACCTCCGGCGGCTTCCGTCGCGTCATCGGCGACGACGTCGATCCCGCCGGCGTTCGGAAGGTGCTCCTGTGTTCGGGGAAGGTCTACTATGACCTCGACGCTGCGCGTGAGGAGGGTGGTCGCCACGACATCGCCATCGTCCGCCTGGAACAGCTCTACCCGCTGCGGACCGATCTCGTGCAGGAGGCGCTCGCCCCCTACGGCTCCGACGTCGCGGTGACGTGGGTGCAGGAGGAGCCGGAGAACATGGGTGCATGGCGCTACCTACGCGTGCGCTGGGGGGGCGAGGTCGACGGGCGACCCTTCTCGGTCGTCGCGCGTCCCGCGAGTGCGAGCCCCGCCACCGGATCGTCGAGTAGCCACAAGATCGAGCAGGCCGAGCTGGTTCGCGCCGCATTCGAGGTGCCGGCGTGACGCCCGTCGCGTCGCACCCCCCACTGCACGTCAGCGACCGCGGTCCCTCCGCGTCGTCCGAGGAGATGTCATGCCCGTCGAAGTGACCGTGCCGAGCGTCGGCGAGTCGATCAGCGAGGTCTTCATCGGGACCTGGTTGAAACAAGAGGGTGACGAGGTCGCCAAGGACGAGGCGCTCGTGGAGATCGAGACCGACAAGGCGACCCTCGAGATCTCGGCGCCCGTTGCCGGGGTGCTCGGCAAGGTCGTGAAGCAAGCCGGCGACACGGCGAACGTCGGCGAGGTGATCGCCCACGTGGAGTCGAATGGTGGAACGGGGAAGAGTTCGGAAACCGACACCGGGTCCGAGCCTGCGACCACGGACTCGTCGGCATCGTCGACACCGGCCGAGGATGACGCCGCAGCGCCAGACCCCGAGACGGCCGAGGACGCGCCCACGGCGGCTGCGGAGCCCGCGTCGGGTACCGAGCCCACGTCGGCCGACGGCGAGGCGCGCGTGATGCCTGCCGCGCAGCGGCTGCTCGACGAGCACGGTGTTGCCCCTGCCGACGTCGAGGCGAGCGGCCCGGGCGGCCGGATCCTCAAGGAGGACGTCCAGCGGTATCTCGACGCCGCGACGGACCGGGCGGCGGCCGGCGGTGCTCAGGCGACCAGTGCTCAGGCGACCACGCGCAGCGCCTCGGACGCCACGGAGCCGAGCACGCCCGCCCCGGGTGCTGCGGCTCACCGCCAAGAGGAATCCGTCGCCATGTCGCCGCTGCGTCGCAAGATCGCCGAGCGGCTCGTGCATGCCCAGCAGACGGCGGCGCTCCTCACGACCTTCAACGAGGCCGACATGAGCGCCGTGATGGCGCTACGGGGCGAGTACCGCGACAACTTCGAGAAGCGCTACGGCGTACGGCTCGGCTTCATGTCGTTCTTCGTCAAAGCCGTGATCGATGGTCTCAAGCAGATCCCGCAGCTCAACGCCGAGATCCGCGAGCGCGACATCGTCTACAAGAACTACTACGACATCGGCGTCGCAGTGTCCACGCCCAAAGGGCTGGTCGTGCCGGTGCTGCGCAACGCCGAACTCCTCTCGTTCGCCGAAGTGGAGAAGGCGGTCGGCGACTTCGGAGCGCGCGCCCGCGAGAACAAGCTCACCCCCGAAGACCTCCAGGGGGGCACGTTCACCATCACGAACGGCGGGATCTTCGGCTCGCTCATGTCGACGCCGATCGTGAACCCGCCGCAGTCCGGGGTCCTCGGGATGCACGCCATCCAAGAGCGCCCGGTGGCGATCGAAGGACGCGTCGAGGTCCGGCCGATGATGTACCTCGCGCTCACGTACGATCACCGAATCGTCGACGGTCGCGAAGCGGTCACCTTCCTCAAGCGCGTGAAGGACGCGATCGAGAAGCCCGCCCGGATGCTCATCGAGGTCTGACCCAAGTTCGACGGTGAGATGATCGACGTGCGTTGGTGACGTGGTTCGTTCGTGGTGTCGTCATGGGATAGGACCTCGAGCCACGAGTGAACCCGCGTCCCTCACGGAACGCGGGTGTTCAGGTCACGTCGAACTGTCGAACTTGGGTCTCTGCAGCGAGGTCGGTTCGCGCCTATGGGTTCGCGCCTACCGCCCGCCGGCGACCGCGATGCCCGCCTCCTCGAAGCTCGCGAGGTAGTCGCCGTACCCCTCGGCCGCGAGCTCCGCGAGCGGGACGAAACGCAGCGCTACGCCGTTGATGCACCAGCGTCTACCGGTCGGTTCGGGACCGTCGTCGAAGACGTGCCCGAGATGCGTGTCGCCGTAACGGCTGCGGGCTTCCGTGCGCACCGTGAAGAGGCTCCGGTCATCCTTCGTGACCACGTACCGCGCATCGATGGGCTGCGTGAAGCTCGGCCAACCGGTCCGCGAATCGAACTTGTCGAGTGACGAGAAGAGCGGTTCGCCCGACACGACGTCGACGTAGATGCCGTCTTCGTACTGAGCGTCGTAGGGGTGACTGAACGCGCGCTCCGTACCGTCTCGCTGCGTCACGCGGTACGTGAGATCGTCGAGCGATTCGCGCAGCGCAGCGTCTCCGGGGTGCTGCACCAGCCACGAGGGCAGCAGTTCGGTGAGTTGGTAGACCGTCTTGTCGCCGTCCCAGACGCTCGATACGAAGCGGTCACGCCCCGAAGCCGCGCGGTAGACGTTGTAGCGGATCGTGTTCCGGGCCGCGAAGTCCTGGTGGTAATCCTCCGCCGCGTAGAACGTCGCTGCGTCCTCGATCACGGTCGCGATGGGCTCGTCGAACGTTCCTGAGCTCGCCAGCGCGCTCAGGCTCCCCTCGGCGAGCCGCCGCTGCGCCGCGTCGACGACGTAGATCGCCGACGAGTACTGGAAACCACGGTCGACGAACGATCCCCCGGCGTCGGTCGGATCGTGCGCGCGCCAGAAGGCGTCGAGGAGCGCCTGGTACTCGACGAGATCGGGATCGTAGTAGACCGCGACGATCTCCCGATGTCCCGTGTCGCCGCGCGTGACCTGCTCGTAGGTGGGGTCGTCGACGTGACCGCCCATGAAGCCGGAGACGACCTCGTGGACACCTGGAACCTTCTGCAGATCGGCTTCGACGCACCAGAAGCAGCCGGCCGCGAAGTACGCGACGGCGTTGGAGGCGGGGGCGACGGGCTCCTGGGCGCCACGCCCCCAGGGGGCGAGCAGCAGGGCCGCGAGGGCGAACGCGATGAGCAGTACGCCGGTGCCGACGCCGGCGGGGGGGAGGAGCCGTGTTTGTGTCATGGCTCAGCCTGAGGCCTCCAGGCACACTTCACCGTCGTCAAGACGACGACCGTGCCGGACGCACATTATGAGAAGTGGGGCGCGGTACCATGCCCGTCGGAGGAAACGATGCGAGACTTCGACCTCATCATCATCGGCGCGGGCCCGGGCGGCTACGTCTGCGCTATCCGAGCCGCCCAGCTCGGGCTCGCCGTGGCCTGCGTCGAGCAGGAGAGCGATTTGGGAGGCACGTGCGTTCGCGTCGGCTGCATCCCCAGCAAGGCGCTGCTCGAGTCGAGTGAACGCTTCGCGATGGCAGGACACGCGCTCGAGGAGCACGGTGTGATCGTCGGGACGGTCGAACTCGACCTGAACACGATGATGGAGCGCAAGAGCGCCGTCGTGAAGAGCAACACCGACGGCGTAGCCTATCTCTTCAAGAAGCACGGTATCGAGCGCTTCGAAGGGCGCGGAGAGTTGAAGGGGACCGGGCACGTGATCGTGCACGGCGCCGACGCCGAGCAGGAATTGCGCGCCGAGCACGTCGTGCTCGCCACCGGCAGTCGCGTTGCCCCCCTCCGTGGCGTCGAGACGGACGGTGAGCGCGTCGTGACCAGCACGGAGGCGCTGGCGTTCGACGCCGTTCCCGAGTCGCTGGTCGTGATCGGCGCCGGCGTGATCGGACTCGAACTCGGCTCCGTCTGGGCGCGCCTCGGCGCGAAGGTGACGGTCCTCGAGTATCTCGACCGAATCCTCCCAGGGGTCGACGACGAGATCGCCAAGGAGTCGCGCAAGATCTTCGCCAAGCAAGGGCTCGACATCCGCACCGGCGTACGCGTCACGGGTGTGAAGGTGACGAAGAAGGGGGCTACGGTCGAGGTCGAGGGCGGCGATGGCGTGGAGACCGAGTGCGTGCTGGTGGCGACGGGCCGGATCCCCAATAGCGAAGGGCTCGGCCTCGAGGCGGCGGGTGTCGAGACCGACGCCGGTGGTCGCGTCGTGGTCGACCGTCGATTCACCACGAACCTCGAGCGCGTCTACGCCATCGGCGACCTCATCCACGGACCGATGCTCGCGCACAAGGCCGAAGAGGACGGCGTGGCCGTAGCGGAGATGATCGCGACGGGCGCCCAGCCGCACGTCGAGTACCTCCACGTGCCCACCGTCGTCTATACGGAACCCGAGATCGCCTCGGTCGGGCACACCGAAGAGGCGCTGAAGGAGAACGGGACGCCCTACCGCAAGGGTACGTTCCCCTTCCAAGCGAACGGCCGCGCCCGCGCCCTCGGCCTGACGGCTGGCAAGGTCAAGATCCTCGCCCACGAGGAGACCGACCGCGTGCTCGGGGTCCACATCGTCGGCGCTCGCGCGGGCGACCTGATCGCCGAATGCGTTGCTGCGATGGCCTTCGGCGCCAGTAGTGAGGACATCGCACGCGTGGTCCACGCCCACCCCACCCTCGCGGAGGCGGTCAAAGAGGCGGCGCTGGCCGTCGACGGTCGGGCGCTGCACATCTGACGTGATCGCGACGGTAGCCTGCGATACCGTGCAATCCAGCGTCCTGGACGCGTAAAGCAACCGTGATATCGTCTGGATATGAGCGTCGCGCCGTCACCCTCGCCACCCACCGCCGACGTCCGGGTGCGTGACGCTGCTCTCGAGCCGATTCGCGACGCCGCCCTCGCCGGGCGACGGATCACCTTCGAACAGGGCATGACGCTGTACCGCACGCGCGACGTGCCGGGCCTGCTCCGCCTCGCGGACGCCGTCCGTGCACGCATCGTAGGCGAGAAGGCCTACTTCGTCCACTCGCTGCGGCTCTCGCAGACGAACGTCTGTTACGTCGGCTGCACATTCTGCGGCTTCGCCCGGAAGATGGACGAGGAAGGGGTCTGGGACTACGACCTCGAGGACGTGTGGGCCTACGTCGACACGCACCTCCACCCCGATCTCACCGAGATCCACATCGCCTCGGGCCACCATCCCAAGCGTCCGTGGCAGTACTACCTCGACCTCGTGCGCGGACTCACCGAGCGCTACCCCGGCGTGCAGGTCAAGGCGTGGACCGCGGCCGAGATCCACCACTTCACCAAGATCACCAGGCCGCGCCTCACCTATCGAGAGGTGCTCGCTGAACTGAAGGAGGCGGGGCTCGTGGCGATGCCGGGGGGTGGCGCCGAGATCTTCGCCGAAGACGTGCGGCGGCGGATCGCGCGTGCCAAGGTCACGGCCGAAGGGTGGCTCGAGGTCCATCGAACCGCCCACGAACTGGAGATCCCCACGAACGCGACGATGCTCTACGGCCACGTCGAGAGCCTCGAGGACCGCCTCGACCACATGGACCGCCTCCGCGACCTGCAGGACGAGACCGGCGGGTTCATGAGCTTCATCCCACTCGCGTATCAGCCCGACAACAATCCACTCGCCGCGGAGCTCGAGGCGATGGGGAAGCGCGTGCACACCACCGGCCTCGATGACCTCCGCAACCTGGCCGTTGCGCGGATCTACCTCGACAACGTCCCGCACATCAAGGGCTACTGGATCATGATCACGCCCGAGCAGACGCAGTTGTCGTTGGCGGCCGGCGTCTCCGATGTCGACGGCACGATCAAGGACGAGCGCATCGCACACGCGTCGGGCGCGGTGACCGAGGCCGGCATGACGGAGGAGGAGCTCGTGCGCCTCATCCAGGACACCGGTCGCATCGCGGTGCGGCGCGACGCCCTCTACAACGAGGTACGCGTCTTCGAATGAACGAGGTCGTCGGCCACGCTCACGAGGGGGCGAACGCAGCGACGCCGGTCGTCGGGGAGCGACTCGGCATCGTGTCGTACACCAACGTCGCACCCCTCCACTGGGGGCTCGAGCCGTGGACGGGCGCCCACTTCGAGCGCGGCGTTCCGACCGAGCTCAATGGACGGCTGCTCGCGGGTGACATCGACCTCACGCTGGTGTCGAGCGTGGAGTTCATCCGGCACCGCGACGTGCTCCGGGCGCTGCCTGATTTCAGCATCGCCACCATCGGCCCCGTTTCCAGCGTGATGCTCTTTCACCGCGCTCCATGGCGCGAGTTGTCGGGCACGAGCATCGCGGTCTCGTCGGACTCGGCGACCAGCGTGGCGCTCCTCGAGGTGCTGCTGGCCGAGGATGGGATCACGCCCACCCTCGTGGGGCACGTCCCCGACCTCGACGCGATGCTTCGTGACCACGACGCCGCCCTGCTCATCGGCGACGCGGCGCTCGTGGAATCGGTGGCGCGGCGCAGCGTCCACGGCGTGGTGCCCCAGCAAACCGACCTCGGTGAGGCGTGGTACGCACGCACCGGCCTGCCGTTCACGTTCGCGGTGTGGGCGGCTCGCGCCGAGCGGCCACCGAGCGCGAGGCTCGTGGCGGAGCTGCGCGCGGCCCGCGGGCGTGGCCTAGGGCACCTTGCGGCCGTCGCCGCCACCGCGGCGGAGGCGCTCGGGTTGTCGCCCGAGGTGCTCCTGCGCTACCTCGCGAACTTCCGGTACTTTCTCGAGCCCCCCGACCGGCACGGTCTAGAGGCGTTCGCTCGCCGCATCGACGCGACCTGCGAGCCCGACCAGCTCCGCTACTGGACGCTCTGAACTGCGCCGTGCGGCGCGCGGAGGGTCGCTTCTGGCGAGAGGGTGGGCTTCGCCTCAGAGTTCGCCCGCGCGCCGACGTAGACTTCCGTCGCCGTGGCCCTCCCTCGCACCACCTTCGAAGCGTCTTCCGGGCCGGTCGCTCGACCGCCCGCCACCGGGGCGTCGCTGTGGCCCGGTCACCCATTCCCACTCGGGACCACGTGGGACGGGCGGGGCGTGAACGTGGCGATCTACTCCGAGTACGCCACGCGCGTCGAGTGGCTCCTGTTCGCCAACGCGTACGATCCCGCACCGGTGCGGAGCTACGACCTTCCGCACCGAACGGGTCCCGTATGGCACGGCTACGTGCCGGGCGTCGGGCCGGGACTGCTCTACGGCCTCCGCGTCCACGGGCGCTGGGCACCACGCGAGGGACACCGGTTCAACCCCGCGAAGGTCGTGCTCGACCCATACGCCCGCGCTATAGGGCGCCCGCTGACGTGGCATCCGAGCCTCTATGGCGACCGTCCGCGCGGTAGCGGCGAGGAGCGCGATCAGCAGGACTCGGCCCCGTATGCGCCGCTCGGCGTGGTCATCGACGATGGCTTCGACTGGCAGGGCGTGCGGGCGCCGAGCGTCCCTTGGGACGAGACCGTCATCTACGAGACGCACGTGAAGGGGATCACCATCGCGCACCCCGACGTGCCGGAGGAGGAGCGCGGGACCTTCCTGGGCCTGGCGTCGCCCGTGGTGATCGACCACCTTCGACGGCTCGGCGTCACCACCGTCCAGCTCCTCCCCGTCCAATCCATCGTCGACGACGAGCGGCTCGCCGAGCAGGGACTCGTCAACTACTGGGGATACAACACGCTGAACTACTTCGCTCCCGAGCCACGCTACTCGAGCAATGGGCCTACGAGCGCCGTCGTCGACTTCAAGACGATGGTCCGCGAACTCCACCGTGCCGGCCTCGAAGTGATCATCGACGTCGTCTACAACCACACTGGTGAAGCCGACGGTCGCGGCCCCACGCTCTCCTTCCGCGGCATCGACAACCGGTCGTACTACAAGCTCATGCCCGACGACGGACGGAACTACCGCGACTACACCGGCACCGGGAACACCCTCGATCCCGGCAACCCGTACGTGCTGCAGCTCATCACCGACTCGCTGCGGTACTGGGTGACCGAGATGCACGTCGATGGCTTCCGCTTCGACCTCGCTGCGGCCCTGGCGCGCGAGCTCTTCGACGTCGACATGCTCTCGGCGTTCTTCAAGGTGATCCAGCAGGATCCCGTGCTGTCGCGCGTGAAGCTCATCGCCGAACCGTGGGACGTCGGCCCCGGTGGCTACCAGGTGGGCAACTTCCCCTGGTACTGGACGGAGTGGAACGGACGGTATCGCGACGCCGTCCGCTCATACTGGCGTGGCGATCCTGGCCGGCTCGGCGAGTTCGCGACGCGGATCTCCGGCTCGTCCGATCTCTATGCGAGCAGCGGTCGGCGTCCGTGGGCGTCGATCAACTTCGTGAGCGCCCATGACGGCTTCACGCTCGAGGACACGGTCAGTTACGAGCGCAAGCACAACCTCGCCAATCTCGAGGGCAATCGCGACGGGCACGAGCCGAACCTGTCGAGCAACGCCGGCGTCGAGGGAGCGAGCACCGACCCGGAGATTCGGCGCGCGCGATCGGTCCGAAAGCGCAGCCTCATGGCCACGCTCCTCCTCTCCCAAGGCATTCCGATGCTCCTCGGGGGAGACGAGCTCGGCCGCACGCAGCGCGGCAACAACAACGCCTACTGCCAAGACAACGAGATCAGTTGGTACGACTGGACGCAAGACGCCGAGCAGGCGTCCTTCCACGACTTCGTAGCGGCGCTCGTCTCCTTCCGGCGCGCGCACCCGGTCTTCCGGCGACGTACCTTCCTCGAGGGGTCGGTGGTGGCGGAGGGGTGGCGCGACGTCTCCTGGTGGCAGTGTGAGGGCCGCCTCATGGAGGTCGACGACTGGGAGCGCGACGGTGCCATCGGCAAGCTGCTACACGGTGGCGGCCTCAAGGAACCGACCGCCACCGGCGAGCAGCGGGTCGACGACTCGTTCCTCGTCGTCTGCCAGAATCGCCGCTCCGGGCCTTTCGTACTGCCGCCCGTGCCGAGCGCCGCGGGCTGGCGGCTCTGCGTCGAGACCGGAGCCGGGATCGTGCGAGACGGCGGTGTGGGGGACGCCATCGCGCCGGGCACCGGCGTGCTGCTGGCGGCGGGCGTCATGCACGTGTACGTCGCCGCGAGCGCGACGGCGACGGGTCCGGTGTGAGCGCTCCCTCGCGATGGAGCCGCCAGCGTCGACCGAACCGGACCGCGGTATGAGCCTACCGGCGAGCCTGACGAACGCGTTCGCGCGGGTGGCGGAGCGGACGCCCGACGCCGTATTCGTCGAGTTCGAGGGCACGAAGGTCACGTATCGCGAAATGTCGGACCGCAGCACTCGAGGGGCCGGTGCGCTCGTCGGGTGGGGTGTGCGCCCGGGCGACCGAGTCGCGCTCTTCATGGAGAATTCACCGAGGTTCATCGAAGCCTATCTGGCGGTGCTGTGGACGGGCGCCGTCGCCGTGCCGATCAACACCCGCTATCGCTTCGCCGAGTTGGCGCACGTCGTTGGGGACGCCGATGTCCGCCTGGTCCTGGTCGACGAAGAAGGCTCCGCCGATCACGACGTGTCGATGGCAGCCGCGCGACTGGGCGTTCCGGTCGTGCCGCTCCAGGGGGAGGGCGAGGGCGTGGACGCTTGGCGGAACGCCTTCGGTGCGCACGACGCCACCATCGATGTCGTGCCCCGCAGCCACGGCGAGCTCGCCGTGATCATGTACACCTCCGGCACTACCGGGCGGAGCCGCGGCGCGATGTTGAGCCATGGGAACTTCTTGACGAACGTTCGCGCCGTGACCGGAGCGTGGGGCTGGACGGCACGCGATCGGCTGCTGCTGACGCTCCCCCTCTTTCACATGCACGGCCTCGGAGTCGGTCTCCACGGAACGATCTACCAGGGCTCCTCGATGACCCTCTGTCGCGCGTTCGAGGAGCAGGCCGTGTTCGACGAGCTGCTCGCCGGACACACGACGATGTTCTTCGGTGTGCCGACGATGTTCGGACGGCTCCTCCAAGAGGCGCGCCGCCGTGAAGAGACGCCCCCGCCCATACGGCTCCTCGTCTCCGGGTCGGCGCCCCTCGGACCCGACCTACTCGAGGACGTCGAGCGCGTACTCGGAAGCCGCATCCTCGAACGCTACGGCATGACGGAATCGGTCATGAACCTGGGGAATCCGTTGAAGGGAGAACGGCGACCCGGTTCCGTCGGCCTGCCGTTCGACGGCGTGGCCGTCAGGATCGCGGATTCCACGACGGACGAGTTGGTGGTACGGGGTCGAACGGGTGAGATCCAGCTACGCGGGCCCAACGTGTTCGCAGGCTACTGGCGTGACGACGAGGCGACGAGCGCAGCCTTCGCGCGTGACGGGTGGTTCAAGACCGGGGACCTCGGATACGTCGACGAGGACGGCTACCATCACCTCGTCGGCAGATCGAAGGAGCTCATAATCAGCGGTGGATTCAACGTGTACCCGCGTGAGGTCGAGGAGGTGCTGGAACGTCATGCGTCGGTACTCGAGGCCGCGGTGTTGGGGGTTCGGGACGCCGATCTCGGCGAACGGGTGGTCGCCGTGGTCGTGCCCCGCGACGCCGGGGCGAGCGCCGACGTGCTGATCGAACACTGCCGAGCACGCATCGCCGGCTTCAAGAGGCCCCGGCATGTCCACTTCGTCGCGTCCCTCCCGAGAAATGCCCTCGGCAAGGTCCAGAAGCACGTGCTTCGCGAGCAGCTCGCGACGGAGCGACCGCCGATCGATTCGCAGGACCCGCCGGCATGACGCTCCCCACCGAGATCCGTCGCACGAGGGCATGAAGCTACTCCTTGACGCGTGAGCAGACCGTCGGGCGCCACCGACGCCGATGATACGAGCCCCAGCACGATGTTCCCGCCCCAGAGCAGAGACTGCCACCTTCACGTCGGAGGCAGCGTAGGACGACGGCGCTTAAGCTGTGGTGAGGGAGCGCGTCCGCGTGGCGTCGCCCTCCGCGCCCTCCGGGAGTCGACCATGGACTACTTCAGCACGTTCATCGCTGTTTCGCCAGACACCTCGGCGCGAGCCGGCACCGTGCCGGCGGAACGCGGCGGCAACACGTCCATCGCGATGCTCGAGTACGAACTCATCGCGCCGCAGCCGTACGTGCTCAGGCAATCGGAGGTGCTGTTCGCCGTGCACGTGTGGCGTCGCAACATTCCGGCTGCCGACGTCGACACGAAGCGTCCCGAGCTCTGGCAGGCGCTCTTCTCGAAGCCGCTGGCGTGCATGCGAACGTCGCCTCTCGCGAAGATCTACGGCTGGGGCCTGCACTTCGACGAAGGGGGCAAGGTGGCCCTGGTCGGGATGGAGACCGCGTCCTACGGTCGCCTGCGAGCCGATACGGCGCTCCATCAGAAGGTCGCCCTTCGGCGGATGCGCGGCTGAAGAGCAGGGCGGCTCCCCTCACAGCCTGAGCACGTTCACCAGCGGCTCGTTGGCGAGGAAGCGGCGCAGGTTCTCGCAGAAGAGATCGGTGAGACGATCGTTCTCCTTGTCGACGGTGCTCGCTGAGTGCGCGGTGATGAAGACGTTCGGCAGGTCCCAGAGGGCGTTGCCTTCAGGGAGCGGCTCGACGCTGGCCACGTCGAGCGCCGCGCCGCCAAGGTGTCCGGAGCGGAGCGCCGCGATGAGCGCATCCTCGTCGACGAGCGCGCCGCGACCGATGTTGACGAGGAGCGAGCCGCGGCGCATGCGAGCGAACTCGGCGGCGCCCATCATCCCTTCGGTCTCGGGTGTGTGGGGGCAGATCAACACGACGGCGTCGACCCGAGGCAGTACCTCGTGGAGCGCATCGGGTGTGGTGGCCTCGTCGAGGTGGAGGGCCTCCGGATCGTCGACCGGTGTGCGCCGCACGCCGATCACGCGTAGGCCGACCGCACGGCAGAGCCGAGCGATCTCTCGCCCCACCGCACCGAGGCCGACGACGGCGATGGTCATGCCGCGGAGCTCGCGTCCGGAGAAGCGCTCCCACACGTGGGCGCGCTGGTCGCCGAGCCTCGCCGGGACGTCCTTGACGAAGTAGAGCAGCGAGAGCAGGGTGTGCTCCGCAAGCGGCACCGCGTGGATACCGGCGGCGTTCGTGATGATGATGTCGGTGGCGTCGAGCCCCGCCTTCTGCACGAACGGCCCGATCCCCGACGAGGTCGCCTGGATCCAACGCAGCTTCGGGGCGAGGGTCGGGAGCTCCGCAGCGAGCGTGCGATCGAAGTCGTAGTGGACGTCGGCCTCGGCGAGTATGGCGCGGAACCGCGCCTCCTGCTCGGGGGTGCGTCGGAAGTCGGGGCGGCCGGTGTGGTCGCCGGCGAAGCGTGGCGGTGCGAGCAGCGCGGGATCGTAGGAGACGTGGACGTCGGGGAACTCACGCCGGATGCGAGCGACGTGCTCGGGTTCCAGATAGGACGCGATGGTGATCATGAGCGGCACGGTCGGGACCTCCTGTGGGCAAGCAAGCGTATCGCAGCGCGGGTCGGCACGGGCGTGGAGCGTGCGCCGACCCCGGGACACGAGGCTTGGACGCGAAGTAGAACGGCCGTCGCCGCAGGACGACTTGCTAGAGTTCGAGTGAGCTTCGCCCTCGTCCGAGATGCGGTGAAGCGCACGGGTCCAGAGGGCGGAGGCATCGGCAATGCAGCGGAGCGGCGACATCGGTGACGCATGCCCGAACGCGGTGCGCCGGGCGGGCGTCGCCAAGGTTCCGGCGTCGATGCCCGAGGGCGCGTCGTTCTGAGCTCCGGCGATCCCGAGCCCGACGCCACGGTGGCGGTGCGAGAAGGGACCCCCCGCCCATTTCTCGGCTGGCGAATCGTCGGCGGCGCGGTGGCGATGCAGTCGCTGCAATCGCTCCTCTTCTGGCAGTCCTTCGGTACCTACGCCGCGTTGTGGATGGCCGACTTCGGGTGGAGCCGGACGACGATCGCCTGGGCGGCCTCACTCCAGCGAACGGAATCCGGCCTCCTCGGCCCCCTGCACGGTTGGTGGCTCGATCGCTCCTCGCCCCGACGGGTCTTCGTGGTGGGGGTGCTCCTCATGGGGGGCGGCCTGATCGCGCTCGGGTTCGTGCAGAACTTCGTGCAGTTCATGGTGCTCTACCTCGTCACCTCGGTCGGATCGAGCCTCTGCGGCATGCTCACGCTCATGACCGTGATCGTCAATTGGTTCGAGCGCCGCCGCGCGCGAGCCATGTCTGCGCTGCAACTCGGTCTCAGCGTCGGCAGCCTCGCCCTGCCGCTCCTCGCCTGGGCGCTCGTCACCTTCGGCTGGCGCCCCGTGATCGTCGCCTCGGGCGTGCTCATCATCGCCTGCGGGCTCCCCATCGCGCGGCTCATGCACCGCAACCCGGAGATGCTCGGGATGCGCCCCGACGGAGACGAGCCCGGGCCGGGACCGACGCTTCCCGCACCGCCAGCCGCGCGCACCGCCCGGCGATCGTGGGCTGGTGGAGCGCTGCGCACCCCGGCCTTCTGGTTGATCTCGATCGGCCACGGCGCGGCGCTCGCGATCATGTCGGGCGTCGGCGTCCACTTCGTGATCTATGCGACCGAGGTGCTCGCGATCAGCATCACCACTGCCGCCACGCTCATGGCAGTGATGACCGCCGCTGCCGTGGTGGGGCAGGTCCTCGGCGGTACGGTCGGTGACCAGGTCGACAAACGCTGGCTCGCAGGGAGCGCCATGCTCGCCCATGCCGGGGCCATGGTGGCGCTCGTGCTCGCGGACGGTGTCGCGCTGGTGGTGGTCGCCGCCGTGCTGCACGGGCTCGGGTGGGGCGTTCGAGGGCCGCTCATGGGGGCGATGCGGGCCGACTACTTCGGGCGGGCGGCCTTCGCCTCCGTGATGGGGTTCTCGTCGCTCGTGGTGATGTTCGGCTCCGTGGGTGGGCCGCTCGTGATCGGGCTCGTAGCGGACGGTACCGGCTCCTACGCCGGAGGCTTCGGCGCGTTGGCCGTGGTCGGTCTCTTCGGCGCCGTGGCTTTCTTCGTCCTCGGCAAGCCGAACCCCCCCCGGGCGGCTTGAGGGGAGCCGGGGGATCGGTCCGCCCTGTGTCGTCGCGCTAGAACTTCCGACTCCACGTACTCGGCCACCGCTCCACCACGACCTTCGTCTCGGTGTAGAACTCCACGCCGTGCGCCCCCTGAGCGTGGAGGTCGCCGAAGAACGAGTCGCCCCAGCCGCTGAACGGGAAGAACGCCATCGGCGCCGCGACGCCGAGGTTGATGCCGATGTTGCCGGCGCGCACCTGGTGCCGGAAGGCGCGCGCCGCGGCGCCCGACGTCGTGAAGAGGCACGCCTGGTTGCCGTAGGTGCGGTCGTTCGCGAGGGCGATCGCGCCGTCGAGATCGTCGGCATGGAGCATGGTGAGCACCGGTCCGAACACCTCGGTCGTGGCGAGCGTGCCGCGGGGATCGACGCCCGAGACGACGGTCGGGTGGACGAAGTAGCCGTCGGCGAAGCCGTCGACGGTGCGTCCACGACCGTCCACCAGGACTTCGCCGCCCTCGGCCTCACCCTTGCCGACGAGGTCGATGATGCGCGCCTTGCTCTGGGCGTTGATGACGGGCCCCATCTGCACGCCCTCGTCGAGGCCGGAGCCGACGCGTCGTGTGGCGGCGTCCTCGACGATCCGCTCAGTGAACGGAGCCTTGGCGTCACCGACGGTGATGGCGACGGACGTGGCGAGGCAGCGTTGGCCCGCGCAGCCGAAGGCGGAGTCAGCGAGGATGCGCGTGGCCATGTCCATGTCGGCGTCCGGGAGGATGATCGCCGGGTTCTTGGCGCCCCCCTGGCACTGTGCGCGCTTGCCGTTCGCGGTGGCGCGTGAGTAGACGTACTTCGCCACGGCGGTGGAGCCGACGAACGAGACGGCGCGAACGAGCGGGTGGTCGAGGAGCGCGTCCACCGTCGGCTTGCCGCCGTTCACGAGGCTGACGACGCCGGCAGGGAAGCCCGCCTCCTCGCACAGCCGCACCAGATGCTGGGTCGTCATCGGCACCCGTTCGGAGGGCTTGAGCACGAAGCAGTTCCCCGCTGCGACCGCGTAGGGGAGGAACCAGAGCGGGATCATGCCCGGGAAGTTGAACGGCGCGATCGCGGTCACGACGCCGAGCGGCTGCCGGAAGAGGTGCTCGTCGATGCCGCGAGCGATGTCCTCGTTGTTCCAGCCTTGGATCATGATGGGCATGCCGCACGCGACCTCGATGTTCTCGATGCCGCGGCGCATCTCGCCTTCGCTCTCCGCGTACGTCTTGCCGCTCTCACGCGTGATCGTGCGAGCGAGTTCCCCGATGTCGCGCTCGAGCAGCCACTTGAGTTTGAACAGCGGCTGGATGCGCTCCGTGACGGGTGTCTCGCGCCAGGCAGGAAACGCCTCGTGGGCTGCACGCACGGCGGCGTCGACTTCGTCGGCGGCGGAGAGCGGCACGTAGGCGATGCGTTCGTTCGTCGCCGGGTCGTGCACGTCGCCGCGCTCGCCGGACGCCGTGCGGCGCCAGGCGCCACCGATGTAGTTCAGGAGTTCGACAGGTGCTGTGGTCACGCGCTCACGATAGCGCGCCCGAGCGTGCGGGCGCGACCGCCGGATCGCATTCGGGCACCAGCGTGGTGATGCTCGATCGCCCTCAGCGCGAGATGATGAAGACGAGCGCGACGAGCGCGACGCCGAGGATGAGGGCGACGCCGTAGCCGCCAGCGACCGACACCACGGCGTTCAGGAGCCGCCCGCGCCGCGACGTGAGGTAGGCGACGACCAGCCCAGCAAGGCTCGCCCCGAGGGTTCCCCCGAACACGACGTAACCGGCGACCATCGCCAGCCAGCCGAGGAAGAATCCGCGCGGGTCGAACCACGCGTCGCCGGCGACGCGGGCGTCGAGTGCCCCGGACCCGCCCGTCGATTCGAGTGGGGTGGGCGCAGCGGGCACCACGGATACTGCCGAGAGTGGCGGACCGTCGACCCGAGCGCGCCGTCGCTCGCCGTCGGATCGCGAGCGAGCGTTGAGGTCGTCCGTCGCCATGTGCGCCTCCTCGGCGTTCGTCCGGCCTAGGGTACCCCACCGCCCGCGCGCTGCCTCACGGCTTCGGCTCCGGAGCGTCCACCCGTTTCGACGTCGTCTCGGCGCCACGGATGTCGGGGGGTTCGGGCTCGTCGAATCGCGCGACCTGGGCGCGCAGTCGGGCGTGGTCTCGCTCGAGGAGCGCGCCCTCGTTGTCTTCGACGATCGCCTCGAGCGCGTCTTCCACGGCGTGTCGGGTTCCGGGGTCGCCGATCTCGTGGCGGAGCGTCTCGAGTGTAGTGACGAGGTGGTGCACGACCATGTAGTTGCCGATGCTCGCGAGTCGGAGTTCCGTGAACAGGTGCCGTGCCACGACGCTCTTGCCCTGTATCGGCACGAAGGCGCGAACCACGCCTTCGTCGTCGGTGTGGACCTGCCGCGGCAGCCGACGGCGGTCGAGGAGGAGGATCCCCTGACCGATCCGATCGATGCACGAGCGAGCCGTGAAGGGGTCGTTCATGCTGGGCGAGAGGGCTCGGAGCGCGATCTCGAGGAACTCGTCGAACAGGAAGCCCGGGTCCTGCGTCACGCTGCGATCCTCCCCGAAGATGAGCGTGGCGTTGAGGTGATCGCCCACCGCGTCGGTGGCGGTCTCCGGGTGCACCTCCGCGAGCGGGGCAGCGCGCAAGACGTAGGCGCCCACGGGAGGGAGGAGGCGGATCATGGCGTTGCGCTCGGTGGCGATGCCGACGAGCGCCGCGATCTGCACCTCCTGTAGGTATCCGCCTTGCCGTGCGTGCACGACGCCGAAGTCGTCGCGGAAGTGCTCCGGGAGTGTCGATTCGTCGGAGCGCGGTGACTCGGCGGGATCGATCTCGTCGAACCGCTCCAGCATCCGATCGAGCGACCGACCAACGTCCGCAAGCACGTGCGTGACCCTGACGCTCTCCGCGGTGTGGTGGAAGAAGTAGACGAGTGTCGCCACCGTGAAGAACGTCATGGCGATCGCGACGACCACCGAGATCTGCGGCACGAACGGATCGACACCGATGTCGGAGGCTCCGCCCGTCACGAGCCGCAGCACGAGGAGTGCGTAGACGAACGTCGCGACGAACGCGCCGAGCACCACCTGGTTCATTCGGTCGCGCATGAAGTTGACGAGCAGGCGGGGGCCGAACTGGCTCGACGCCTGCGTGAGCACGAGCAGCGTGAGCGAGAAGACCACACCGCCGACCGTGATCATCGACGAGGCGACGGTCGTGAGCACGGAGCGTGCGCCCTCGCTCTGCACGACCGGGATGAGCGCCATGTCGATGAGCTGCTCGGCGTCGATCGCGCGATCCATCGCCAGCGTGAGGATCGACAGCACGAAAGCGCCCACCCCGAACAGCGCGGGGACGAACCAGTAGGAGCTGCTGAGTACCTGCCACATGCCGTGGAGCCGGGTGACCACGGCAGCATGCTACTCCGCGTTTCGCTGCGACCCGGGTATTGGAACACGGTGGGAACCCGGTGGTCGACGGGGTACGGTTGGTTGGTGCAGACGCTGGTTCGGCGGATCGCGCTCGGCTTCGTGGTCGCCACCCTGGTGGCCGTCCTCGCCGGTTGGTGGAGCCAGGCATCGCTCCGTGCGGCCGTCACCGCGAGCGAGGCCGTGGTCGGCTCCGCCGCATTCGTGAACGCGATCGATCGGCTCCTGCTCCCGGTGATCGAGGCGGAGACCAGCATGCGCGGTTTCGCCGTCACGGGCGACGCCATCTACCTGGCTCCATACGAGCGCGCATTGGCACGGTTCGACGTCGAGGCGGCAACGCTTCGTGAGCGAACCGAGGCCGCGCCCTACTCCGGTCCCCTCGACGACGTTGTGGATCGCTTCGGCCGCTGGGAGCGCGAGCAGGCCGGCGCCGTCGTCGCGGCGCGTCTGCAGAGCCCGGCCGTGCTCATCAACGA
Source organism: Trueperaceae bacterium (assembly GCA_013697735.1). Taxonomy (GTDB): domain Bacteria; phylum Deinococcota; class Deinococci; order Deinococcales; family Trueperaceae; genus SKWV01. The sequence goes on along the minus strand of JACCWH010000129.1, from coordinate 10,754 downwards.
CGGCGTCGCGGCGTACGGGTCATGGCTCGGCGTGGAGGCGCTCCACGCCTCGATCGCGCGGGCGTCTTCGGTCGCGGACGCCGACGTGCAGGCGTGGCTGGCGCGACTCGACGACGTCGAGCGAGCCGTCGACTCGGTGCTCCTCGCGCCGATCGATGCGGCCGTCCGCGAACCCTGGGCGGTGCTCGCCGGTGACGTCCGCGCCTATCGGCTCGACTTCACGTCCGAGGGCGAGCCCGATCTCGACGCGATTCGCGCGTCCGAGCGCGTCGACGCCTACGCCGATGTGGCTGCGCGCTTCGAGACCGCCTGGGGCGCCGCGATGCGGAACGACGCGAAAGTGTCCGAGCTCCTCCTCGCTGGGGCGGGACGTGAGTTGGTCCCGAGCATCCGTGAGACCCTAGACGCCATACGGGTCGAAGAGCGCCAGCGCCTCGGGGCGCTCCAGCAGCTCTCCGTCTCCTCGCGCACCCACTCGGTGCTCATGGCGTGGCTCGCCCCCATCGGCGCAGTCGTCATCTCCCTCGCGATGGTCGTCGCGTTCATCGGCCAGCTCGGTCGCCACGTCGCGCGATTCGAATCTGCCACGCGAGCACTCGCTGCGGGCGCCTCGGTCCCACCGATCGGGGCGCGTGGCCCGCCCGCGATGCGGGCGTTCACCCGCGACTTCGATCGCATGGCAGCGGACGTCATGAACCGGGATCGCGAGGCCGGGCTCATGGCGCACCTCGCCGCCATGGCGCAGGCGGCGCGCTCGATGGACGAAGCGATGCCCGCGATCACCGAGGTCCTCGCGCGCATGCTGCCGGACGCGTCGGGGGCGCTCTGGCTCGTGAACGAGTCACGCGACGAGCTCCGCCGCGCGACCGGCTGGGGCGATGTGGTGGAGGCTCCGGATCACGTCGATCTCGATGGTTGTTGGGGCCTTCGCCAGGGGAAGCCGTACGTGGCGAGTGGCGCGTCGGCGATCCGCTGCGCGCACGATCCCCAGCACGAGGGCACGACCACCTGCGTGCCGCTCGTCTCGCGCGACGAGACCCTCGGAATCCTCACCGTTCGCTCGGAGGCGCCGACGGACGCGACCGACGACGATGGGCGCGGCGAACGAACCGTCCGCCGGGTGGCGGAACAGCTCGCGCTCGCCGTCTCGAATCTTCGGCTGCGCGAGGCGCTCGAGCAGCTCTCGATCCGCGACCCGCTGACCGGCCTCTTCAACCGGCGGTTCCTCGAGCAGAGCCTCGTATTGGAGATCGCGCGTGCCGTGCGGACGCGCCAGCCCCTCTCCGTGGTCATGGTCGACGTCGATCACTTCAAGCGGTTCAACGACGACCACGGCCACGACGCCGGGGACGCGGTGCTTCGAAATGTCGGTCGCGTGCTCGCCGAGCGAATCCGCGTCGGCGACATCGCCTGCCGCTTCGGGGGCGAGGAGTTCCTACTCGTGCTCCCGGGCGCCGACGAGCAGATCGTCGCGCAGCGCGCCGAGACCGTTCGAAGCGACATCGAGGCGATGGTCGTCGTGCATGCGGGGACGAGGCTCCCGAACGTGACCGCGTCGATCGGTGTCGCGACGTCCACCGGCACCACGATGACGTCCGAGCGCCTCCTGCGTTGGGCCGATGAGGCGCTCTACGCGGCCAAGGAGGGCGGCCGGAACCGCGTCTGCATCAGTGAGCCCGAGGGCGTCACCTGACTCGGGGTCGAGCGGCAGGGGTGCGCCCGGCACGTCAGAGCACGTAGCGCGACAGGTCCTCGTCGGCGACGATGCTCGCGAGCTTCTTCGTGACGTACGCGTCGTCGATCAGCACGTCGCCGAGTTCCGTCGCGAACGCCAGGTCCTCGAGCACCGTCTCGAGGATCGTGTGCAGGCGCCGAGCGCCGATGTCTTCGACCTCGGTGTTGACGCGTTCGGCGAAGCGCGCGATGGCCACCACGCCGCTCTCGTCGAAGCGCACTCGGGTGCCGTCCACCGCCAGCAGCGCCGTGTACTGCTTCGTGAGCGCGTGCTCGGGCTGCGTGAGGATGCGCTGGAGGTCGCTCGAGGTGAGCTCCTCGAGCTCGACCCGGATCGGGAACCTCCCCTGCAGCTCCGGGATCAGGTCGGAGGGCTTCGACGACGTGAAGGCGCCAGCAGCGATGAAGAGCACGTGGTCGGTGGAGACCTGCCCCCAGCGCGTGTTCACCTGCGTGCCCTCGACGATCGGCAGGAGGTCGCGCTGCACGCCCTCGCCCGAGACGTCGGGTCCGCTGCCGCCCCCCTCGCCCGCGATCTTGTCGAGCTCGTCGATGAACACGATGCCCGACGTCTCGGCCCGATGGACCGCCTCCCGCGCCGCGGCATCGTGGTCGATGAGTTTGTCGGCCTCCTCCTCGGCCAGCACGCGGCGCGCCTCGCGCACCGTCAGCTTCCGGCGGACCTTCTTCTTGGGCATGAACTGCTTGAACATGTCCTGGAGGTTGGCCCCCATCTCTTCCATGCCGGGAACGCCTGGCATGGAAGCCGCCTGCTGCTTGTCTTCGAGCTCGATCTCGACCGTTCGCTCCTCGAGGCCCCCCTTGGCGAGGAGCGCCTTCATCTCCGCGCGTCCCTCCGACGAGCCGCCCGGGAGCAGAGCGTCGAGCAACCGCGCCTCCGCGAGCTCGCGTGCGCGCGACGCCACGCTCGCCTTCTGCTCCTCCTCGACCATCGTCACCGACGAACGCACCAGGTCGCGGACGATCGATTCGACGTCGCGACCGACGTACCCTACCTCGGTGAACTTCGTGGCCTCCACTTTGAGGAAGGGGGCCTTGGCGAGCTTCGCGAGGCGACGCGCGATCTCGGTCTTGCCCACGCCGGTCGGTCCGATCATGAGGATGTTCTTCGGCGTCACCTCCGCCTGCATGCTCTCCTCGAGCTGTCGGCGGCGGTAGTGGTTGCGGAGCGCCACCGCGACGGCGCGCTTCGCTTTCGACTGTCCGATGATGTGGCGGTCGAGTTCGGCGACGATCTCGAGCGGCGTGAGGCCGCCGCGATGCACCGCGAGGGTCGTCGTGGTCATGCGTCGTCCTTCCCTTCGTTCGCGGTCTCGGGTCCGACCGTCAGGATGGTCCCGGCGCCGCTCGTGTAGACGTCGATCTCTCCCGCGATCGCGAGCGCTTGGCGAGCGATCTCCTCGGCCGGAAGATCGGTGGCGCGGAGCAGCGCCATCGCCGCCGCCTGCGCGAAGGCGCCGCCCGAGCCGACGGCAGCGACCGCTTCGTCGGGCGCGATCACGTCGCCGTGGCCGGAGAGCGACAAGATCTGGTGCCGATCACCCACGATCAGCATCGCCTCGAGATTGCGCAGCGCGCGATCGGTCCGCCACTCCTTGACCGTCTCGACCGCAGCCTTGAGCAGGTTCTGTTTGCTGGCGGTGAGGTGCCCCTCGAACTTGTCGAGCAGCGTGAACGCGTCGCTGACCGCCCCGGCGAAGCCGACGAGGACGGCACCGTCGGCGAGCGTGCGGACCTTGACGGCACCGCGTTTCACGATCGTGTCGCCGAGGCTGACCTGGCCGTCGCCTGCGAGTGCGGTCACGCCGTCGCGGTGGACGGCGACGATGGTGGTTCCGTGCATGCGGGTAGTCACGCCGGCAAGCCTATCAGCGTGGGACCGCCCAACCGGTCGCGGCCACGCCGCGTGGTCCGGGTAGCATGGGACCCATGCCATTCGAGTTCGGAGGAGGCTGGATCGAGGTCATCGCCGGTCCCATGTTCAGTGGGAAGTCCGAGGAGCTCATCCGCCGCGTCACGCGTGCCACGATCGCGCACCAGCGCGTCCAGGTGTTCAAGCCCGCCATCGACGATCGCTACGACCGGGTCGCCGTCGCCTCCCATGCCGGCCGCACGCTCGAAGCCGAGGCCGTCGCCGACGTGACGCACCTGCGGTCACGGCTCGACGAGTCGACGCGCGTGATCGCGATCGACGAGGCGCAGTTCTTCGACGAGTCGCTCGTCGCGCTCGTGCTCGAGTTGGCCGAACGCGACCGCCGCGTGCTCGTCGCGGGGCTCGACCTCGACTTCCGCGCCGAACCCTTCGGCCCCATGCCGGGGTTGCTGGCGCGCGCGGAGGTGGTCGAGAAGCTGACCGCGATCTGTCGCTGCGGCAAGCAGGCCACGCGGACACAGCGACTCATCGGCGGCGACCCCGCGCACGAAGACGACCCGGTCATCCTCGTGGGTGCGGCGGAGTCGTACGAGCCGAGGTGCCGCGCCTGTCACGTGGTGCTGCGCGGGCCACGCACGACGCCGTTGTTCGTGGCGGCGGAAGGCTGAACGACGTGCCCCGCAGGCCATCCTCACCACACGCCGGGGCCGACCGGGTCGCTCCCGCGCACCGCAACCACCCACCGCCCGTGCGGTGGCCCAGGAAGGGACCCCACCATGCACCACCTCCGCATCATCGCCGCAGCGGCGCTCGTCGCCGTTGCCGGCTTCGCCTACGCCCAGAACGACTACGACGAGATCGACCCGAGCGGCCAGTCGATCACGTTCTGGCACCAGCACGGCGGCGTGCGCGAGGAGGGCCTGCAGCGCATCGTCGAACGCTTCAACTCGGACAATCCCTACGGCATCACGGTGGTTGCCGAGTACCAGGGGAGCTATCCAGAGGTCTTCCAGAAGATGCTGCTCCTCGTCGGCACGACCGATGCACCGAACCTGGTCGTGGCCTACCAGGATCAGGCGGCGGCCTACCAGTTCGCCGACGGTCTCGTCGACATCCGCACCTTCCTCGCGTCGGAACGGTGGGGCTTCGAGCCCGGCGATTTCGCAGACTTCTTCCCGGGTTTCATCGCTTCGGACGTCAATCCCGTTTTGGATGGGCAACTGCTCGGCTTCCCACCGAATCGCTCCATCGAAGTGATGTACTACAACGACGACTGGATTCGCGAGCTCGGGTTCGACGGCCTGCCGACGAGCCCGGAAGCCTTCGCGGAGCAGGCCTGTGCCGCGGCTGAACGGCCCTTCACGGCGGCGCAGGGGTCGATCTCGAGCCTCGGCTATGCGCTCACGCTCGACGCGAGCCGACTCGCCTCCTGGACGTTCGCCTTCGGGGGCGACATCTTCGACGTCGACACGAACCGCTACACCTTCGACAGCGACGCGGCCATCGCGGCGATGACCTTCCTGCAGGACCTGTTCGAGCGGGGCTGCGCCGACATCGTCACGGAGCGCTTCGGCGACCAGGCGGATTTCGGGCTCGGCCAGGTGCTCTTCACCGTCGGGTCGAGCTCGGCGTTGCCGTTCTACCGTGACGCCATCGAGGCCGGAGCGGACTTCGATTGGAGCGTCGGCGCCGTCCCGTACCTGGGCGACGCGCCGGTGATGAACGTCTATGGCGCGTCGGTGAGCATTACCGCCGGTCACGCCCCGGAAGCCGAGCTCGCCGCCTGGCTCTTCGTGAAGTACTTCACCGACCGCGAGGCCCAGGCCGAGTGGGCACGGGCGTCGAACTACTTTCCGGTTCGCGCGAGCGTCGCGGAGGGACTCGGCGACTACTTCGATGCCGACCCGGCCTACGAAGCCGCGTTCGCGCTCCTGCCCTTCGGCGTGTCGGAGCCGATCGCACCGGGCTACGCCTTCGTTCGCGACCTGGTGGCGGGGGAGATGGCGGCGATCGTCGATGGCGCCGACGTTGCGACCACCTTGCGGCGCGTGAACGACGAAGCGAACCGCATCCTCGAAGAACAGCTGGCCGACCTCGATTGACCCTCCGCAGCGCGCGGTACCCTGGGCGAGCTCCGAACGTGCGTGCAGAGCGAGCAGCCGACGGGCCACCGTCGCACCCTGGAGGTCGTCGATGCCGCAGTCCCTCCCCGTTTCGTCCCCGACCTCGCCCCCCGCCACCGGGAAGGGCGCCGCGCCGTGGCTCCTGGGCTGCGGCGCCCTCGTGGTGATCGTGCTCGTGGCCGGCGGCGCCGCGCTCTGGTGGTTCGTGGCGCGACCGATCGCGCAGATCGCCACCGCCGCGCAAGACGTGGCGCGCATTCAGGAGATCGACGCGCGCGTCGTCGACCGCGATCCCTACGCGCCACCGGCGGACGGTGCGCTCGCCGATGCGCAGGTCGAGCGCTACCTCGCCGTGCTGCAGCGCGTTCGGGGTGACCTCGAGGGGAGCTACCGCACGCTCGAGGCGCGCTACGCCGAGATCGACGGCCGCCGGCCGGAGTTGGCCGACGTCCCGCGGCTCGCAGGTGCCTACGCCGACTTCCTCGGCCTCCTCGTCGCGGCGAAGGAGTCGCAGGTCGCAGCGCTCAACGCCGAAGGGTTCTCGCTCGCCGAGTACGCGTGGGTGCGGAGCGAGGTGCTGCGCGCGGCAGGTTTGCCCGGTTCGACGTACGACCTCAGCACCTTCGTGCGCGCCGTCACGAGCGACGGCAGCATGGCGGGTCCGGGTACGGCGGTGCACGTCCCGGAGGCGAATCGCGCGCTCGTCGAGCGGATCGCCCCCGAGCTCGGCGAGGTGGCGTTCCTCGCGCTGCTGGGGCTCTAGAAGGCGGCGCGGAGCGCGTCCACCACGCGTTGAACGGCCGTGGATGAGGCGCTCGCGAGGAGCGGACCGACCTCGGGGTCGTTGTAGGCGATCGCGCCTCCAGGGATCCTGTTCACCGCGATGTTCGGGCTCGATGCGTCACCCGAGCCGGTCATCGAAACGACGACCTCGCCCGTGATGATGTCGGTGGCGCGCACGTCGACCTCGATCTCCGCTCTGGTGTTACCGACGGTGACGCCGAAGAGGCTGACTTGCGGCCGCGCGATCGTCGCGCGTGTCACCACGCCGGTGACGACGTAGCCGGCGCCGGCGGCACGAGCGAGCGCGACCGGGTCGAGGGACTCGAGCCCCTGTTGCGCGATGAGGTCGCTGAGGACGCTCCGCTCGACGACCACGTAGCAGCCGCTCTCCTTGAGGAGCGTGATGAGGCGCGCGGTGGCAGCTTCCTCGACGCCGGTGACGTGCGTGCCGCGGCTCGCGGTGGTGTTGTCGAACTCGATGACCGCGACGGTCGGGATGGGGTCCGAATGGCAGGCGGGGGCCTGAGCGCGGAGGGGGCCGACGGCCGAAACCGTTGCCACCAGCAGTGCGAGAACGACCGGAACGAGACGAAGCATGCAGACCTCCAGGGCGATCGGTCGGAGCGCGTCGGGCGGTGCACGTCGTGCTCGCGGCCCGCCCGTACAGGTCGAGCACGCGAGCGGCGGGTGCAGAACCCGATATTCGCCTCTCCCCGCGTGGCATAGACTCTATCGCATCCGCGTGAGCGACGGTTTGGGGACGTGCAGCGCCAGCACGCGCGCTCGCCGATCCCGCGCGTCGTGATTCGCGGCCGCACCGCACGGGTGCGGCGCAGCGCGCGAGGTGTGGAGGAGTCCGAATGCAGCGCCTGATCGTGTTCATCGTGAGTGTCGCATTGGTGATGGCGAGCCCGGGAGCGTCGAACGTGCGTGCGCAGACCCTCCCTTCCGGAGCGGATGCGGCGCGCGCTGCGACTCGGACGCTCATGACCAGCTTGCGTACGTTGCGCGACGACATCGACCGCGCCCGAATCGACGTCGAAGCACTCTCCTTCGAATTGGTGTTCGAAGATCCCGATACGATCGTCGGCTTCGTGCGCGACGAGATCGCCTTCGAGGGGTACGCCGGTCTGTTGCGGGGCGCTCAGGGCACGCTCGTGGACGGGGCCGGCAACGCCCTCGACCAGGCGCTGCTGCTGGCGCTCCTGCTCGGGGACGCTGGCTACGACGTCCGCATCGCGCAGGGGCGACTGACGCGCGACCAGGCCGAGGTGCTCGTTCGATCCATGGGCACGCGGTTCGCAGGGGGGCCCGACGACGCGCTCATAGGGGCGTCCGAAGCGTTCGCCGACGCGCTCGGGCTCTCGTCGGGCGTCGTCGCCTCGGTGGCCGGCGCCCTCGATACTGGGGTGTCGGCGCTCCGAGCGGAGGCCGATGCCGCGGCGCAGTTCATCGAACGCCACCTCCAGGCGGCCGGCATCGAGTTGGGCGGAGCCGACGTCGACGCGCTGATCGAGGAAGCGCGCGCCTACCATTGGGTCGAGTACGGTCTCAACGACGAGTGGCACTCTGCCCACGTGGCGTTTCCTGCGGAGGCCGTCGTCGAGGTCGATGCGCTCGACCACCTCCTCGGCGACATCCCGCAGGAGCTCCAGCACCGCTTCAGGTTCCAGGTGCTCATCGAGCAGCGGCTCGGCGGGGAGCTCGTCGTGAAGCCCGTGATGGACGCGTGGGAACGCCCCGTCGCGAATCTCCACGGCGTGGCGCTCACGTACGTGAACGTACCCGACGGCGCCGAGGAGGGAGTCGAGGTGACGCTCGACGCGGTACTCGCTGCGACCAACTTCTTCGTGCCGATGTTCCAGGGGTCGACTGCGCCGGGGGCGCAAGCCTTCGATCTCGCCGGGAACAGCCTCTCGCCCACCGACGCGAGTGACCAGGCGGCGGGCGTCGTGAAGACCGTCGGCGGCCTGTTCGGTGGCGCAGCCGGCGCGCTCGACGGCGAGCCCGACCCCGACGACTTCGTGACCCTCACCGCGCAGTGGATCGAGTACACGCTCATCGCCCCCGGTGGGGGCGAGACGGTCTACCGCCGAACCGTCGTCGACAGGATCGGCACGGAGCGCCGCGAGGCGGGCGTCGTCGAGATCGATCCGGACGTGACGGCGGATCTCGTCGCGAGCGCGCTCGCCACTTCGTACTCGTTCATGCTCGCGCCCGGTCGCTACTCCGACGACTTCGTCCTCGATCGAGCCATCTCGGCCTCCCTCGCCACGGAGGCGGTGCTCGAAGAGACGTTCGACGGCTTCGACGCTCCCGACGACGCGGAGATCGCTACCACGGCCAGCGAGGTCGAGGCGCGCGTGGCGATGGAGCACCTGAACCTCTTCGCCGCTTTCGACGCTGGCGCTGCCGGCCGGGGAGCAGTGGTGTACCGCGCGGAACCGAGCCTGGTCGTGGTGGAGCGGCATTGGGCCGGCGGCTCGGCGCAGGTCGACGTCGTGCACAATCGTCGGCGTGTGCTGCAGAGCACTGCCGGGGAACTGCCACGCTTCGACGTCGGCCAGGCGATCGATATCGGTACGTGGGAGACGCGGGTCGAAGGCTTGCCCATCGCGCGGGCCGACGCCGAGCTCCACAGCGTCTTCAGCACGCTCGCCGAGGCGACCGCCGCCGGCATCCCCTTCGACGTCCTCGCTCCACACGTCCTCGACGCGGTCGGTTCGCTCGACCTTCCGCACGCCACGCTGCTCGCCATCGAGGACGACCTTGCGGCCGGCTACGCCGTGATTGCGCCGAGGGCGTTGCCGAACGGAGCCGAGCACGTCGGCTGGTGGCGCATCGACCCCCGCACGGGGGAGACGCTCGGGCGAGGTGGCGACGGACGGGGCCAGACGCTCGCCGAGTACGAGCAGACCCTCCGCAACGAGTTGCACCTCATGCGCATCGGATTCGGCATGGGCGGCCTCCAGACTGTGCTGGGCTGCGGCAAGGCCAAGTCAGGTAAGAACTTCCTCTGCTGCGTCGCCGAGGGCGCCCTCATCGCGGGTGTGATGGTCGGCGTTGGCGTAGTTGCAGGCGGCCTCTTCGGCCTCTCGGCGATCTTCCTGTTCGTCGCGCTCGACATCGGCGTCGGCTCCGCGTTGATGACCGCGAGCCTCCTGGGCGCGGTGCCGACGTTCTGCAATGCCATCGTCGGAGGCTGCCCGAGCTCGCGAAGCGTCTGAGATCGCACCTCGAGCGCGCTTCAGGGCGTCATCCGCTCCGTGGTGATCGCGCTCGGCGACACCACGGGCGACACGGGTGTCGGCCGCGAACGCAGCTCGTGGCGCGAGGATCCTCCTCGCCGAGGATAGGCTCTCTCAGGGCTGCAGTCGCTGCCCGTCGCGCGGGAACGCCCGCGCGAAGCGGATGTTGGCGATCCCGAGCAGGAGGGCCGTGAGCCGCTCCGCCCCGATCGCGAAGCCCCCGTGCGGCGGCATGCCGTGCTTGAACACCTCGAGGTAGCCGGTGAACGCTTCGGGGTGCATGCGACGCGCTTCGAGTTCGCGCACGAGCACGTCGTGCTCGTGGACCCGCTGTCCGCCGGACGTGATCTCGACCCCGCGGAAGATCAGGTCGAGGCCCCTGGTGAGTCCGTCGTCCGTCGGGTAGGTGTAGAACGGTCGCGCCTCCTGCGGGTAGCGGGTCACGAACACGAAGTCCGAACCGTGCTCCTCCTTCGCCCAGCGACCGACGAGACGCTCGGCCTCCGGATCGAGATCCTTACCGCCGCTGCTGTGCCCGAACCGCTCCCGAACGAGGTCGCGCGCTTCGAGCAGCGGGATGCGCGGAAAGGGGACGCTCGTGTCGGGCACCTCGGCGCCCATGAGCGTGAGCTCACGTGCACAGGAGATGCGTACGGCGTCGAGCATGTGCTTGATCAGCGCCTCTTGCAGAGCCATGACGTCGTCGTCGGAGTCGATGAAACCGAACTCCACGTCGAGGGAGAGGTATTCCGAGAGGTGCCGGTTGGTGTGCGACGGTTCGGCGCGGTAGACGGGGGCGACCTCGAACACGCGCTCGTACACGGCCACCATGATCTGCTTGTAGAGCTGCGGCGACTGCGCCAGGAACGCTCGCGTGCCGTAGTAGTCGACCTCGAAGAGGTTCGCGCCCCCCTCGGCGCCGGCGGCCACGATCTTGGGGGTGAAGATCTCGGTGAAGTCGCGCTCGTACAG
>JACCWH010000096.1 GCA_013697735.1 Trueperaceae bacterium | reverse complement strand
CAGTACCTGTCCATTCGCTACACCGACAGGCTCGCCGAGGCTTGCGTGGCCGCTTCGGTCGGCAGCAAGGGCGATAGCTACGATAACGCTCTCGCTGAGACGATCATCGGCCTCTACAAAACCGAAGTCATTCATCACGAGGGGCCCTGGCGCGGCGTCACCGATGTCGAGATCGCGACCCTCGATTGGGTGCACTGGTTCAACGAGCACAGGCTGCTCGAACCGATTGGGGATGTCCCACCCGCCGAGTACGAACACATGTACTATCGCCAGCAGAGCCAGGCAGCCGCCTGACTCAAGCTTTCAAGCCTCCGAAAAACTCGGGGCGATTCAATCTTCCCGAAGGGCACCGACTTGAGCGCGCATGATCAAGCTCATCTCAATGCTGTCGCAGACGAACTAAACCGGAGACCACGAAAGACGCTCGGCGGAAGACCACCAGCAGAGGCATACACTGCAGCTGTCGCTATGACCAAATGAGACCGCCCTTCTCATTGTTTTTGCGGCATTCCTCGTGCTCTTAGCGATCCTCGTGGTCGCCCGAAGAGGCCAGCAGGTCTCAGTAGTGCCCGTCGCTGTGCCGTACGAAGCGCGAGCGTTGTTCAGCGCAGCGGGCAGGCGTTCCTCGCATGTAGTGCCTACCCTGTGTGCAAGACGACAAGCGATCTCTGACCCATCGGGGAAGCCAAGTTGGCAAGGCGTGCCCGCTGCGAGCACCGCGCGGACCCTTCGGGGCAGGACATCGTCTCGGAAGCGAGCGGCCTGCGGTGACACTCGTACCGGGGTGGCTGGCCGCCGACCGCGGGACGGTGGACATGCAGGACGCCCTCACCGGACACCGCACCATCTCTATGGAACGCGGGAAGGTGCCATCACCCGTGCTATCAAGATGCCATGGAGCGCACCACCATCTCGATACCAGAGCCCCTCCTGCGCCGCTTGCGCGTCGTGGCAGCCGAGCGCGGCACATCGATGGCCGAGCTCATCCGTGAGGCTGTCGAGGAGAAGGTCGCCGCGCACAGGCCGCGTCCACGTTGTCTCGGTATCGGTGCGTCGGACCACCGCGGCACGGCCTGCGAGACCGCGGATGAGCGGCCCGAGCCACGCTCGTGGCGCTGATCCTGGACACGGGACCCCTCTATGCGGCACTGGACCGCAGTGATGCAGACCATGCCGCGTGTCGGCGCTTGATCGAAGAGTCCGTGGAGCGTCTCGTGAGTAAGCCCGCTGCCGGACGTCGAGCTGGCGCCTCCCACCCAGATCCACCGCTCCGGAACTAGGAGCTGCGATCGTGCGGGCGACGAGGCGGCGTCGACCGATGGTGCGTTCCAGCTGACGGCTCGGGCCGCCGGTGGCCTCGTCGGAGAGCACTCGCGACGACACTTCATGCAATTGGCGAAGTGTCGATGCTAAGCGTCGCGCCGAGGGAACGCCCACCCTCATTCCCCTGCCCCCGACGGCTCGGCCGCGAAGCTCGGCGAGCGGTTTGATGCACGTCAGGAACGCTTGCGCTGCTGTTGCCGTTCGGACCCACTCACGCGAATCCGAGAGCGAGGCACGAACATGACAGTGCCGAGTTGATGCCGGTTAGCGGGCTGAGACGTCAGGCCGCCCCCTCCTCGGCGTCGCGAGCGGCGTGGCGAAGACGCTCATCATCTCGGGCCCGACCGTTTCGAGTCCGCCCTCCGAACAGACGGTGCGCACGAGCGACGCCACGATCTCGCGCCATTGGTGCTCGCGGAAGAGCGGCGGCCAGGCGACGCTGTGCGCCGCGAGGAGTTCGGCGAATCCGTCCCCGAACCGCTCGACCGACGCCGCATCCGGAAGGAGTCCGAGGACCGACCGTGCGGCGGTGGCAAGCGCCGTGACCACCTGCACACCGAACGGCGACCCGAAGTGCGGCGGCCAACCCGAGAGATCTGCCTGCCGTGGGTCGAGCACCCACGGGATGAATGTCGTCCGGGCGATGGAGCCGGAGGAGGTCGCCAGCGCGAGCCAGGCACGGGCGGGCGAAGCGCCCGGAACTTTCGCGCCCACGACAGCGTCGATGACCGCGTCGGGATCGTCGAGTCCTTCGAGGTGCTCGATCCACGCCCGCACCTCGTCCTCGAGGTATGGCGACTGGCACGCGGATCGAAGGAGAGTGACGGTCTTGACGCGGAGCATCGAGCGCCTCGGCAAGGCCAGGAGTGGCACGAGGTGAGGGAACGCCGTCAGCCGCTCGAGCGGTTCCAGCGCCAGGAGCACGAGCGCCGGATGCTCGCGCACGATGGCGGCGTCGACGAGTCGACACCGGACGAGAGCATCCAGCACGGCCAGCGGAGCCCGAGGGTGGCGCGCGACGGCCGTGAGCACATCGGTGGTCGTCGCCGAACCGGAGGGTTCCACTCCGTCGCGGACTACCGCGTCCGCCAGCTCCTCGAGTTCCTCCAGCTCCACGCCGAGCATGACGAGGCTCATGAGCAGGGCCGTCACTTCGGCCGGTCGATCGTTCACGACGTCATCCGCAGCACATGCCCGAACGGGAAGTACCGGTCGGGACACCCCCCGGGCGAAACCAGCCACAGCGTCTCCACCGAGGCGAAAGTCGGGAAGGTGCCGTGGCCATCGGTGAGGTAGATGGCGGCGCCGTGTTCGCCGGCGGGACCGCGAGCGATCCGCTCGAAGAAGGGCCGAAAGTCGGTTCCGCCTCCCCCGACGACCGCAGGCGGTTCTTCGCCGCGCGTCAGTGGGTAGGGGCCGTGGACCTCGTGGTCGCACCAGTAGAGGTCGACCTCCACGTACGGATGACAGGCGACGATCCCTTCGACTTCCGCGAGGAAGCGCGCCAGCAGAGACTGATCGATGCTCCCGCTCGTGTCGATCGCGACGTGCAGCCGCATTCGCTCGCCCTCGAGGAGGTCGAGGTAGATCCCCTGCGCCACGAAGCGTCGATCCGGTCCACCGAAGTCGAGCGGTGTCCGAATGAGGTACTGCCACAGCGACGCGCGCCAGTCGATCGAGCCCTGGCCCCGATTCCGCTGCTCGTCGGCGAGCCGCTCGATCGACTGGCCGACGACGAGCGCGAGCGCGCCGCTCCCGTCGTGCGGATCGCGGCACGCCTCGTGCTGGGTCACCGCGTGCTGGAAGGCGATCCGCCAGTAGACGTCCCCGTCAGAGTCACCGTAGTTCGGGCGAATCCCGCCGTCGACCCCGACCGTCCCCTCCTGCCCGGGTACTTCCCGAGGCAGGAGGTCGCCGACCCACGGGTTCTCGTCGAGGCCAGGCGCGATCGGCACACGTTCGTAGATCTGCTCCACGGAGGCTTCCTTCAGCTCCGCGCGCGTTCCCCTGACGCCGCCGGGCGTCGACGTCACGAACGTTGCGGGAGCTCGGACTTCCGCGAGCTCTTCCAGGAGGAGGGAGACGACGACGTCGGCGGCGATGTTCCACCGGAGCGGATCCCGCTCGCCGCGGCGCGAGACGTGCCGCAACGCACAGTGCAGCACCACGTGGAGCAGCACGTAGTCGAGTTCGTCGTCCGCCAACCCCATGAGTGCACTCGGCGCGATCCAGACGTCGCGGCCATCGGTGTGGACGAAGCTCGAGCCGTCCGATCCCAGTCGGTACCTCGCATGCAGGGCGAGTGTCCCGTAGAACGGCCAGCGCCGGGTGAGGCGCAGCTTGAAGCGCTCGACCCGCTCGTCGAGGAGCCGGTCCAAAGGCGTCGCTCCCCCGGACGCATCAGGCATGGAGCGTCTTCGCGAGTCGGGAGACGGTGCTGCGGGCCTCGGGATCTTCGGCCACCGCCACGCTGAACTCCACAGCGAGCCCGCGCGCCGCGAAGCGTGCGGCGCTCAACGTCATGAAGAGATTGAGCCACTCGGGAGTCGCGCGTCTGCCGAGCCAGCGCAGGGCCCGCGCCGCACGCTCGGGCGTATCGGAGCGTAGGGCGAGCGCGGCTGTGACCGCGTAGGCGGCGCTCAGCTCCTCCGGGAACGCGGTGTCGCTGTCGGCGGCGGCGAGGAGCGCGTCGATCTCCGGCAACGTCCGGTGCATGCGGACGTACGCCTCGAACTCACGGCCGGCGGCATCGCCCACGCTCGAGACGATGCTGCCACCCAGGGCGTGGTCCTCGCTCGCTGCGTGCCAAGAGCGTGGGCTGGGCCAAGCCCGTTCGAGCGGGTCGTAGGCGTGCAGCAGCTCTGGCCGGAAACTCAAGAACGCGATGACGTGCTCGTGGATCCCGGCGCCCGCCGCCCAAGTACGCCACTCCTCCAGATCCGGCTGCAGGAGATAGTGCTTGAAACGGTTCTCGACCTGACTCGGCATGTCGAACACGCTTGCGCGGTCCTGCTTGCGGTTGCCGAGCCCGACCACGAGCCAGCCGGGCGGCAGCACGTAGCTGCCGAGTCGCCGCTCGAGGAGCAATTGCTGCGCGAGCCCCTGCATCACCGGCACCGCTTGCGGGTACTCGTCGAGGAGGAGGATGCCCGCGCCCGATCGCGGCAGCTCCTCGGGCGGGTAGAAGCGCGTGACCCGGGCATCGTGATCCACCACCGGCATCCCCCGCAGGTCGGAGGGCGTGAGCTGCCCCAGCCGGAACTCCGCGACCCGGACGTCGAGGCGCCCGGCGACCTCGTTCACGAGATCGGTCTTGCCGATCCCCGGTGGGCCCCACCCGAAGATCGGCCGGTGTCGCGCTCCCGTCCATGCGCGCTCGACTGCCTCTGCGAAGCCTGCTGGTGTCACCTTCTGCACGGTCATCTCCTCACTCTCACGCAGTGCCGCTGCGGACCTGCGGTGTGACGCCCCCGCTGTGGGGCACCTGCCGAACCCGACGCCGTCGTCGGGGCGCGCCGGACCGGTCTCAGGCGAGTTCGTACTCCCCCGCCTCGAGCCGACTCACCGCTCGCGCCCAGTCACCCACCGCGTCGCGCACCGCCTCGGCGACGAAACACTCGTCGACCTGCTCCTCATGGCCGTAGGTGCGCACGCTCACCCGCTCAGGCCGGTCGACCGGTGCACCGATCCGGGAGGTGAGCGTCACCGACACGCTCTGCAGCGAACTCTGCGCGGCGATCAGGTGCGCGGCGTCCCACGCGAGTGCGTGGTAGAGCTTCCCGACGTGCGCGGAAGGGTTCTTCCCGCACGCCGCTTCCATCGAGGCGAGCCGGCATGGCGTGATGAGGCCGCCGATGCGGTTCCCACGCCCGACCTGGCCGTCGTCCCCCGCCTCGGCCGAGGAGCCAGTCAGCGTCAGGTACGCGCCGTCGGGACCCTGATCGGCGCCATTCACGCCCACTTCGATGCGGCTCGTCGTCCCGTCCCGCGGCGCCAGGAACTGCAGCGCCACGCGCGCGACCTCAGCGCGCACGGCGCGCACCACACCGCGGTAGGCGGCGGCATCCTCGACGCCGTTCGCGAGAACGGCGGCCGCGACGACGAAGCGATGGACGTCCGTGAAGCGCGTGCCGAGTACCTTCACATCCGCGCCGACGGGCCACGCGGCGCGGAACGCCGGTCGGGCGATCGCCCGCTCGATCGCGTGGACGGCCGCCTCCAGCGGTGTCCGCCCGGCGAATGCGCTGCCGATGCTCGTGTCGTTCGAGAGGGGTACGCGCGCGGCCGCGTCGCCCTGCTCGAGGAGCAGCGCGAGGTCGTCGCTCGAACGCTCGAGCCAGATCTCGATGGTGTACGCCTCGCGCGTCGCCCACGGCAGGATCTCGAAGAGCCGCGCGTACGCCGCCTCGACGAGCTCCTCGATCGGCAGCGCACCCGCGCGGCGGTCGACCTTCCCGGCGAGCACGATCCGGGTCGGCCGCAGCACCCGACCGCCGCCGAATCCCACCTCCACCGCGCCCGCGGCGAGAAGCGCCTTGTCGACGTTGAAATGGAAGCGTCGGCCGTGCCGATCGAGGAAGTGGCGCGTGAGCGCCGCGGCGAGCGCCTCCGCGAGGTGATCGCAGATCGAATCGGGATGGCCGACGCCCTTGCGCTCGACCACCTCGTCGAGCGGTTCGTACGGCCCGGACGGGAGCAACAGGGTCGGAAAGGTCAGCCGAGAGACGGACAGTTGGCGGACGGCGGGGCGGTCGAGCGTCGGCATGCAGCCTCCTGAGGATCGCGCCGCCGTGAAGGTGGCGCGGACCTCAGGATGATCGACGTGCGACGATCAACTGACCTGACTCGCAGCGGGCTCGGCGTCCGACCACGCGCTCGGTCAGCGCTCGACCATCGGCACCCCGGCGATGAGTACGTGCCAATCCTCCGAGCCGTCATCCGCGACGGCCACCACGTACCCGCGGAGCGGCAACTCCTGGTCCTGCAGGAGCTGCGCGAGGTGCGACGTCGTCAGCCACACGCCCTCCTTCGAGCGGACCGGCCGCGTCACCAGCACGACGGATCCCCCCGGGCGCACCACCGCGAGCGAACCGGCGACCATCTCCCCCACCGCGTCCGCGTACGCCTCCAGATCGCTCGGCTCGCGCGCATCGACCTGCTTCGCCCAGGTGGGGTAGGTCGGCGGGTGCACCACCAGCGCATCGGCGGCACCGCGCGCCAGGCCGGGGTGGGCATCGGCGAGCAGCGTCCGCGCGTCCGCCCGGCGGACGAAGGGGGCACCCGGGTGCAGATCACCCGACCACGTCTCCACGGCGTGACGCCGCCCCACCAGGGCGAACGAACCGCTGCCGGCGGTGACGTCGACGAGCCGCCCACCCCGCCGAAGGATGCGCTCGAGCAACCCCTCGATCACGATCGGGTGGAGTGGCTCCGCCACGCGCCGCCGGACGGTGGGCGCGGGGAACGTCCAGGCATTCCCGCGAAGCGCTCGCTTTGGAGCGCGGTCGGCGTCGGCGAGCATCCAACCGGCCCCCGTCGCTCCGGCACCGGTGAGGCGGAGCGGCTCGGAGGAGATCGCCGCCCGGGCCGCGAGCTCGATGTCGCGCGCCAGGTTCGCGGGGAGCAGTGCGCGCCGGGAGGCGTCGCCGGTCGTGGTGAGGGGCTCGAGCACCCGCGCCCGCGTCGCCCCGTCGGTGAGACCGTTGACCAGGCGGGCGACCGCGAGCGGCAGACCCGCCTCCAGCGCGTCGCGCACGTCGGGCGCGAAGCGTTGGATGGAGAGGACGTGACGCAGCACGTAGCCGGTGCCGACGCCCGCGCGCTCGAGGACGCCCCCGAGGCGGTCGGGGAGACGCTGCTGCCGGAGCGCACGGCGGACGGCGGCGACGCGCTCGCGTTCGCTCGCCCCGTCGACGCATGCGAGGAGCGACTCGTACAGGCGGAGCGGGGATCGGGGCATGACGACGCAAGCGTATCGTGGGAGCGGACCCGGCCCTTTGGACCGCTACCGCGGTGCGACCACCATGAGGCCCACGGCCCGAGACGCCGCGGCCCGGCGCTCGTCATACGTCACCATCGCGTCCGCTCCCCAACGCAGCGCGGCCGCGACGTGAAGCGCATCGAGGCTCCGTAGCGTCGACCCAGGTAGAAGGCCCGCGTCACGGTACACGGCCCCGTCGGGCGTCAGCAGGTCCAAGCGCTCCAGGAGCAGGGTGACGTGCTCCTGCGGGATCCCAAGACGAATCCCCAGGCGACGCAGTTCCGTTTCCAGGAGGTGGCTCGATCCGACTGCCTCACCATCGTCGACGGCCCGTTGCAGGAAGGCTGCCAGTATGCCCGACTCCGCTTCCTCGACGAGGAGCTTCGCGCCGGCCGAGGCGTCGACGTAGTGCCTCACGTCATCGCTCGTCGCTGAGTGCATCGAGCGCGTCCTGGACCGTCTCCGCCGACCTCACGCGGGGAATCTCCGAGAATCCTCCACGGTGCTTCGCCACAACGATGCGAGGCGAGATCCCTTGAGTCGGAGGTGAAAGGATCGCCACGACCTCGCCATGGTTGGTGACGCGGATCGTCTCGCCCGCCTGCACGCGCCGCAGCACCTCGCTGCTGTGGTTCCTGAGTTCGCGATGCGGGATGGTCTTGGCCACCGTGTGCCTCCGTAGCAACCGTAGCACACGCAGGTCCTCAGCCGTGGC
>JACCWH010000087.1 GCA_013697735.1 Trueperaceae bacterium | reverse complement strand
ACGTTCACGCAGGTGCCCCCGACGAGCCCCCCTTCGATGACGGCGACCGTCTCTCCCTCGGGCAGGCCGCCGATGAGGGTGCCCAGAGCCTGACCGGAACCGATGATGACGTGATCGAAGTGCGTCGCAGGGTCCATACACCTACTTCACACGCTCGAGCCGTAGAAGACCGTCTCGACGTGTACGCTGGCCCGCCGAGCGGCGGTCGCGAATGATTCGGACCGCCCGCACGGCGCCCCCGCCTGGCGCGCGAGAGTGACGAGGACGTCACGATCGGCGGCGCTCAGGCTCGCGCCCGCATTGCGCCCGGCCTCTCACGCAACGATGAGCGATCTACGCACGCCACGCACCCGCACCGGCAGCTCGCTCCAGGTGTCGCCATGATCGCCCGAATGCCAGAGCGCGCCGTGACTCAGACCGAGGTAGTGAGAACCAGGAGCGTCCGGATCGGTCGCGAGCCCGAAGGGCACGTGGTCGAGGGGCTGCGGGAGCCCGCCCGTGAGCCGCTGCCACGCGGCGGCGCCAGAGCAACGGTAGACCGCGGCGTTCGACGCACCTTCGGCATGGATCCCCGCGCCTTGGACGAGCGTCCGCAGTCCGCCCATCGGGGCTGCGCTCACATACCAGACCTCGGGTTGAGCCGGGTCGGCGGCGACCGCCAAGCAGTAGCGACCGGCGAGACCCGAGAGGGGGTGCTGCCAGCGCTCGCCCCCGTCCCGCGAAACGGCAGGACCTCCCCCACCGGCTTCGTAGACCCAACGGCCGTCGTGCGGGTGAAACGTCAATGCATGGCAATCGAGGTCGGCGTGCCGACGGTGCGTGCTCCAGGTGCGACCGCCGTCTGCGCTGCGCACCACACCTCCAGCCCCTGACGCGCCGAGGGGAGGGCCGAGGGTTCGCGCTATGAGGTTCTGCTAGGTCCGTCGGTCGAGGCGTTCCCGGGGAGCGGCCCGACCATCCGCTCGCGGAGCGACGTCAGCGCCGTCGCGGGCTCGCCAGCCCGCAGATGGGCGAGAAGCCGTTCGGCCCCCTCCCGTGGTGACGTCGTCGACGGATCGATCGTAAGGTCGAACCGCCCGAAGGCGTACGCCTGCTCGAACATCACTCGCGCCTGACCGAGGTCGCGATCACCGCGCTCGCGCTCCCACCGCTCCGCGACGGCGAGCGGCGGCCGGACCGCGACGAGCACGCCGCCCAGGTCGGCCCACACCGAGACCGCGTCGCACGCCAAATCGTCGTCGAACGGAAGGTAGTCGACCAGAACGTCGTTACCGGCGTCGACGAGCGCCGCGACCGTGCGGTGGAGACCGTACATGAGCCGACGGAACGTCGGTCCGACGACGAAGCCCACCGTTCGCCGGGCCTCCCCCTCGCCGTCGTAGATCGAGCGGAAGCCATCGGGATTGCCGGCCTCGTCGTCGAGATAGCGTCGCGGGAGCCGCGACCAGTAGTGATCGACGCCGGTGAGGATCCAGGGCGCCTCGTCGAGGTCCTGTACGGCGCGCCCGAGCGTCGTCTTTCCCGCGCTCGAGGTGCCGTTCAGGATCACCAGCCGGCCGCCGCTCACGGTGAGCGCCCCCCTCGGAGACCGGGCACGTCCAGCGGCGCGCCTGCGGTGACGATCCGGACCGCCTGACCCCATGGGTCCCGGACCGCCAGCCCGGTGCCTGCGCGCTCGACGGCGACGCCGATCGCCGCCAGCCGGTTCGCGACGGCCGCGAGATCGGCGCCTTCGGGGACCTCGATCGTCCACTCCATGAGCCGGGACTCGTCGGCCTCGGAGGGCGTCGCTGCGGGCCCCGCCCAGGTGTTCACGCCGACGTGGTGGTGGTACCCCCCAGCGCCGAGGAAGAGGGCGCTCGGGTAGCTCCAGACGGTCCGATCGAAGCCGAGCCCCTGCCCATAGAACGTGGCGGCCTCACGGAGGTCGCCGACGTGCAGATGGACGTGACCGATCCTCGATCCCGCCGGCCCACCGCGCCAGGGCGCACCCGCCGCCGCCCGCACGAGGTCGTCGACGTCGAGCGGGTCCGTCCCCATCACCAGTTCGCCGCCGACCCGCCGCCACGTGGTGCGCGGACGATCGGCGTAGACCTCGACGCCGAGCCCGTCGGGATCGTCCAGGTAGAACGCCTCACTCACGAGGTGATCGGCGCTGCCCGCGCGGACACCGAGCTCGATGAGGTGCTGGGCGAAGCGCCCGAGCGACGGTCGGTCGGGCAGCGCGATCGCCAGGTGGTAGAGCCCGAGACGACCGCTTCGCCGCGCCGGCCGCGTGCCCGGCACCCGGTGGAGCTCGACGAGGAGCCGGTCGTCGCCGTGCGCCGCGAGCTCGACGCGCGCACCCTCGCGCGCCGAGACGCGCAGGCCGAGCACGTCGCGATGGAAGGCGAGCGAGCGCTCGACGTCGGCGACCTGAAGGCGGACCGGCCCGAGGCGCGTCGCGTCGGGTAGACGGTGCTCGGTGGGCCGCTCGTCGCGCGTGCGGCGTGCGGCGTCGCCCCCGCCGTTCGCGTCAGTCGGCATCGCGCTCGCCGCGTGGCGCCGCGCGGCCGGATGCGCGATCCGACCGCCTCCACGACTCGAGGAGGGCGTCCATCACGCCCTGGGTTCGCAACGCGCTCGCACCCGTGCTCGGGCAGCGGCCGTCCCGACCGAGCAGCTCGTCCACGATCGTCGCCACGAGCGGCTCCTGGACGTGAGCGGGGTGCTCGATGACGAACTCGCGCAGCGATCCGTCCGCGGCCTCGATCCGCACCGGCCCTTCGGCGAGGAGCGGCACACTCACGCTGCCGTGCGTCCCCGTCACCCGCACGACGTCGTGGCGACGACTGCCCCCGAAGCCCCACGTGCCGACGCCGAGCACGCCCGACGCGAAGCGGAAGCTGCCGACGACCTCGTCGGCGACCCGCGACCATGGCAGCCGGGTCGCAGCGCGCCCGTCGACGTCCGCGATGGGACCGAGCCAATGATCGACGAGGTCGAGGCCGTGGCTGCCGACGTCGAGGAGGAGGCCGTCGCCGCCGACGTCGGGATCCCAGCGCCAGTTCGCGGCCGCCGGATCGGGCGGCGGCTGATGGAGATCGAGCTGCACGAGCGTCGGTTCGCCGATCGTCCCGTCGTACAGGCACGCGCGGACGAACTCGAAGCGCGGCAGGGCGCGCCGGTAGTAGGCGACGAAGAGCGGGACCGCCGCGGCGGCGCAGTCCGCGACCATGGCGGCGCCCTCCGGCCCGTGCAGCGCCATCGGCTTCTCGACGTAGACGGGCTTGCCGGCAGCGGCCACCCGGCGCACGTACGCCGCGTGGCTCGACGGCGGCGTCGCGACGTAGACCGCGTCGACGTCGTCGGCGTCGATGATCTCGCTCGCGTCGTCGGTCCACCTCGGCACGCCGTGACGCACCGCATAGTCGCGCGCCTTCTCGCCGTCGCGGCGCATGACGGCCACGAGCGCGCTTCCGGGCACGCGCGCGAAGGCCGGTCCCGACTTCACCTCGGTCACGTCACCGCAGCCGATGATCCCCCAGCGGATGCGTCCCTCGATCGATCCTCGGTTGCTCACGAAGGGAGCCTAGCAGGCCGGC
>JACCWH010000072.1 GCA_013697735.1 Trueperaceae bacterium | reverse complement strand
ACGGCCGCGACCTCGAGTTCTCGGACGGCTTCACCGATCTGCACACCGTCTCCTACCAGGAGATCCTCGCCGGGCGCGGTCACGGCATCGACGAGGTCCGCGCGTGCGTCGACACCGTCTCGTCGCTGCGCAGCGCGCGGCTCACACCGGCCGGTGCGCGGGCGCACCCGTTCCTCACCGGCGACGCGCTCGAGGAGCCGGTCGATGCGGTGCACTGAGCGCGTGGCGTCGCTCCGGCCCGTGGCTTTGCTCGGGCCCGTGGTGGGTCGCGCGTGACAGCGCCCGACGCCTTCGTGCACGAGTCCGCCTACGTCGACGACGGTGCACGCATCGGCGCCGGCACGAAGATCTGGCATTTCAGCCACGTGATGCCCACGGCCGTCATCGGTGAGCACTGCTCGCTCGGACAGAACGTCTTCGTGGCGAATCACGTCACCATCGGGCACCACGTCAAGATCCAGAACAACGTGTCGCTCTACGAGGGCGTCGTGCTCGAAGATCACGTGTTCTGCGGACCGTCGATGGTGTTCACGAACGTGAAGACGCCGCGCAGCGAGTTCCCGCGCAACACCAGTGCCGACTACGCCGCCACGCTCGTGAAGAGGGGGGCCAGCATCGGGGCGAACGCGACGATCGTGTGTGGCGTCACCATCCACGAGTGCGGCTTCGTGGCCGCCGGAGCCGTGGTCACCGACGACGTCCCGGCGTACGCCATCGTCGCCGGCGTGCCGGCGCGCTTGGTCGGGTGGATGTCGGCCGCCGGCGATCGCCTCGACTTCTCGGCCTCCGACTCCGCGACCGACACCCACGGGCATCGCTACACTCTGGCGGGTCCGAACGACGTGCGGCGGGTGTCGTGATGGTGGACCGGGGCGATCACGTCCCCGTGCTCGACCTCACGCCCCAGATCGAGGCCCTCTGGGACGACCTCGAGGCGGCATTCCGGCGCGTCATGCGCAGTGGCCAGTTCATCATGGGCCCCGAGGTGGAGGCGTTCGAACGCGAAGCCGCCGACTACCTCGGCGCCACCCACGCAGTCGGCGTGAACTCGGGAACCGACGCGCTGGTGATCGCCCTGCGCGCGCTCGGTGTGGGACCGGGAGACGAGGTACTCACCACGCCGTTCAGCTTCTTCGCGACCGCCGAGGCGATCAGCGCGACGGGTGCTAAGCCGGTCTTCGTCGACATCGACGCGGGTTCGTTCAACATAGATCCAGAACGGATCGAGGGCGCGATCACCGAGCGTACGAAGGCGATCATGCCCGTCCATCTCTATGGGAGGCCGTGCGACATGGCCGCCATCACTGCGATCGCCGGGCGGCACGCGCTCGCGATCATCGAAGACTGCGCCCAGTCCTTCGGCGCTCGCCATGGAGGTTCGCACACCGGCACGATCGGCGACGTCGGCGCCTACTCCTTCTTCCCGAGCAAGAACCTCGGGGCGTTCGGCGACGCCGGCCTGATCACCACCGCCAGCGACGAGGTCGCGACCACCGCGCGGATGCTGCGCGCCCATGGCGCGAAGCGTAAGTACCACAACGAGATGCTGGGCTACAACAGCCGTCTCGACAGCCTCCAGGCCGCGCTGCTACGCGTGAAGTTGCCGCACGTCGACGACTGGAACCGCGGGCGCGTCGAGGCTGCACGCCGCTACGGCACGCTCCTCGCCGACGTCGACGGTGTCGTGGCACCCGACGTCGTCGACGGCCACGTCTTCCACCAATACACCGTCCGCGTCACGGGCGCCGACCGCGACGAGGTCGGAGCGCGGCTCGACGCGGAGGGGATCGGCACGATGGTCTACTACCCCATTCCCCAGGACGAGCTCCCGGTCTATGCCGGGCGCTACGAGGTGCTCCCGATCAGCCACGCGGCCGCGCAGGAGGTACTGAGCCTCCCCATCTGGCCGACGATCGACGAGCGCGTCCAACGACGCGTCGCCGACGCGCTCCGACGCGCCCTGGGCTGAGGCCCTGGGCTGAGGGGCGCCCGCACCCGCACGGTCAGCGCGGCCTGAGCGCCGCGAGCTTCGAGCGGAGCGCGCCGAGTAGCGCGTGCGCCTCGGCTCGGCGGACGAGCCCGAAGGCGATCACCACCGCGATGGCCGCGGCGATCGCCCCGACGTCGAGCGCGATGCGAGCAGCGTCGGCCGCCGGCACGCTGGAACGCGCCAGCGCGATCGCCAGCACGGTGCCGAGCGCCCCCAGGAGCCGCCACGCTTCGTGGGGCACACGGTAGAGCCGTTGGCTCACGAGCACGTAGGCGGCGAACGCGACGGCGTTGGCGAGGAGCGTCGCCAACGCCGCGCCGTCGATGCCGAGCCTCGGGATCAACAGCCAGTTGAGCACCACGTTCGCCGACGCGCCCAGCGCGGTGATGGCGAGGATCAGGTGCGTCCTCTTGGCGATGGCGATGCCCGGGGTGAACACGTGCATCTGCGCCAACAGGATCGAGGGCACCAGCAGCGCGATCACGGGCGCGGCGGAGCCGTAGGCGGGCGGCGCGATGAACGCGAGGAGGTCGCCCGCGAAGAGCACGAGCGAGAGCGAGAGGCAGAGCGCCACGCCGACGAACACGCGGAAGATCCTGGCGATCGTGGCCGGCGTGGCCGGATCCCGATAGTGCGTGTAGACGAGCGGCGTGAGTGCTCCCTGCACGCCCACCATCACCAGCCCGACGATGCCCGCGACGCGGAAACCGACGCCATAGATCCCGACGGCATCGACCGACACGAAGAGGTTGATCATGATGCGGTCGGCGAAGGTGCTCACGAAGACCGCGATGGCCGACGGGACGAGCGGAGCGGAGAAGGTGAGCATCTCCCGCAGTGCGCCCGCGTCGAACCGGAGGCCGAACACGCCACGGAGTCGGCTCGCACCGTAGGCGGCGCCGACGGCCGCACCGAGCGTCATACCTGCGAGCAGTCCGTCGAGCCCGGCCGCGAAGCCGTAGAGCAAGACGAGCGCGCTCGCGGCGGTGACGGCGGCCATGAGTGCGCTGGCGATCGCGTACTGCACGCTCCGAAGCTCCCACCTGAGCTGATTCTGGATGAGGTAGAAGTGCCCGGAGACCCAGATGTAGAGCACGCCGATCCCGAACGCGCGCTCCATGCCCTCGCGCCCCATCACGAGCGCGGCGAGCCGCTCGCTCTGCCAGAGGGCGAGCAGCGCGAAGAGGGAGTAGGCGGCGAGCGTGAACCACAGCGACGTCGAGGCGTAGGCGGACTTTCGCGCCGGGTCGCGTTCGGCCGCGTAGAACCGGGCGACCGCCTGCGACACCTCGAGCGCCACCGTGAGCTTGACGAGCGACGCGAAGACGAGCAGCAGGTCGAGCGAGCCGTACTCCGCGGGGGCGAGCACGCGCGTGTAGAGCGGGATGAGCAGTACGGCCAGACCCCGGGAGAAGACGGCGGGCACCGCGTAGACGACGCTGTCTTTCGCGAACGCCTTCAGCACGCAGGGTTCGCCCCGGTCACTGCGCCGACCGGGGCGAAGACGAGGCGCAGTCCCTGCACGAGCCGCGCCTCGCTGTAGAGCTCCGCCACCCGTCGAACGTTCTCCTCGCGCTCCGCGAAGGCGACGTCGAGATCGAGCGCATCGATGTCGAAGACGGTGAGACCCGACGCCTGGAGGTGCTGCCACGTGGTCGTCGCACGCTTCAGGAAGACGCGCTTCCCCATCCCGATGAGCGCCAGCACGTTGCCGAGCGCCGCCTGATGATCGTGATCGAAGGCGGCGACGTCGATCGTCGTGAGGAAGTCGAGGTAGCGGTCGAACGGCATCATCTCGACGATCGGCCGGAACCGGTCGCCGAACGCGCTCCGCCCCGCTTCGATCGCGGCCGCACGCGCCTCGGCGGGGCCGTAGGAGAGCGGGCAGTGCACCTCCATCGCGCCGTCGTCGATGCGCGCGAGGCGAAGGAAGAGGTCGTGGTGGTTGTTGGTGGGGACGGCCGAGTTGCCAGCGAGGACGCGCACGCGTGCGCCGACCCTCCGCGGCGGGCTCGCGCGCACGTGGATGATCGAGTTCGGGTACGTGATCGCATCGATGTACGCGCCACGCCAGCCGAACCACTCCCGGCAGAGCGCGGCGTCGCCCGGGACGTGCGTCGCGATCTGCGGGAGTCGAGCCACCACGAACCGGCGCAGGTACCAGACGACGCGCGACTGGAGCGTCGTGACCGGCTTCTGGTGGACGTAGAGGTCGCCACCCCACGCGATCCAGCACGTCTTCCGGCGGAGCGCCGGCCGCAGCGCGAGGAGCACGATGATCATCGCGTCGAAGAGCCCGTGCACCACGATCTTGTCCGCCGCCATGCCCCACCTCGACGCCCACCGCAGGAACTCGAGGCGTCCCCTCGCCTGGAACAGCCACGGCGGACGTGCCGGCGTCGACGTGAACGTCTCGTCGAGGCGCCCTCGGGCCAGGTGGGCGTGTCCTGTCGCCTCGCCCCGCCGCTCGAGGAAGGCGAACAGCTCCTCCACGTAGATCCCCGTGTGGCCGAGATGCAGCGTGGTGGGCGGCCGGGCGGCCTCACCCGCCATGCGCGGAGGCCCTCACGAGGCGTAGAACGACGCGATCGCAGCGACGACGCGACGTTGCGTCTCGTCGTCGATGCCATGGAAGAGCGGCAACCGTACGAGGCGAGCGGCCTCTCGCGTCGTCCATGCGTCCTCGCCGTGGAAGCGACCGAACTTCCTCCCGCCCGGCGCGGAGTGGAGGGGGACGTAGTGGAACGGCGCCGTGATGCCGGCCTCGCGCAGCCAGGCGATGAGCGCGTTCCGCTCCGCGCCGTCGCGCGCCTTGACGAAGTGGAGGTGCGCGTTGTGCGTCGCGTAGGGCGGGATCTCGCCGACCTCGAGCGCGCCCGAGCGTACGAGCGGCTCGAGCAGCGCTCGGTAGCGACGCCACGCTGCGAGCCGCGTGCGCGTGATCGCGTCGAGGGCGTCGAGCTGAGCGGCGAGGAACGCCGCGTTGAGCTCCGCCATGAGGAACGACGACCCCACGTCGACCCAGCTGTACTTGTCGACGAGGCCCTCGAGGAAGAGCGAGCGGTTCGTCCCCTTCTCGCGGACGATGCGCGCGCGATCCCAGTACCGCTCGTCGTTCACGAGCAGCGCGCCCCCCTCCCCACCGGAGGTGACGTTCTTCGTGTCGTGAAAACTGAACGTCCCGAAGGTACCGATCGCGCCGAGGTGTCGATCCTCGTAGCGCGCGTCGATCGCTTGGGCGGCGTCCTCCACCACGGCGAGACCGTGCCGCTCGGCGATGGCGCCGATCTCGCCCATGGCACAGGCGACGCCGGCGTAATGGACGACGGCGATTGCCCGCGTGCGCTCGGTCACGGCGGCCTCGATCAGGGCCGCGTCGATGTTCATCGTTCCGGGCTCGACGTCGACGAAGACCGGTACCGCGCCCCGCAGGACGAACGCATTTGCGGTGGAGACGAACGTGTACGACGGCATGATGACCTCGTCGCCGGGCGTGAGGTCGAGCAGGATCGCGGCGAGCTCGAGCGCCTGCGTGCACGAGCTCGTCAGGAGCACGCGCGACGACCCGGTGATGGCGGCGAGGCGCTCCGAACTCCGCACCGTCCACGGCCCGTCGCCCGAGAGCGACTGGTTGCCGATCGCCTCGGCGACGTGCTCGCGCTCCGTGCCGACGAGGGTCGGCCAGTTGAATCGGACGTCGCTCATCGGATCCTGTACATCCAGAGCCTGTCGCGCGTGAGCCGGAAGCCGTGGCGGGCGAAGGAACGCCGCGCGGCGAGGTTGATCCCTTCCGTCGTCATGGTGACGCTTCGAGCACCGTCTCGGCGAGCACCCGCGAGCATGGCGTCGAGCAACAGCTCGAACACCCCGCCCCCCCGGAACGCCGTGTCGACGCCGATCAGCCCCATGGTCAGCACGCCATCGCGGAGCCGCGTCGAGGCGAATCCCGCGGACGCACCGTCGATCTTCAGGTGCAGGAGTCCATCGTCGAACGCACCGGCCTGCGCCTTCTCGATCCACAGCTCGTAGAAGTCCACGATGCGCGACGCGGGCACGGGGAACGCGTTGAAACGCGATTGCGGCAGCAGCTGCTCGGCGTACGCGCGCGCCTCGCTCCGCTCCATGGACGTCAGCCATGTCGCCCCGGGCGGCGTCGGCGCATGCTCGCGAGCCTCGCCCTCCTCGTAATAGCGCCGCAGGTCGAGCTCGTGCTCGAGTCGGTTGTCGACCGGGAAGAACCCGTGCGACGCGAGCTCGCGCGCCGCCCCCGCGCGCGCGAGGTCGACCTGCGCCTGCACGACGCGGAAACGGTCGAGCTCACGTGCCACGTCGTCGTCGCCGCGGGCGTCGCCGGGCTCCGCCAGCACCATGCCGACAGGGAAGCCCCAGAAGTCGCTATCCCATGCGAGAGGCTCGACCACCACGCGATCCATCGGCGCATCGTACCTCGCGGGCCCGCACGCGAGGCAGCGTCGTCGCGCTCGCGGCGGCCCTCGTCGCGCGCGGGGCCGCCGCGCTGAGGGCGCAGCCGGCGGAGCCGACTCGGTACAGTGCGTCTCGACGATGCCTCCCACGCCACCAGCGGTCCACGCAGCGCCGCGCGCAGCACCGAACGAGGCGCCGCGCGCCGCCTGCGTCTTCCACCACCCGGCGCCCGTCCGCGCCGGCGGCCGCTCGGGCAGCCAGGTACGTCCGTACCAGATGCTCCGCGCCTTCGAGGAGACGGGCTACGAGGTCTGGGCCATCACCGGCACCGCGCGCGAGCGCGCTCGCGCGGCGCGGCGGGTGTGGCGGCACCTGCGCTCGGGGGGCACCTTCGCCTTCGCCTACGGCGAGACCCACTCACTCCCGGCAGCCCTGACCGAGCCGCACCACGTCCCCACCCACCCGCTGCTCGAGGCGAGGATCTTCTCCGCGCTCGCCAGGCACCGCGTGCCGAGCGGCGTCTTCTACCGCGACGTCTTCTGGCGGTTTCGAGCCCTCTCGCACGAGGGGGTGGTCGAGCGCCAGGTCGCGCGCGCCTTCCACACCTGGGATTGGCAGGTCTTCCGTCGCCACGTCGACCATCTCTTCCTCCCCTCGCTCGGCGTGGCCGAGCACCTGCCGGGCCGCTGGCCGCGGAGCCTGAGCGCGCTGCCGCCGGGTGCGACCGGCGACGCACCACCGCGCACGGCGGCGCGCGAGGCACGGCCCCTCGAGCTCCTCTACGTCGGCGGCGTGAAGCCGCCCGTCTACGACCTGCGGCCGACGTTCGCGTTCGCCGCGGCGACGAGGGGCGTCCGCGTCACCCTCTGCTGCCGCCAGGAGGAGTGGGCGGGCATCGCCCACGCGTACGAGGTGCCGGCGAACGTCCGGATCGTCCACGCCTCGGGGGGCGAGCTCGATCGCCTCTACGACGAGGCCGACGCCGTCGTCATCGCCTGGGAGGCGACCACGTACCTGTCGTTCGCGATGCCGGTCAAGGTCGCCGAGGCGATCACGCACGGCGTGCCGATCATCACGACGCCCGGGACGGAAACGGCGCGCTTCGTCGAGCGCGAGGGGCTCGGCTGGGTCGTCGACGACGCGGCGGGTTTCGGCAGCCTCGTCGCCATGCTGACGGCCAAGCGGGAGGTACTCGACGCCGCCTATCGCGCCGTCTGGGAGGCGCGAGCGCGCCATGCCTGGACCGCCCGCGCTCGTGAAGTCGCCGCGACGCTCACCCGGACGACAGGTGCCGATGACGCTCCGAACTGAGCACGGCGTCCGCGGCGACGACCTGCTGCGCTGGAGCGCCATCGCCGCGCTGGGCGTGGTGGCGCCGCTCGTCGCGGTGACGCGCCCCTACCTCGGGGGCGTCGGGGTGCTCGCGCTCGCGATCGTCATGGCGTCGGGCGCGGCGGCCCTGCTCGGGTACATCGTCCGGCAGGGCACGGTCCCGCGCACCTCGGCACACCTGGTGCTGGGGGCGCTACCGCTCATCGTCCTCTACGTCGCGTCGACGGCGGCGAACCCGAGCACGGCGGGCATCACCAACGTGGTGCAGCTCCTCCTCGTGGTCGGCTTCACGGCGGGATTGGCGCTCGTGCGGTGGTCGCGCTCGTCGCTCGCGATGCTGCTGTGGGTCCCGACCCTACTCGTGGTCGCTCACGTGGCGTGGTGGCTCGCGCTCGGCGCGCCGCGCGCCTTCGCCGGCGTCTTCGGCCACCCCAACGCCCTCGGGCTCTTCGCGCTCGCGTACGGGCACCTCGCGTGGCTACTGGCGCGGCTGTCGGGGTGGCGCAGCCTGCGGCGGTTCATCGCGGTCTCGGGCGGAGCGTCGATCCTCCTCCTCCTCGTCGCGAGCGGCTCCCGAGCCACCTGGCTCGCCGCCGCGACGTCCCTGTGCGTCGCCCTGCTGTGGCCGTCGTTGACCCGCCGCAGAGGCGTCTACCACGCCGCCTTCGGCGCCATCATGCTCGTGGCGTTCGCCGTCACCGTGCTCCTCCTCATCGCCCCGTCGCACGCTTGGGGGATGCGGCTCCAGGAACTCTCGGTCGCGCTCACCGGCCAGAACCTCTTCTCGGGCCGCCACCTCTTCTGGGACGACCTGTGGACGGCGATCGCCGCGCGACCGTGGCTCGGGTACGGCGCCGGCGTCACCGCCGAATCCGTCACCGGGTACCGCTGGTCGTCGCACAATCTCTACCTGCAGACGGCGCTGCAGACCGGCGCCGTCGGCCTCGCCGCGCTGGTGCTCTTCCTCTGGAGCGTGTGGGCGCAGTTCCGGCGCGGTCGCGCCGACATCGGCGTGCGGATCGCGGCGTCGTGCTTCGCCGGCATCCTCGTGCATCAGGTGTTCGAGATCTCGCTCACCCAGAACAATCTCGCCACGGGGTACCTGGTCTGGTTGGTCGTGGCGATCGGTATCGCGCGCATCCAGAGGCCCGCAGCGTGAGGATCGCGTTCCTGGCGAAGCGCCACTCGATCCACACCGTGCGCTGGGTGAACGCGTTGGCGCGGCGCGGTCACGACGTCCACCTGCTCAGCAGCGTCCACCACGGGGCACCGATGGACCCGGAGGTCCACTTCCACGCGCTCCCCGTGCCACCTCCGGCCGGGTTCTTCGCGAACGTCTTCGCTGCCCGGCGCGTCCTCGCGCACGTTCGTCCCGACGTACTCAATACGCACTTCGCGAGTGGCTACGGCACCCTGGGCCGCCTCACCGGGTTCGCCCCGAACGTGCTCTCGGTGTGGGGGAGCGACGTGTACGACTTCCCGGCGAAGTCCCCCCTCCACCGGCAGCTGGTGGCTCGCAACTTGGCGCGTGCCGACCGGGTCTGTTCGACGAGCGAGACGATGGCGCGCCGCACCGCCTCGCTTCACCCGAGCGTCGGTGCGAAGCTCGACGTGGTGCCCTTCGGCATCGACACCAGCGCGTTCGCGCCGCAGCCGCGGCTCGGCGAGAGCACCATCACCATCGGCACCGTCAAGACCCTGGCGCCGAAGTACGGCGTCGACCTGCTGTTGCGCGCCTTCGCTCACCTCCGCGCCGACCCGACGCTGGGCGCCCAGACGGCCGAGCGCCTGCGGCTGCGCGTCGTCGGCGGTGGCCCGGACGAGGCAAAACTCCGGTCGCTCGCGGCCTCGCTCGGCATCGACGACGCGACACGATTCGTCGGCGCCGTCGCGCACGAGGAGGTGCCGAGCCACCTGCAGGAGCTCGACGTCTACGTGGCGCTCAGTCGTCTCGACAGCGAAAGCTTCGGCGTGGCCGTCATCGAGGCGTCGGCATGTGGCGTGCCGGTCGTGGTGAGCGACGTCGGCGGTCTTCCCGAGGTCGTCGTGGACGGGCAGACCGGCATCGTCGTCCCCCGTGAGGATGCGGGCGCCGCCGCCGAGGCACTCGGACGACTCGTGCGCGACGTCGACCTCAGGGCCACGATGGGGAGGAGCGGCCGGGCGCACGTGCTCGAGCACTACGGCTGGGACGCCTGCGTGACGCGCATGGAGGCGACCCTCGCTCGCGCCCTGGGAGCGCATGCAGCGGCGTGATCGGAAGACGCCGAGGGACGCGCTCGCGGCGGCGGCGGCGGCGGCCGTCCCCCTCTTCCCGCCAGCCGCTCTGCTCCTCGCTGCCGCGCTGCACACGAGTCGCCGTCGCCTCCCGCCGCTCCGCCCCTGGCTCGTGGCATGGGCCGGATTCGTGCTCCCGATCGGTGTCTCGCTGGTGGGGGGCGCGCCCGATCCCGACCTGATCCTCCAGGCCGTCGGGGGCATCGCGATCGGGGCGCTCTTCACGGTGCGGCGGGCACGCGCCGTTCTCATCGGCCTGACGATCGGTCTCGCGATCCTCGCGGCCGCCGCCGGACTCGAGCGGGAGCTGAGCCGTGCCCTCTGGAGCGACGCCGCCCCCCGGAGCGCCGTGGAGCTCCTGCGCGGCGTGAGCGCCCTCGATGCAAATTCGCCCGGGTGGCGGCGCAACGACGTCCGGATCGTGCCGAAGACGTGGCGCCTCGCCGAGGGGACGACCCAGCTCGAACTCTCGTTCGACGCTCGGACGCTCGCCTCGAGCGAGCCATGGCAGTGGTACACCAACTCCCCGCGCACCACGCAGGAGCTCGTCGCGGACGACGCCGGCGGGACGTTCACTCGGATCGCGGGCAGCGAGCGCCCCATCGTCCGCCGGGCCCGCGTCGAGCGACCGATCGGCGGCACCCGCGTGCGCGCGTCGTTCGATACCCGTGCGTCGGCGTCGCTGACGGGCGAGCCGTGCAGCGTGCAGCTGCGGACGTTCGCGCCGTCGTTCCACGGCTGCGAGACGCTGGTCGCTGGCGCCGAGTGGGCGCGGTACGCGGTCGAGTACACGTTCCCGGCAGCGGCGAGCGGACGCGCCTTCGAGCTCGCCATCGGCCCGGTGCCGGGCGAACTCGAGCTGCGCGACGTGCGCATCGAAACGTTCCTGGACGGTGACTGGATCACCGTCGACCCCGTCGAGCCGGCAGGCGCGCACGTGCGCCTGCCGGTCCCGAGCGAGCACCTCTTCGCCCACCCGACCCTCCACGTCGATCCGACGCCCGACTGGCAGCGCTTCACGCTCGTCGCGGAGCACGAGGCGTTGGCCTCCCTCGACAGGGCGACGTTCCTCCTCCACCTCGAGTCGGGCACACGACTGGAGCTCCGGAACGTGACGCTGCGAGCGACGGACGGAGCGCGTCGGCAGCCGCTCGCCACGCCGACGGCGAGGTCCGGCGTGTGGCTCGATCACCCGAACACGCTGGGGCACACGGCAGCCGCACTGGGCGCGACGGCGTTGGTGCTCGCATTGGGGCGTGGCGCCGCCCGCTGGGGGCTGCTCGCGTTCGCGTTCGCCGTGGCGTGCGTCTTCCTCAGTGGCTCGCGCGCGGCGTGGCTGGGCGTCGCGCTCGCCGGCGTCTGGCTCCTCCCGCTGCTGGTGCCGGCGCGCCTCCGGACGCCGGGGCGTCTGGTAGCGGCCGCGATCGTCGTGGGCCTCGCCGTCGCCGGTGGCGGCGCCATCGACCGCTTCGATCTCACGGCGAGCCAAGACGGCAACACGATCGCACGCACCGAGATCTGGGCGACGGCCGTGGCGGCCTGGCGGCATGACCCGCTCCGCGGTGGCGGCCCCGACGCCATTTCGGCCGCGTGGGTGCGTGAGCGCCCCGACGACGGCCGCTCCGCCCCGGCGCATGCACACAATCTCTGGCTCGGCTACGCCGCCGCCTACGGCACGCCGGGGCTGGTGGCGATCGCGTGGCTGAGCGTCGTGCTCTTCGTGATCGCGTGGCGGCGAGGCGGCCCCACGGGCGTGGGGCTCGTGGCCGCCGTGATGCTGATGAACGTCTTCGATCTCACGCTGACGTCGGCGGGCGTGCTCGCAGCGGTCGTGCTGGGGCTCGCCGCCCTGCCGCTCGCGAGCGCCAGGGACCGCAGGCGGGAGGCGAGCGGCTAGACTCGGGGGCGTGGTCCGCCCCGCACCGCCCTCGCCTCGAGCCGTCATCATGCTGACGCCCAACTTCCGCCCGGAGACGAACGCTGCCGCCAAGCGACTCTCGGCGATGGCCGACCATTTCGCTCGCGCCGGCTGGCGGGTGAGCGTGATCACGCACATGCCGCACTACCCCCAGCACGTCATCCACGACGGGTTCGACCGGACGTCGCCCGACGTGCGCGACGAAGCGGGCATCACCGTCGTCCGGATACGGCCGTGGATCGTGCGCAAGGACGCCCTCGCGCTGCGCCTGCTCTCCGAGTCGCTCTTCGCGCTCCAGGCGCTCGCGCACGTGCTGCGGCGCCCGCCGTCGCTCGTGCTCGCGTCGAGCCCGTTCATGTTCCTGGGGCCCGTCGGTCTGCTGGCGGCGCGCTGCACGGGCAGCCGCTTCGTCTGGGACGTGCGCGACCTGACCTGGCTCTATCCGAAGGCAGCCGGCAGACGCACCTTTGGGGTCGACAGGCTGCTCGAGGCGCTCATGCGCTTCACGGGTCGATCGGCCGACGTGCTGGTGACCGCCACGCACGGACTCCTCGCGTACTTCGCCGAGCGTCCACAGCGCGCTGCCACCATCCCGAACGGCGTGAGCGACGAGGTGCTGCAGGCACTCGAGCCGGTGAGCCGTTCGCCGATCCTCACCGGGGGGCGCCCGCACGTCGTCTACACCGGGCTCTTCGGGTACAACCACGGGCTCCTGACGCTGATCGAGGCCGCCAAACTCCTGGGCGACGTCGACTTCACGCTCGTCGGCGACGGTCCGGAGCGCGACGCGTTGCGGGCCGCCGCCGACGGGGCGATGAACGTCACGATCGCGCCGTACCAACGCTTCGACGACCTGTGCGAGACGTACCGCGGCGCCGACGTGCTCGTGTCGCACGTCCGCCGCAATCCGATCTTCCTCTGGACCCAACCCGCGAAGCTGTGGGAGTACATGGCGTCCGGGCGCCCGGTCGTCCACGCGGGCGAGGGCGAGGTCATCGACGTCCTGGAGGGACACGCCATAGCGCGCACGGTGCCGCCCGACGACGCGCGAGCCCTCGCCCGCGCACTCGGCGACCTCCTCGCCGATCCGGAGGAGGCGCGCGCACTGGGCGCTCGCGGACGCACCTTCGTCGAGACGCACCGCCGCCGCGAGACGCTCATGGCCGACCTCATCTCGCTCGTGGCTGCATCGGCGCCGGAAGCGCGTTGAGCGCGGGCTAGACTTCGTCGATGGCCTCTCCGCCGCGCGCCGCACCCTTCCGCCGCGGGCTCGCGTTCGCCGCCGGGCTCGGCTTCGCCGTGGTCCCGGCGATCGGCCCCTTCCTGGCGCTGCTCGCCGTCGCCACGGGCCGTCTGGAGATCCATCGCGCCGACCGCTGGTGGTGGCTCTGCGCCGCGCTCCTCGGCGTGCCGCTGATGGTCACGGGACACGCCATGGCGGGGGCGCTCACGATCGGTCAGGTGCTCGCGGTGTGGCTCATCTTCCGGTCCGCCTCGGCGATGCGACGCGTCCTGCACGACGCTTCGGTGCCGAACGACATCGGCGGTGGACTGGTGGTCGGCCTCGCGCTGACGCTCACGATCGGCCTCCGGCAACTCGATGCGATGCGCCTCGACACGGCGCTCACCCTCCTCGATTCCCTCACCTGGCACGGTCACAGCGCCCTCTTCGGTCACGCCATCCTCGTCCTGTCCAGCCTGCTCGCCGTGGTGGTCCCCTCCGCCCGCCTGCGGATCATAGCGCTCGCGCTCGGCGGCGTCGGCGTGGTGCTGTCGGGCGCCCGCGAGGCGATGTTCGTGTGGCTGCTCGTGGCGATCGGCATCCGACTGCTCCGGCGCGGTGGTGGTCGGAACGTGAAGATCGCCGAATGGACCTTGATAGCGCTCATGGCGGTCATCGCGAGCGGCGCGGCGACGCTCGTCGGCCTCGGCCGTCCGGGGTTCGTCACGAACCTGATCCTGCCCGCGAGCGAAGAAGCGAACCTGCTGCGCGGCACGGAGATCGCCGTCGGCGACTGGTGGCATCACCTCGGCGTGGGCGTCGTCAGCCGCACCGAGCGCGTCGCCGGCGAGGAACGCACGGTGTTCATCGTCACCAAGGCGTGGCCGGAGCCATGGGCGCGACTGCAGCAGGTCGTCACCTTGGTACCGGGCGAGACCTACACGCTGAGCGCCGCGTGGCGAGCGACGGACGGCCTCCGTCCCGGCCTCGACGGGTGGGGGCGGCCGGGGGGTGGGGAGCGCGACACCGTCCTCACGTCGACCGTGAGCGCCGGCGCGCTCAGCGCGGGTGGCAGCGGGGGCGTCGTGGTGCTCGACGCCACCCTCGAACCGTTGGGCGACGGCTGGGAGCGCGGGGCGGTGACCTTCCGCTTCGAGGGGGAGCGACCCCTCGGCTGGTACACCGGCGTGGTCGTCGATCGCACCCGGAGCATCGGTGCCCAACTCGCCGTGAGCGAGATGCAGCTCACCGCCACGAGCGAGCGCGTCTCCTACGCCGCCGGGATCGCCGACCGCGGCACCGACCTGCAGAGCTCGCGGCTCCCGATCTGGCGCGACGCGCTCGCCGCCATCGCCGCCCGGCCGCTGTGGGGGTGGGGCACGGACGGGCTCCCGCGTTCCACAGCCCAGCTGCGCCCCGACGAGACGCGGGTCCGGCCCGTCGCGGCGCACGCACACAACGCCGTGCTCGCGGCGTGGGTCGACCGCGGCGTCTTCGGAGCGGTGGGCCTCCTCGGCCTGATGGTGCTGCTGTCGCTCCGGGCGGTGCAGCAGCGCGACCGGGCGGCAGTCGTGGTGATCCTCGGTGTGTTGATCCTGAACGTCTTCGACGCCACGCTCCTCGCCGGCAGCGTGATCTATCCGCTGGCGGCGGTCCTCGGCTGGCGGGCCATGCACCCGAGCCGCGCGGCCGTCGCCGAGACCGGCGTGGGGAGCTTCGCCACCGTGCGCACGGCCCTGGCGCTCGGCGACGCAGCCGCGGGCGCGATCGCAGTCTCGCTCGCCACGCTGGCGGTGGGGACCTTCGATCCGGCCGTCACGCTGGGTGGCGTCTGGACCACGCCGCTCGCGTACGCGGTGCTGGTCTGGCCCGCCATGGCGGCGTGGTCGGGCCTCTACCCGGGCTACGGCTTGGCGTCGCACGTCTCCCTCGCGCGCACCGTGCGCGCCGCCGGGGCGGGGGCGGTCGCGCTCGGGTTCGGCGCACTCCTCTTCCCCGAGGCGCTGCCATTGCCGGGCACGGTCGTCGTGCTCGCCGGCATCATCAGCGTGATCGCGGCGCCGGCCATCCGCGCCTTCGTCAAGGCGTCGCTGCGCGATCTGCGGCTCTGGGGGCGCCCCGTCGTCCTGCTCGGCTCCAGCGAAGCCTCCGCGCGCGTCGCTCGGCACCTCCTCGCCTACCCCGGCATCGGCCTGCACCCGGTCGCGGCCTTCGGGAACGCCGACGGGTGGCACGTCTCCGACCTGCCCGTCATGGGGCCGCTCGACGCAGCGTGGCGTTACGTCGCGGAGTCGGGCGTCCGGCACGCGATCGTCGCTCCCGACGCCGCCAGCGGGCTCGACTTCGACGAGGTGCTGCTGCGCGCGAACCGCCGCCTCCGCTACGTCCAGTTCCTACCCGAGCTCCAGGGCCTCCCCGCAGCCTCCTTCACGGCGGCACCCCTCGGGACCGCGCTGTCGCTCGAGATCCGCAACGAACTCGCTTCCGCCACGAACCGCTCGGTCAAGCGCGCCATGGATCTGATCGGGGCGGCGCTGTTGCTCGCGGCACTCGCCCCCATGCTCGCCCTCATCGCCCTCTGGATACGGCGCGACTCGCCGGGTCCGGCGCTCTACCGCTCGGAGCGGCTCGGGCGCTACGGCCGCACGTTCGGCTGCCTCAAGTTCCGCACGATGTTCGTCGACGCCGATGCCCGACTCGCCGATCTGATGGCGGGGGACGAGACGCTCCGAGACGAGTACGGCCGCTACCACAAGCTGCAGGACGATCCGCGCGTGACGGGCGCCGGCCATTGGCTGCGGCGATCGTCGCTCGACGAACTCCCGCAGTTGGTGAACGTGCTGCTCGGCGACATGAGCCTCGTCGGCCCCCGCCCGTACCTGGTGCGCGAGCTCGAACAGATGGGCACCGAACGGGAGCTCGTCTTCCTGGCGCGCCCCGGCATGACGGGCTACTGGCAGGTATCGGGGCGCAACGACATCACCTTCGCGGAACGCCAGGCCATGGAGGCGCACTACGTGCGTAACTGGTCGGTCTGGTGGGACGTCGAACTGGTGCTGCGCACGCCGCTGGTGCTGGCGAGGCGAACGGGTCGCTGAGGAGCGTGCGCAGCGAGCTCGACGCGCACGCGAGTGCGCTTCCTCGCGGGCGCCGCCGGCGAGGACGGTAGACTCGGTGCTACGGCTCGAACGACGGACCGACCCTCCCGAAAGGACTGGAGACCCCTCCTTGATCACATGAACGTCACCATCATCGGTACCGGCTACGTCGGCCTCACGACCGGCCTCGCCCTCTCCTACCTCGGCCACGACGTCACCTGCGTCGACATCAATCCCGCCGTCGTCGAACGCCTGAAGAACGGTGAAGCGACGATCTTCGAACACGGTCTCCCGGAGCTGCTCGCGTCGGTTCGAGGCCGCGTCGAGTTCCGCGAGAAGATCCCGACGCTGAAGGGCGAGGGCGTCGTCATGATCGCGGTCGGTACGCCGACGCGGCACGATGGCGACGCCGACCTGCAGTACGTCGACCAGGCGGCGCGCGACGTCGCGAATGCGATCGAGCCCGGCGCCGTGCTCACGGTGGTGAACAAGAGCACCGTGCCGATCGGCTCCGCGCGGCACGTCGAGGGCATCCTCGAGCGGACGCTCGAGGAGCGTGGCGTGCAGGCGACGGTCCACGTCGCCTCGAACCCCGAGTTCCTGGCAGAGGGGCAGGCGATCCGCGACACCTTCTACCCCGACCGGATCGTGATCGGCGCGCACGCCCCCGAGGCGATCGCGATGCTCCGGCAGCTCTACGCGCCGCTCCTCGAGCAGACCTTCGAGCCGCCCCCCACCGCGCCTCGCCCGGAGCGCTACCGGTTGCCGAGCCTGATCACGTCGAGCACGACCTCGGCGGAGCTCACGAAGTACGCCGCGAACTCCTTCCTGGCAACGAAGATCTCCTTCATCAACGAGTTCGCGGGCCTCGCCGAGCGCGTGGGGGCCGACATCACCGAGGTCGCCCGCGCGATCGGGCTCGACGAGCGCATCGGTCCGCGCTTCCTCCAGGCGGGCATGGGCTGGGGGGGCTCGTGCTTCGGCAAAGACACGGCCGCCGTGCTCACGGCTGCCCGGCGCTACGACTACGACATGCCGATCGTCCGCTCGGCGATCGACGTCAACACGCGCCAGCGACTGCGCGTGGTCGAGCGGCTGCAGGAGCAGCTCAAGGTGCTTCGCGGCATGCGCATCGGCATCCTCGGGCTGGCCTTCAAGGGGAACACCGACGACGTCCGCGACGCTCCCGCCATCGCGCTGACGGAGCACCTGACGCAGCGCGGGGCGGTGGTGAAGGCGCACGATCCGATCGCCATGCCCAACGCACGCAAGTTCTTCCCCGACCTCGCGCTCGAGTACTCCGAAACCGAGGCGGATCTCGTGCGCGGCTGCGACGCCGTGGTGATCGTCACGGACTGGGATCAGTACCGTCGTCTCGACTGGGCGGCGCTCGCACCGACCATGCGCGGCACCCTGGTGATGGACGCCCGTAACCTCCTCAG